>JAALKB010000004.1:20701-67870 GCA_011088265.1 Gammaproteobacteria bacterium
TTCATAAAAAATTCATAAAAAATTCATAAAAAATTCATAAAAAATTCATAAAAAATTCATAAAAAAATCCAACTACCATAAACGGTAATTGGATTTCTTTTAATACCGGGGCTGGGCTGGTTACCTGAAAAAGTGCTAGTCTTTTCAGGTAGCCTTTTTCAGGTAGTCTTTTTAGATAGTCTCCAGCGGGTGAATACGGTATATCAAGGGTTTGTTCTGACAAACCCATACCGGATTAACTCATACCTATGTATAGAGCCCCATTTATAGGGCAACAATGTTCTCGGCTTGTGGGCCTTTTTGACCCTGAGTAAGATTGAACTGAACCTTTTGACCTTCAGCCAATGTTTTGAATCCCGAATCCACGATTGCGCTATAGTGAGCGAAAACATCAGGACCGGATTCCTGTTCAATAAAGCCGAAACCTTTAGTTTCGTTGAACCATTTAACGGTTCCTGTAGCTTGAGTAGCCATGTTTATTACCTTTGTTAGTAAATATGTTGGACGCCTTAATCGGCACGAATAGCGAAAAATTAAAGCAGATATTTATAAACTTTGATGCGGTAAACTAGCGAAGGAAACAAACTATTTGTTACGAACTACTAAAGAGCTGTGAAAGAGAATGTGACAACTTGCGAGAGGCAATACAAAAAACGAAGAATTTAAACTTGCTGAACCTTTATGCTGCAGCGGAACATATAGGATAAAGGTTCAGAAGTAAAGCGATATCTTTGAATCCTGATGGCAGACGTTTGTGGTCTATTACCCATGAGCAAGATATCCAATTTTTTAGCATCCAATCATCAAAATAAATAGGAGTTAGTGATTTAACCCTAGGACTCAGGCGGATTAACATTCTGAGTTGGCATAGTTTTTGCTCTATTGGCGATATTCAGGTTCTTCTTTGTCCAGTATTCGCTGTATCGCATTAAAGTGCCCTTCTACTTGCCCGTTTTCTTCCTGGATAGCTGGAGCGAGTTGATTAGCCTTTTCGTCAGAGAGAATGTTCAGGCCTTCGCCGGCATTGTTCGCTAGCAGCTGATATTTAGCGGTTAGCTCTAAATAATAAAAGTCATCCAGCGCTTTGGCCACCGAAGGACCAGTAACCGTAATGCCGTGATTAGCCATTAGCATGATTGACTTACCGTCCAGTGCATTGGCGATTCGCTTACCCTCTCTGGTGTCATCGGCCAATCCGCCAAAATGATCGTCATAAGCGATTCTTCCGTGGAATCTCAAACTATCCTGACTGCAGTTCACAATTCTTCCCGGTTTAGAACACATGATCGCGGTTGAGTAGGGAGGATGGGCATGTAATATGCAGGTAGCCGACGGAAGTTGATTATGAATGGAAAGGTGGATGAAAAAAGCGGTGTCCTCGACAGCTCCTTCACCATCGATAATTCTACCATCAGCATTCATCAATAATAGTGATGAGGCAGTCAATTCCGACCAATGAAACCCCTGTGGGTTGATTAGTATACCCGCCGGGCCGCTGGAGCCATCAACCGCCATACTAAAATGGTTGCAAATACCGGATTGCCAGCCCAAACGGGCTGCCCAGCGAAATGCCACTGCCAACTGAATTCTCTCTTGTAGATGGTGCATTGGGTTTTTAAGTTCAATTTTATATTTTGCGATTATATTTCGCGCTTATCTTTTACGCTTGTGTTTTACGTCGTTCATCAATGTTGATGAATACGCGATTACCCGGAAATTCCCTATCACCTGATTGCTCTTGTCACCTCAATTTTCGGTGGCTTTTGGTGTTCCAAAGAAAATCTACATTGAATTGGAACGATGACTACCATTATATTCGCGATATTCACATTCATTAATCAATGCATTTTCGAGGTCACTAAAGTGGAAAGATAACTGACGAATCCCAGAAGGTAAATAGGGGGGCGACCGAAGAATGTTTGTTTCCCTGATGCTTATACGACACGATTTTTATCGGGCATGAGCGTTGATGGCTCCAACCTTAACATCCGGCTTCGTATTATTTTCACGCTAATTACACATTAATCACATACTAATTTCATACCGACCTATGATTGAAGAACCTGTTAAATTGACAATTAGGAAACCCTCTCGGCGACCAAACGCTGATCAGATCGTTGCATTTGAGGGAGTTCCCACTGGATTCATTGTAGATGCCATGGATGGAATCGGAGCCCTCAGTCCCGAAATTCGACCGGTAGGAGACGGAAGAGATCTGCCATACAATTTTGTTGGACCGGCTTTGACTGTAGACACGGGGCCGGCGGATATTTTGGCATTGTTAGGTGCGCTTAAATTCATACAAGCTGGTGATGTGGTTGTTTCATCATTCAGCGACTATCAGCATTGCGCAGCCTGCGGAGATCGATTGGCGGGTATGATGAAAAATAATGGCGCTAAAGCATTGGTAACAGACGGACCAGTGCGAGATTATGCGGGTATTGTGGAGGTGGGCCTGCCTATATGGTGTAAGGGAATTAATCCAAATTCTCCCGTGGGGCAAGGGCTAGGGAAAATCGGAATGCCGATTCAGATTGGGGGGATGGAAGTTGAAACTGGCGATATGGTAGTTGCTGATCGAGACGGAGTAATCGTCGTACCCTATGAAATTATTGATGAAGTCATTAAGCGACTTGTGCGGATCAAGGAATTGGAAACTGCTCTCGATAAGGAAGTGGTGGATGGATTGAAACTGCCAGCGGCAATTGAAACGCTGCTAGAAAACGATCAGGTTCGATTTATCGATTAATCATCTATCACCTCCAATTTAGCTGCCCTGTTAACGCTAAGTGAAATATAAGTAAGTGATAGATAAGTCTGGATGCACTTAACAGTCCACCCCTAAATTCTGTGTCGTTAGAGGTGTGGCTAGCGTTGTCTATTTCTTTATCTCTCTAATTGTTTCAGGATGATTCAGGATAGTCTGATCCACGGCTGAATCCACTGACATCTACTGACGAATCAGTAATTGGAGAAGCGGTTTGTCGTAATCTGAAATTGAATTTGCGTGACCAGATCCATGTTGATCTGTAACGCTATGAACAATCAGGAGCACGTCGGTCGTGGACCACGGTAATCCGGTTCATGCAACGGTAGTGAGGCATATAGTCCGCAAGGGCATAGTGCATGGTGACGCGATTATCCCACATGACGAGGTCGCCCACTGACCACCGCCACCTTACCTGATCTTCTGGTTTGTTCATATGATTAGCCAGAAAAGTTCTAAGCGCATTCGAATCATTGGTGGTCATCCCGGCAATGTGGGTCACAAAAGCCTCATTAAAATTCAGAAACTTTCTTCCGGTTACAGGATGGCTATCGATTAGAGGGCGAATATTGTGCCCAAATCGTGATACGTTGAGATTGAGGCGTTCAACCCCGGACTGCCCGTCCTGATCAGAAACAAAACTATTTCTGAAATCCCCAAAGTCGTGCACAGCCTGTAAGTTCTCGAGATCATTTTTCATGCCTTCCGGGAGTCGATCGTAGGCGGCATAACAACTGGACCACATAGTGTCTCCTCCGGAAGCCGGGATATGCCTTGCAATCAGAATCGACGCAAAAGGCTGAATTGCTTTGAAAGTAAGGTCGGTGTGCCAGCTATTGGTGTCTGGGGGATTGTTCTGATCATTCTCAAGTAATACGATGTTGGCATAGCCCTCAACATGGGGGTAGTGAAGATGGGGATCGTCCAAAGTTCCAAAATTCTCTGCAAACGCCAGATGTTGGCTGGGTTTAAGGTTTGACTGGGGAATAAAGATTACCTGATGTTTTAGCAGTGCCTGATAAATTTCATCGCATAACAAGGGATCTGAAAAGGAGTTAGAACCGATTCCGCTAATCGATGCTCCTATTGCTGGCGTGATGGGGTCGATGTTCAACATGTCGTTTCCTGACGATTAAGAAGGTAATCCCAATGGGTAGTAATTAGTAGAATCGTAATTCATATCATCTGGGGTGGGAATAGGAGATATAGTTTGGTCGGTTGGCTTTCTGACAATTTCCTGGAATGATAGATGATATATTTACCTAAGCTAGGATAGCTTGAGTTGTATTGGAGAGGCTCCGGACAGACAGTGGCAGTAAAGGGTTTCACGGACGACAGTGTGCCACGAAGACAGGAGGATCAGATATGGATTAACAGAGACTAACTGTTGAACTGCATAAAAGATGAGGGGAGGCCCCTCGAAGCCGCCTTTCAGGAGGCGGCTTCAAACCACCGTCAGCTGCGAAGGTAAAGAGCCCTGGTGGTGAGCGTGACGGAAAGTGTAGCGGTGATGTCAAAACCGAGGGGGAGTCGTTAACTCGGGATAAGTTTGGGAGGAACCTGATTACTGCCCAAGTGGCATCCGGCATGCAGAAGGCGAGAATGTCGCACAGGCTTTTATGTGGAACGTGGGAACCTGTCGTCTTGATGAGAAGAGAGCACTTCAAGTAGAGACCCTATGAGAAACTGAGTATCGAGGCAAGGCACAGGGGCGGATGATCCCGTATTAGTGATGAAGGCAGTAAAGAAGCATACAGATAATCGTTGGCTATTATTGTCGATCGAGCGTTGGTTAACTGCTCCGATTGAACAGGAAGATGGGACAACGATTCCCCGCACACGCGGCGTGCCGCAGGGTGGGGTGATTAGTCCGGTTCTGTCTAATTTATTCATGCACTATGCATTTGATAAATGGATGGAAAGAACGTTTCCGAGTGAGCCATTTTGTCGCTACGCTGACGATGGGCTTGTGCACTGTGTGAGTGAGCAAGCAGCCAAAGTGGTGCTAGAGACTTTATCGGCACGGTTGGAAGCATGTGGACTATCAGCTCATCCGGATAAGACGAAGATTGAGTATTGTAAGGACGATGATAGGCGAGGAGGCTATGCGGTGACGAGCTTTGATTTTTTGGGCTATACCTTTAGGCCAAGACGGTCAAAGAGTCGTTATGGTAAGTTCTTTATCAATTTCAGTCCAGCGATTAGCGCCCAGGCGATCAAGGTGATCAGACAAACAGTGAGGCGTTGGCGACTGCATTTGCGGAGCGACAAATCATTGCTTGATCCATCGCGTATGTTCCGGGCGGAGATTCGAGGCTGGATTCACTATTATGGTCGATTCTACAAGTCTGCATTGTATCCGACGTTACGTCATATCAATGGTAAGCTGATCTTATGGGCGACGAGGAAATATAAGAGGTTGCAACGCCATAGAAGACGAACGGAGTATAGATTGGGGAGGATTGCGAAGCGCAGTCCTCATCTATTTCCACCTTGGCAACTGGGTGTGAAGCCGACGGTTGAATGATGGGAGCCCAGTGAGTTGAGAGACTCACGCTGGGTTCTAAGAGCAGCCGAGGGGGTAGTTCCCTCGGCTGACTCGCCGGGGGGTGCGTTAACGATCTTTTTGAACAAAAAAAAGCGGGATAGAGTACACTGTTCCCGAAAGCATTCGAACTCCCGCAACCAGGGGTAGCGGGAGCTTTTATTTAGGTCCCAGGTTTCCGTTAACAACAATTTCCATTAACAACAAATAATTAGCGAATAATTATTGAAATAACTCAGATCAAGATCATGTATCCGGTTAGAAAAAACCCGACCACTCTCTGGGAGAAATTATTGATCTTTCTAACGGTGATCTTTATCGTTTCTACTCAGAGTGCCTCAGCCTCTTCTACTCAAGAAACGCAAAAGGATACTCAATTAACTGCAGGTTTCCGGGTGGGGGACTCGACGTTGGAACCATTCGCGGATTTTCTTATCCCGCTCTATGATAGAAACGACGGAACGCTTTTATTGAATCCCAGATTCTCCCTTAAAGATGAAGGTGAATTTGAAGGAAATTTTGGAATTGTATGGAGAAAACTAATTGCTCCGAATGCGATCATTGGTACAAATGCCTATGTTGATAGTCGACGTTCCCGTTTTGGGAATCGTTTTAATCAGGCGGGCATTGGTTTCGAGGTTCTGAGTAAGTGGGTCGATGCCCGGGTGAATTGGTATGATGCAGATTCTTCACCCAAAGTAGCCAGGGAAACCACATCACGGGAAACCCAGGTGAGCACCCGAACTTCAAGTAGCACATCCGTGAGTAGCACGACCACCTATGGTGTGCCTACACCCCGGGAGTATGCAATCGTCCAGGACTATACCACTACCCGAACCTCGACGACTACCGTAACGAATACCCAGACTACCACCACTACTGACCGGGTGTTACAGGAGTTTGAGGCGGGTTTGGACGGCTATGATGCAGAGATTGGATTGAATCTCCCGATATCGCGCAATTCTCCGACAATCCGGCTCTTCGCAGGCGTATACGATTTCCAGGGTGAGTTTGGTCGTAGGGTCGAAGGGCATAAAGCCAGGCTGGAAGTGAAAGCTGGCCCCTATCTAACCTTTGACGCTGAGATATTCGAGGACGATGCACTAAACGGCACAGATTATTTTGTCGGGGCGAAACTACGTATTCCGTTAAAAGGGAGAAACACATGGGAAAGCTTTAAGCGGAATTTTCGACTGGCTGGTACCAAATCATTCGCCCATCGAAAATACACTGATATGGTAATGAGGGACGTGAGGGTTCAAACGGGTCAAAGTGAGCCAATCGAAGATGTTAGTCGGCAGGAATCCAGTGAAGAGGTGGTATCGAGTAGCAGTTCCATTAGCTCAAGTACCGTCGTTTCAGGAACGAATACCTTACGGGGAAACATCACCTTTGTTGATAACGGGAGAGTGGGAGGAGGGATTCCGGATGGAACATTCGAGAACCCATTTGCAGACGTTAATGCTGCATCATTTTTTGGTCCTCCAGGAAATACTATTTATATCGAAGGACGGGGAGCAGATGAATATGACAGCGAAATATTCTTTAATGACGGTGCAGTCGTAATATAGGCAGCGCCACGCCGCTGGAAATTGAGGGGGGCGTCTATAGCGGGAGTGGGGTACGCCCAACTTTAAAGTTTGATGGTGGTGGGAGCGTGGTGAGTATTGGCGGAGATGTGTCGATCAGTGGAATAGCCATTGAGGGTGCCGGGGCGGATGTCGAAGACAATGATGGTATTTATTTTGCGTCTGATTTCACTGCTTCACAATCGTTTATTCTGGATAACATCATCATCTCTAACGCGGGAGATAATGGTATTAACTTCGAGAACGCAGGAAGAGATGCCTCCGGGGAAGTGGTGGCTAGTCTAACCAATATAATTATCCAGGGGGCCTAGGATAATGGAATTTATTTCCGCCGTCTTGGGATGAGGGCATCCGGAGTCACTACAAGTCTGACTGACGTCACGATTACAGATAGCGGTTCACATGCGTTAAATTTCGGTGACATGGCTAGAAACGCCGCTACGTCTACCACAACCCTAACGAATGTAGTGGTTAGTAATACGGATGAATCTGCTGTTCTATTTAGTACAACTCCGGGACAGTTCATCTTTGACGGTGTCAGTTTTTCAGGAGAGATCGGTCGCGACGGCGGCAATGAGGAAACACTGTTGGAATTTAGCGGTGCTGGATTAGGCACTCCCGTTGTTCCGGTTGCGAATGGTACACTGTCAACTGATACTACAAACACACCAGAAGGGTGTCGAGGCAGTTTTTCTGGTTCTATTTCGATTGATGAAGTCGTTACGAATAATGCAGATTGTGGTAGCTTGTAGCAAACCCGAACCTCAGGGCCCTGTACGATGAGTATGGACTATCTTTGGTATCCCACTTTGAGATCTGTTCCGGCGAAGGGTGTTTTGCAAACTTTTACTACTAGCCACGATAGCTGGTGAATAACTCCGATGAATAGCTATGGTTAACCACCCCCTTGATTCATTAAAGCCTGAAGAAATCACCCTGGCAGCCGAAATAGTTAAACGGGATATGGATTTGGGTGCGAGTTTCTTTTTTGAACAAATTAGGTTAAACGAACCAGATAAAAAAGTTGTTCGCAGTTTTTTGCTGGAAGATGCCATCGAGCGTGAAGCCTTTGTGGTTGTGTGGAATCGGAATTCGGGCGAATTGTTTGAGACCGTTATCTCCATTACTCAAGAAAAAGTTAAGTCTTCCACTCATATCCCCGGAGTACAGGCTGGCTACCTACCTGAAGAAAGTGAGCAGATAGCAGGAATTGTTAAGGCTCATCCTGATTTCGTCCAAGGGCTTAAAAAAAGGGGGATCGATAATCCTGACCAGGTCTACGTAGAGGGATTAGCCGTGGCCAATTTTGCACGCGCCGAAGAGCGCCATCTTCGGTTATCCCGGGCGCACTGCTTTTATATCGAAAACCCTTCGGACAATACCCACGCACGTCCAATTGAAGGTTTGGTTCCGATTATTGATTTAAATAAGATGGAAGTATTGCGTATCGAAGATAGTGGCATTGTTCCAATTCCACCAAACCGTGGAATGTACCAAAAAGGCGAGATTGGGGTCGAACGTCCTGCTCTTGCGGAACTGGACATTATTCAGCAATCTGGCCCAGATTTTGTTGTTGATGGACATGAAGTTAGTTGGCAAGGATGGAAATTCCGATTGGGGTTTACTCCCCGGGAAGGGCTGGTTTTGCATACCCTTTCTTTTAATGATGGTGAGGCGGAGCGTTCGGTGATCTACCGGGCTTCGCTCAGTGAATTAGTAGTGCCTTATGGCGAAACATCCGGTGACCATTTTTCCAATCACTCCTTTGATTTGGGGGACGGTATTTTCGGTCGATCTGTGAATTCCCTGACTTTGGGTTGCGATTGTTTGGGTGAAATCAGATATTTTGATGTGGTCCTAAGTGATGGTTATGGCAATCCTGTAATTAAACCAAATGCCATTTGCATGCATGAAGAAGACTATGGGATTCTCTGGAAACACACAAATACCTTGACCGATGAGACGGAAGTACGCCGGTCTCGCAGGCTCGTTATTTCTTCTTTTTTTACCGTGGGAAATTATGACTATGGCATTTTCTGGTATTTATATCTTGACGGTAATATCGAATTTGAAGCCAAGTTGACAGGAATACTTTATTCGAGGGCATTGGACTCTGATGAAATCGCGTCCGGTAAGGACCCGCAATATGGACGCATTGTTTCGCCCAACCTAGTGGGAATGATTCATGAGCACTATTTTAATGTCCGGCTCGACATGAGTGTGGATGGAGATCGAAACTCAGTGGTTGAGGTGGAGGTTAATCGGATACAAACCGGTTCCGATAATCCACATGGTAATGCCCATGGTGTCACTGAAACAATGTTGGAGTCAGAAAAAGATGCTGGACGGGATACTAAACCTGAGAATGCAAGATATTGGAAAATAGTTAATCAAGGCAAGCAGAATGAGCTTGGTTGGCATCCTGGATATAAGCTTATGCCTGGGCCCACGATTAAGCCCATGCATCAGCCCGATTCACCCTTTATGAGAAGGGCGGGATTCCTTGCCCATGATCTTTGGGTGACTGCATTCGATGCAACACAGTTAATGGCGCCTGGTCACTACGTGAATCAGAATGAACTTGGTCCAGGTATCCCGGAGTGGGTTAGGGAGGATAGGCCACTGGTGGATGAAGATGTGGTTTTGTGGCACACCATGGGGATAATGCATCTTCCAAGGCCTGAAGACTTTCCGGTAATGCCCGTTGAATATGTGGGTTTTATGCTGAAGCCGGTTGGCTTTTTCAGGCGCAACCCAGCACTGGATTTAGCACCATCAAAAAAGTGCAGGATTACGTCAGGCTAAAAAGGAAGGCTAAAAAGGAGATGGCAAGCAGAGGTCCCCAAAAGGGGGAGCCATGTTTAAGGGTTCCGGCGGCTAATTCAGTGATCCAGGTGGGGCTGAGCGGTTAGGTCGCTGGCACGGGAATGCCAGCAAGAAAAGGCATGAACCGCCTGGAATAAATTGCGTTAGATTACAGTAGCTGCTCTCAAAGTCTGGGGCGATTAAAACCTACGGCACTCAAAATCTATGTTTGAAGGTTCTTCTTAACGCAACTCTGCTTGAAGTAACTCTGCTTGAAGTAACTGTGGGCAACCTGGACAATATGAATATTTCGATCAATTTGTCTGCACATCACCCAGGTACGACTTCTGCTTAAAGATTGCAGATTCTAATCTATCTCCCCCTTCCACCTTTGGGTGCCTGGGTTTCAAAGTTCACTTTGATGGTATTACCATTAAATTCTTTACCATTAAGCCCTTCGATTGCTGCCCGTGCTTCGTGTCCTTCCATTTCAATGAACCCGAATCCCTTACATTTTCGGGTAAACATGTCCATGATGATTTTGTGTGACCGGACTGTTCCAAATCTTTCAAATAGTTCGATTAAGTCGGCTTCTTTAGTATCAGTTGGCAAGTTACCAACAAACAGTTTTTTCAATGTGATTTCCCTGTATTAAGTTAGGTGGCCAAAACCATTTAATTTGGTTCTCGAAAGCCTGTTTTCGGTGACTGACTCTGTTGCCTATTAGCTGATCTGGTCAAACAGTGAATTGCGATGTTGTAGTGACATCGTTGATTTCATTGCCTTGGGCCACACGGAAAAATATCTCGCTACCGGTGTTGGCCAGGGATGAAAGAGAGTCTCCTTGACTCAACTGTCTCACAGTACCTATAGAAGTTTTCCACTGTGAGTATAGTAAATCACTGTTTGCTTACAGGCTTGTTAAACCAGAAAATCATGCGGCGGAGGAAAAATCCGATAAGGTCTACGACAGAAACCGAAGCGAGGGCAAGTATAGGTTTAAATCGAATAAAAAGGTACTGTTTTTAGAGTGTTGAAGGGGCGTTATTTGAAATAAACTCATCCTATGCCGTCTGATTCATGGTTAAGATCGGTGGGTTTTGGAAAATCCACAATTCGGCTTATTTTCTGTGCTGGTTAAGATCTCCTGGGTCTCGTTAGGACCCATGGGCCAGGAGGTGCACTGAATAGGGGCTGATGCGCTTGGTCCAGAACGGGAATGGGGCTTATTTGGGGTTCACCATTAACATTGAATTTGGCGCAGAATTATGAAGAAAGAAGAGATTGATGACTAATGTATTGAGTGGTTTATCGGTAGGGTTTGGTTTTGTATTCGATGGATTCCGCCTGATTTTTCAACCTGGAATTCGTCGATTCGTCATTATCCCCTTCATGGTAAATATAGCCGTATTCACAACGGCCATCCGGGTTGGGTTATGGGTTTTCGATTCATTCTTGCAGTCCCTGATTAACTGGCTACCAGCATGGCTGGATTGGATTCAGTGGTTAATTTGGCCGCTGATTATCCTGTTGGTCATGATTGTGGTTTATTATAGTTTCACATTGGTTGCTAATTTTTTGGCCGCTCCGTTTAACTCACTTCTGTCCCAGAGAGTGGAAAACGACCTAAGAGGAGCAGTGGCTAAAGAAACCGGGACAAACCTTACATTGGGACTGGTTGGCCGAACAGTTCTTAGCGAAGCTAGAAAAATCCTGTATCAGATAAAATGGCTAGTGCTTCTGGCCATTCTCTCCATTATCCCTTTTATCAATGTTTTTGCTCCAGTTGCCTGGGTCTATTTTGGCGCCCGAATGTTGTCGGTAGAATATGTAGAATATCCGATATCGAATAAAGGGCTATTCTTCAAACAGGTCAGGTTGCGCATAAAAGCTGATCGATTTGCTTCCATTGGGTTTGGCCTTGGGGTAATGATTATCACTTTAGTGCCAATGCTTAATTTTTTCGCCATGCCAGTGGCCGTTGCTGGCGCTACTTCCTATTGGGTTAATCGACTGGAAAAGCAATCGAATAGTCCTGACCTCACAGATTGATGTTGGTCATTGCTCTAGCAAAGCCTTTATGAAGGTCTCTAAAGATGATCAGGCTTCATCCTTACTGTCTCGGTTGAGATAGATAAATGTCTGGCCAACTGTCATTTCCGGTGTCAAAGGTCAGTCTTTGTGCCTCGGCATTATCTGTGTCTGTTTTCCAGATATAAATCTCGTAATCTTCAATATCTGGTTCATGAGCTCCGTCTGATGCGGCGAATACCAGAAAGTTCTGGGAAGCGTCCAGTCTGGGAAAGTACTCATGGCTGAGTTCGCCTGGCAGATCGAGCCACTTTATTATTTCTCCAGTTTTAGGGTCATACCTATTAAACTGATTTTGTTGGTTGCCCCCTTCAATATTTGATACAAAAATAGCGAAATCATTTTGTGGTGACCAGGTTAACATACATCCCAACGCGACCACAGTCAGATCCTTGCCTGGTTCCGCAATAATGGTTGTCGGTCGACCTCGATCTTTATAGGAAACGGCTAATCTGCCTTTCCCATCTATAGAAGGCCACAGTAATTCTGCATCGGGTACGCCATGTTCATTTTTCTGATACAGCCGGGTTTGACTACCACTTTCGAAATCGTGCGCCCATATCTGGGCAGGACTGCGATAGAAGTAAAGGGTTTTTCCGTCTCCCGACCAGCTGGGTGCGGTTCCGGATTCTGCAATTAGTTCTTCCTCTCCGGATTCAATGTCTTTTATCCATACATTCCATGGGCGCTGGTCCCGCCAGGATTGCCATTTGCTCAGTGATCGAATAAAGGCCACTTTTTTGCCGTCTGGGGAGATTCTCGGATGGGTTTCCGTATTGGGATGATTAGTTAATTGTCGAGAACTGAGATCCGCTAGATCCATGATAATAATGTCGTGATTCCCGTATTGATTGGATGACCAAACCACGAATCCACTAAGTTCCTGCATCCACTCCGGGCGTTCGGTCAAAGGGATAGCGGGAAAATTGGTTTCGAAGTGGAACTCATTGGATTGTTTCTCAAACCACTGCCAACTACCCGCCGCCACACCGATGGCCAGGATGCTGGACCCTAATGCCAGTAGCAGGGATTTTGAGATTAGTTTATTGTTTGTTGCCAAAGAATGGCCCTGATTAGCAGAACGGCTCATAATTCGTCCACTACTGAAGAGCAATAAAAGGGCAGTTAATCCTATTCCATAGTCCACCGCCTGGGTTTTGATATGCACTGCAATCAGTGCAAGCAGTGAGTCTTGAGGAGGTGCACCGAAGTAAGACATGAAGGTCATGCCACCGGCTTCCCAGGCGCCAAAACTCATGATCGTCGGAATCGGCAGTGCAGCAGTCATTTCCGAGGCAATCATTGCACCAAGGGTTTTTATCGCATTCATATCCTGTAACTCGGGAAAGCTTCCTCTGGCAACGCTGTAAAACAGAATAAGCAGACCTGAATATTTGAGTGTGCGAATAACGATAGTAATGGACAGAACTCGCAGAAAAACCCCGGCGCGAAGCGTAGTCTGAACCGCTGTATTGAGCTCGTTGATGATTTTGATAAGTTTAAAAATAACACCACTGGACTTTTCCCTTTTATCGTTGAATCCATTAATGAGAGACATAATTAACGGCAGAATAAACCGTATGCCAATATAGAAAGAGACAACAATGGCAAGCGCCAGGATGGCGATCTTGAGAGGGGTGGCGGTGGGGAAACCGATAAGCAGGACCAATAATATGGTAATTGGAGCGAGTACGGCAATGTCCAATAAAATTGCGAATAGCAAAGAGGATAAGCCAGCCGGGATGGATGTTCGGGCAAATTTTTTCAGAAGGGCCACATAGGCGAGCTCCCCGAGTCTGGCAGGTAACAAATCTACCAACATGCCACGAATCGCTGTAATTAGCATCATCTGCCGGATAGTTGGGACCTCAGAGTTTAGTGCCTCGGGTTGGTCCATGAGGGAAGCCTTGATGAGAATAAGGTAGCGAATTGCCCGAAGCCAGATTCCGATAACACCAATCACAATAAAGAGAAAAAACCACGATATGGAGCTTTCCCGAATGGCGGAAATAATTTTTTGAGGATGGATTTCCTGGCCCGGGTTGACCGATGCGTAAAACAAAAACGCGATCACAATGAATGATCCCGTTATTCCGAGAAACAGATGCCTGATGACGTCCCTGGTTAAAAAGTCCGATAATTTCATTTTTCCTCGGGTTGTGTGCTAATTGAGTTACAAATTGATGGATTGGTAAGTGAACCGAGCCACCCCGAAATTATGATCCATATGTGCCATGATTGTTCACCAATAATTGAAATTATTACGAAATCTTAATGATAAATAGGATAATCCAGCCTCTGCGGACTAGTCTCCCCTGGTAAGGACAGAGGGGGAGCCTTCGACGGGCCATAACTCTGGCTCTGACAAGGGTATGCCAGAAGCTCTTTTTTGTGTTACAAAACCGCTCTGTTAGTGATGCTGGCAATCCAGTAGAAAACAAAGAGATTCGAATACATGAAAATACAGCAGCTGGAAATAGTGGATAGTAAGGTCAACGTGCACTGGAGGGATGGGACTATGACGTCATATCCGTCATTTTGGTTGCGCGACCATGCAAAAGATCCGCTGAGTTTCGACTCGAAAAGCCAACAAAGGGAGTTATTCACAGCGAAAGTCAATCCGGAGATTGTGCCATTAGGAGCTGATATTTCCACGGACGGCGAGTCAGTCCTGATTCATTGGCCGGGCCTGCCGGATCCGGTTCATTATTCCGGCAAATTTTTGCGAGAATTTATACAGCCCAGGAATCAGTTAGATGTCTGGAATAAAGTAATCTGGGACGCAAACTCCATTACTGAGGACTCGTATTTGATTGAATGGAGTCAGTTTTTGCAGGATGACGGCCTTGCCAGGCTAATGGCCCGGATAACGGAAAACGGTTTTGCATTAATGCGCGGTTGCCCAACCAACTTTGACACGGTTCAACAAATTGCGAGTCAAATCGGTTATGTCAGGCATACTATTTTTGGTGGTTCTTCAAGTGGAGGAGGGGGCGCAACCAGCGCTAGCAAAATCCTGGTTATTGGAGATAGCATTGGTGCCGGTTATGGTCTTGCGGTGCCCTACCCAGTTCGCATTCAGCAGTCCACTGGAGCCACACTGATCAATGATAGTGCGGATGGAAGGGTCACTAGTGAAGGTGCTGCACGGATAGTGGGATTGATTACTCTGCACAAACCCACCCATCTTATTGTGCTGCTTGGCACAAATGATGCTCGGTTAGGAACGGTTTCAGGTGCCCTTAGAAATTTACAGTACATGATTAACTTTGCAAACTCTTCTGGCGTAACGGCGATTGTTGGAACACTGCCTCCCTATTTAACAACCGCGACACTGAACCAACGATCGGCGGAAATCAGTAGCGGTATTAGATCATTGAGTGGCGCGAGAATCGCTGAGGTCCGTAATGCGTTGGGGGATGGTAGCGTAACCCTTGCCGATGGCATCCACCCAAACGACGTCGGCCAACAGATCATAGCGGATACGTTCGTTGGGCAGCTATGACCCCATCGATCCAGATAACCAAGCCAGATAATTAGGCGAGATACACCCCATGGAGTCTGCGCATAAGTCTGAGCGAGCAGATTGGCATGGGAAACCATCGAAATCGAGGAGCGAAAGCTCGCAATAGCAGGGTATGTGCGAAGTTTTGCAACACTGATCTTCTTCGATTTCTCGCATAAGATGGCCACTCACGACTTTTGTCGAGGTCAACCAATTCGTGGAGAGTGATGAGACTGAATTTCTAGAACACTCCAGATTCCAATCCAGCGGCCATCAATGTGCCAAGGTCCCTACATTGGTCCACGAAATCTGGTTTGAACTCTCCAGTCATGACCAATGGAGGCTGAACCTGTTTCCATTTTAATCCCGTTATTATTCGTTCCACGCTGGTCCTGGCACCCAATCCATCTAATCCTCCTTTAATAAAAATCGCCACGGGTAGTCCTTCTGTTTTTTCCAGGCAGGGGTAGTAGATACGTTCAAAAAAATCTTTTATCTGGCCACTCATGTAACCAAAATTCTCTGTGGTTCCCAGTATCAGACCATGAGCCCACAATAGGTCTTCATGATCGGTTTCCAATGGCTCCCTGGCTTGGGTAATCACGCCATTGATATCCGGGTGCTGACAACCTTCAAGCACCGCGTTTTGCAGGAGTCGGGTGTTTCGAGAAGGACAGTTAGAGACAATTAGCAGGTTTGGCATTGGATGCTGAGGGTTGTTTTGCACAAGTGTTTTTGCGTAAGTGTTTTGCGACGCACCTTGTTATGGCAATTCAATTTGGATTATAGCTGAGTAACCAAAAGGGGCGGCACTGATACCGTAAAGTACTCGGTGCAGAACTTTACCCAGAATCAGTTAAAATTCGCAGAGATTATCGTAAATATGAACAAAATCCATACAGTTGAATCCAGATAAATGAGCAATCCATTATATGACGCGCTTTTTGGGAAATATGCCAGCGCTGAAACCATTTTTATCACTACTACGGATGGTCGCGATATAACCCATCGCTCTTTTCTCTCTACGAGCGCACGATTTGCCAATGTTTTCGCCAATGCTGGGTTGAATAAAGGTGATCGTGTGGTCGTCCAGGTAGAGAAGTCCGTTGAAGCATTATGTATTTATGCTGCCTGCGTTCAGTCTGGTTTGGTTTTTCTTCCACTGAATACTGCGTATACCCAGCGGGAGGTCCGATATTTCGCTGAGGATAGCGGAGCCGGTTTGATTATTTGTGATACTTGCCGACAGGAGGGTCTCCAGCCCATTGCCAGAGATATAAGCGCGTTGTTGATGACTCTGAATGCGGACGGTTCCGGGTCGCTTGCTGATCTGTCCTTAGCCCAGGAAAGCGAATTTAACACCGTGGAAGCCCATGGTGAGGACCTTGCTGCATTTCTCTACACTTCAGGAACTACCGGTCGATCCAAAGGAGCCATGCTGTCGCAAAACAATTTGTTATCCAATGCAAGAACCCTGACAGAATATTGGGAGTTTACGAGTAAGGATGTGTTGTTACATGCGCTACCAATTTTCCATACACATGGTTTATTTGTTGCCACTAATATTGTCCTTATATCGGGTGCTTCAATGATTATGATGCCGAAATTCGATGTTAAAGCCATGCTTAAAAAGCTGCCTGATGCCACCTGCTTGATGGGTGTGCCCACGTTTTATACCCGATTATTGGCTGAGACTGACTTTGATAAGGACCTCACCAGGGAAATGAGACTGTTTATCTCCGGCAGCGCACCACTTTTGGCAGAAACCCATTTTCAGTTTGAGGAGCGCACAGGGCACCGTATTCTGGAACGTTATGGAATGACGGAAACCAATATGAACACGTCAAACCCCTATCGGGGAGAACGTCGGGCTGGAACGGTTGGTTTTCCTTTACCTGGAGTGGAGTTAAAAATTGTATCTCCGGAAAGTGGAATAGAAGTTCAAAGAGGAGAAACCGGGATGATCGAAGTGAAAGGACCAAATATTTTTAAGGGTTATTGGAATATGCCGGAGAAAACCAAAGCGGAGCTCCGGGAGGACGGTTTTTTCATTACCGGGGATTTGGGGAAAATTGATGAGGATGGTTATGTACATATCATTGGTAGAGATAAAGATCTTATTATCTCTGGGGGCTTCAATATCTATCCAAAGGAAATTGAATCAATCCTCGATAAACAGGGCGGAGTGTTGGAAAGTGCTGTGATTGGTGTTCCTCATGCTGATTTTGGTGAAACACCCGTGGCGATTTTGGTCCGACAGCCTGATCAGGAACCAGATCCTGATACTATTTTGAAACATATCGCTAGGGAACTAGCACGTTTCAAGCACCCAGGAAAACTAATCGTGGTTGACGAGCTACCCCGTAATACCATGGGTAAAGTGCAAAAAAATCAGCTACGAGAACAATACAAAGATCTGTTTTGATCGTCAGTATGTCTGCGGGTAGCGGGTTATCCTGACAGAAACCGGTTGTAAAGGGCTAGGAATGACAAATTTTAACAGCCCCTGGTCGCTGGTATTGGCGTTTCCAGGGTATTTGCAATAGTTCGACGGGGATTTTTCTGGGGCTTTTCTGAGAGCTTTTAGTGCCTGATAGATACTAAATGAATTATCGTGATTGATCTGTGGGCTGCGGTCGTAGTGTCTTGAGATTCTCCATGCCATTTAAAGTGCAGCCGGATTTAAATGCCCAGATTTAAATGCAATGAAGTATGCTAAATGGAAGTGATCAAACACTGGTATTCGGTTATGCTATTGTTTCCATATAGTAATGTTTTTATGCTAACCGATACTAGCGGGATTTAACTTATGTGTACATCTGAGCACATCCATTCAATAGAGTGTATATTACCACCTCACATGCTTGAGACTATTGGTGTGAGAGGTAATAAAAGGCAGAAATCCATGGTGTCAAGCCTGGTGAAAAATGCCGATAACTATCGCCTTGCCAGAGCGGAGGCAGCACCATCTGATGCTTTTAAAAAAGCGCCAACTCTTGGGCCTGAGCAAAAACCTGGTGTGTATCGTGAAGTGTATGATGGTCAAAAGAAAGCTCGTCTACCCGGCAAGCTTGTTAGAAAAGAAGGGGATCCGCCCGTATGTGATGACGACAGTGTGAATATTGCGTACGACGGTGCAGGAGATATTTATGATCTTTTTCTTGATGAATACCGTCGAAATTCACTGGACGGCAAAGGGATGAAACTGATTTCCACAGTGCATCATCGAAATAAATATAACAATGCTTTTTGGGACGGCCGGCAAATGGCCTACGGAGATGGGGATGGGGAGGTATTCACCACCATGACTGAGCTTAGTGTCATTGGTCATGAATTATCCCATGGTGTCGTTCAGTTTTCAGGCGGGCTCATTTATCGTAATCAATCCAGTGCATTAAACGAAAGTTTTGCTGATGTTTTTGGTGCATTGACTCTACAGCGGAAGTACCGGCAAAGTGCTTGTGAGGCCTCATGGTTAATTGGAGAAGGAATATTCGGCCCGAGTATTACCGGTGATTCGCTAAGATCCCTAAAGGCGCCAGGAGAGGCTTATGACGACGAGCTGCTTGGTAAAGACCCCCAGCCTTATCACATGGATTTGTACCTGGATATTTTGGCAGACAATGGTGGTGTGCACATTAATTCAGGTATTCCGAATCACGCTTTTTATCTGCTTTCCCAGTATCCCGGCGGCAATGCATGGGAAAAAGCAGGCCATATCTGGTATGACACCTTGCAGTCGATCAACAATCCTAACGCGACGTTCAACCAATGGGCTGACAAAACCGTAGAAATGGCTCGGGAACGATTTGGCAGTGGTAGTCGGGAAGCAATCTACACACGAAGAGCATGGTTGCTAGTTGGTATCGCAGTTTAGCCACCCTTCGCTGCGGGGCGTTAATGACCATGCTATATATCCACTTTTCTGGCGGCATGGGTATTTCCTATGTGGGAGAAATAGAGCTGGCTTCACTGCCCCCGGAACTGCTTGTCAGGACTAAACACCTCATGCTCGACCAGCTTACTGAGAAGTCAGGTAAAGTGAATTCAGCTGGCGTGATATCCGACGATATATTAGATACTCCATCCGATATAGTTCCTGATACCATGATATATGAAATTAGACATCATCCCTCTTCTCAAGGGTTTCGTGTCTTTGAATCTCAAGCTGACGATGAATTTCTTGATCTGATTGACGAGCTTAGTGATTACCAATTATTAAGCCAGAGCAGGTTAATCCAGAACAGGCTAATCCAGGCTAATCCAGAATAAGGCAATCAGGGTAACGATATATGGAAAAGCACCATTGTCCATTTCCAGTCCCGATGTTGAAATTAAAAAGACTGTATGAGTGGGAAGATGCATAATTCGAAAATCGCGTTAACCGCTTCAATGCTAGTGATGACTTTGTTTGGTTCGGTGCATTCGTTTTCTGTTTTTCTTTCCCCTCTGGAGTCGTTGCTTGGAGCCAGTCGGGCAGAGGTGAGTCTTTTTTACTCACTAGCATTGGTTTTTCTAACAATCATGGTGCTTGTAGGGCATCGTTGTTATGAATGGTTATCTCCGGAAAAAATGATCTTAGCCTACTGCTTTTTAGGTGCCCTTGGCATAGGCATTGCATCGTTTAGCAACAGTTGGATTGGAATTTTTCTTGGATATAGTCTGGTTTTCGGTTGCATCAACGGCTTGTGTTACGGTTACACATTACAACTGATGGGACGGGTCTTTTCCCAGCGTCGGGGCTTCGCCATGGGAGCGGTAACGGCCGCCTATGGTTTCGGCTCCATTGTTTTTTCATTCATTTTTGCTGACTTGCTTGAAACGGAATCGGTGAGTACTGTGTTTCGTATTTTGGCTATTTGTCTGATTGGTTTTGGAATACTCGGTGCACTGCTGTTGAGAATCAGTGGGGTTCATTACAAAGAATGTGAGCCAGATTCCGCCTCTCCCGATTTACCAAAAATGAATAATATAAATGGCTCTTCCTTTGAGACCGCACAGTCGGATTTACAGCCAGGTGTAAGAGTATACTGGTTGTGCTATTTCTTCGGTATTCTCTCCGGTTTGATGATCATCGGTCATGCTGCTGCTATCGTTCAAAGCCGTGGTGCCAGTGAATCCGTTGCATTTTGGGGAGCGGTAGCTGTGGGAATTGGAAGTACCGCGGGGGGCTTTATGTCCGGCTACCTCATTGATCGCTGGCCAGAGTCCTGGCTGCTTAAGGGATTACCACTACTTTGCATGATCGTTTTGTTGTTGCTTATGGTTACATCGGATGCGGGGGGTGCTATTGGACTACTTTGTATTATCGGATTTTCCTACGGCTCAATTATTACTGTCTACCCCGTTTCCATATCTAAACGCTACGGCCAGGTCGCCGGACCGATTGTATATGGAAAAGTGTTTACTGCATGGGGGTTAGCTGGGCTACTGGGTCCATGGTTCGCAGGCTATGTTTTTGATCAGTTTGCCAGTTACAACATCGCGATTTTCTTTGCAGCGATCACTGCATTACTCTGTGTGGTAGCGGTACAATACAGCGGCATTAGCAATCAACACCATTGAATTTGAACGCGACCCTCATCCTATTTTTATTTTAGCGCCCACTGATTGGTCAGAGATTGGTCTGAGATTAGCCAAATCAGTGAACCCTGGTTTATTCTTTTTGATCTCCCATGTCTGAAAACTGCTTGCTTCCCGATTTTACCGTCGAACAGGCTCGGTCTTACGCTCACGAACTATTTAGTTTGTCCGGTGATTTTCGTTTGCTCCACGGAGAAAGAGACCTCAATTATCTTGTTTGCACCGACCGGGGACGGTTCGTTTTTAAGATTGCAAACCATGAAGAAAGCCGTGATCTATTGCTGTGTCAACATGAAATCTTTGAACGATTACATGGAAGCGGGAGCTTCCCGGGTTCACAGCGTTCCCATAAGTCTTTGCAGGGAAATGTGGTCGAAAAAATAGCCTCAGAAAACGGCGATGAACATTTGTGTCGGGTAGTCAGCTTTGTTGAAGGTAGATTATTTAGTGAGATTGATCACCGTCCTTCTGGTTTACTGGAAAGTCTTGGAAGAAAAGTAGCAGAGGTCGACAGGGCGCTGTCGGGGGTTTCAGCATCAGGGCACGGATCGTACTTTACTTTGGGATATGAGTGCCGGTGTGTCGGTGTTGGATCGATTTTTGCCAATGATTGATGATCCCGGTAAGGTTCAGGTCGTTGAGCACTTTAAGACCATGTTCACTGACCGTGTCTTGCCCATTTCTCATAAACTTCGAATGGGCGTGATTCATAATGACGCGAACGACAATAATATTCTAGTAGGTGGTCAGGGTCCATGGAGCCTGACGGTTTCTCATATTATTGACTATGGCGATATCGTTGAGGGGTGGATAGTGGTAGACCCTGCCATTGCCGCGGCCTATGCCTTGCTTGGTGGTTTTCAAATCCAGGATCAAAAAGGAAGGGGTACAAACCCCATCGATGTTGCAGCCTCGGTGGTTAAAGGTTATCACCAATGTTATCCGTTAGCTGAAGAGGAAATTCAAACCCTGTTCTCTCTGATTGGTATGCGTCTTTGCATGAGTGTTTGCATTTGTGCCTACCAACAATCCCTGCAGCCTGATAACGATTATCTGAAAATCAGCGAGCGACCGGCATGGGAAGCACTTCATGCACTAGCTGAAATCCCGATAGATTACGCCCACTTTGTGTTTCGTCAGGTTTGTGGTTTTGAACCAGTCCCTAATAGAGACAGAATTGTGGGCTGGCTGGCCAGTGGGGAAATCGAATTTCAATCCATTGTGGATGTTGATTTAAAAAAAGATCCTTTGTGCATACTCGATACCAGTGTGTCGAGTCCAGATGTCGGGAGTATCATCGAGCCTTATGACCCTAACAGGGCCTCGGTCGATCTTTTCAGAATTATCGAGGACAGGAAATGTGTAGCAGGCATTGGAAAATACGATGAATATCGGCTGATTTATCGAAACGATGATTTTATCGACGCCACTGGGCATCGTAGAACCCTGCACATCGGTTTGGATGTGTTTATGCCTGCAACCAGCCGTATTTATGCGCCTCTGGATGGCGAGGTTTATGGAATCGCTAACAATGATGCGCCATTGGATTATGGTGGGACTGTTATTCTGCAGCATCAACTTCCTGCTGATATGACGGATGACGATGGTAAGACCGTCTACTTCTATACCCTATATGGACATTTGTCGCCGGCTTCATTTTCTCATCTACGAAGAGGTGAATCTGTAAAGGCTGGGCAATGCATTGCGGCGATGGGGGACATTCATGAAAATGGTAACTGGCCACCCCATGTGCATTTCGAAGTGATTACGGATATGTTAGGGGAGGTGGATACTTTCGTAGGAGTTGGATCCCACGCCCATAAAGAGGTGTGGCGAAGTTTATGTCCCGACCCTAATGTCATTTTAGGAATCGATGAAAGCCTTTTGCATTCAGGTGATTCTGAGAAGTTGGGTGGCCCTATGAGCAGCTTCGCTGATTCAGCGAGTCTCTCTGGGACTGAGAGGGACGGGGTGGTGAGAATGATGAAGGTGAGAAATCGCACTTTGAATCCCTCGTTGAGCATATCCTATCAGACGCCTATTCATGTGGCTCGAGGAGAAGGGGCATACCTTTATGATAATACAGGAAGACAGTATCTGGATGCAGTGAATAATGTACCCCATGTAGGACATTCCCACCCCAGAGTTGTCGATGCACAAAAAAACAGGCCGGCGTACTGAATACCAATACCCGTTATCTATACTCGGCTTTAACTCAATATAGCGAAAGGTTGGTGAGTCTGTTTCCGAAACCGTTATCGGTTTGTTTTCTTGTGAATAGTGGCAGTGAGGCCAATGACCTGGCTTTACGGCTGGCGAGAAATTTCACCCAAAAGCAGGATGTTGTGATTTTGGACCATGCCTATCACGGAAATCTCTCCAGTCTGATTGATATCAGTCCCTATAAACATGATGGTGCAGGGGGAGAGGGGGAGGCCCGATTACGTTCATAAAGCAGAAATGCCAGATGGTTTTCGTGGTTTACATCGGTATTCGGATGGCATGGATGACGTGACTCGCATAGGAGAAAAGTATGCATATTCGGTGAAGGAAGCTCTTTGTGCGGCGGACCAAAGAGGTGGTGCGGCTGGGTTTATTGTGGAATCTGTCTTAGGTTGTGGGGGACTGATCGTCTTACCTGACGGCTATTTGGAAGCCGCGTATCGACATTGTCGCGAACACGGTGCCTTGTGTATCGCCGATGAAGTGCAAGTTGGTTTTGGGCGGGTGGGTACTCACTTTTGGGGTTTTGAGACCCAGGGCGTGGTCCCCGATATCGTGACATTGTGAAAACCCATGGGGAATGGGCATCCGTTGGCTGGTGTGGTAACTACCCGCGAAATTGCTGAAGCTTTCAATAACGGCATGGAATATTTTAATACTTTTGGCGGCAACCCTGTCTCTTGTGCCATTGGTTCGGCGGTAATTGACGTTATCGAAGAAGAGCAACTCCAGGAGAATGCACGGCTCGTGGGAAGTTGGTTACTGAATAACCTGCAAGGGTTAATGTCAGACTTCCCCATCATGGGAGACGTGCGTGGTTTGGGTTTGTTTATTGGAATCGAGCTTGTTGAAGACAAATTGAGCTTAATGCCTGCGGCCCAGCAGGCCAGTTATATCGCAGAAAGAATGAAGCAGGAGGGTATACTCATCAGTACTGATGGGCCGCTACATAATGTGCTGAAAATTAAACCTCCGATTTGTTTTTCCATGGATAACGCAAAACATTTTGTCACGGTACTCGAGGGAATTTTGCGAGAGCATTACTCCATGCCGGGTGCTTTTTGTTGACTCATTCGAATTCAATAGGTTCATTGGGATGAACCGACTTCATTTCGGGACCCCGGGAATATCATCAGCGTCCTTTCACCAATGAGTTTTCAAAGTCTATCCTCGCTATTACGTTCAATGGGCCGCTCAATGGGTAAGGGAGCATCAGCGCTATCGGGCTTTGCTATCAGTACCCTTATGTTCGGTTTGATGTTCGGAATTGCGGCAACCAGCGCTGGGCTTTCCCGACTCGAGGCATTAACCATGAGTGCGCTGGTATTTTCAGGCTCGGTGCAATTTGCCAGCCTGGAGGTGTGGAATCATCCGGCACCTTTGGTCACAATTCTGATATCCAGTATATTAATCAGTTCTCGAAATATTTTGCTCGGATTGGTACTCATTGGACAGTTTCCCGGCCGGGATGGATTTTGGCGGATTCTTTCGATGTCATTTTTAACCGACCCCAATGCAATTACCACGCTGAAGCTCGCCCAGTCTAATGACACGCATACGAATAGGATTGCCTATATGCTCGGCGGTGGATTTATTCTCCATATAAGTTGGATGGTAGGAACATTTTGTGGTCTAACTTTTACGGATCTCTTTGGTCATTCTCAGATTCAGGCAATGCGGTTCTCTGGGGTGCTGGTTATGTCCACACTGATGGTGTTATTCGCGAAGGGAAATACAAAAAATGCCTTTCTTTGGATTGTGTCGGGGCTATGTGCGGCTATCCTGACAATCTTCCAGGTGCATAGCTATCTTATAATGCCCAGTTGTGTTCTTGCTGGGGTGCTTGCTTTTTTTTACAAGCTCAATACCTCCAGAGAATCACAGGGAAAGTTGCCATGAATTCGCAAACAGCTCTATTGATGATATTGTTGATGTCACTCGTCGTACTCGTGACCAGAATCGGGGGCTATGTGTTAGGCATGGGTTTCCAGAGGGCTGAGCGATTTAAGGGAGTTCTTGAAGTATTACCCGGTTGCGCAATGATGGCACTAATCGTGCCGGGAGCTCTGGGGGGATCTACTTATGAAGTTTTGGCACTAGGTGTCACCTCTGTAACCATGTGGAAAACTGGAAGCGTGGCAATTGCAACGATTCTGGGAATTGGAATTTTGCTTGGTAGCAGCCTGGTTTAGTGTGACCGGGTTTGTTTTTTCGTTACATTTTTCAGATATCTTTTCCGTAAAGGAATAAAGCCTGGTCTACTCCGCACCCCTCTGGTTTCATTCTGTTTTCATTTTTTTCTGACTATTTTTTCGACTATATCAGCACGGGGTATCCGAGATTCTCAGCCGTGGTTTTCAACTCACCAATTTTGTCATAGTCAGAGTGAGTAACTATCTCGAAACTGCGAATTCCCAATTGCTGGCGATGGCGCTGGTCTATGGCAACGAGGGCATTATTCATCGCGGCTGTAATACTGGTTTCGTCCGTTTGGAAAATGGGAAATCTGGACATGACTCCGGACATTATTCTGGGCATAATAAAGGGTAATCCGGTGGTGAATTCAGATTGCCCAATTAATATTATCTTACCTGGGTCAAGCAAACCTCCTTTTTTCAAATGAGCAAAAGTAACTGCGTCAATGGCAGCCAGGTCTGCCTTTTGCTGACTGATCAGTTCGACACTGGCTGCATGTCCTCCGCTGATAATGGCTCTGGAAAAGAAAGCGTCTCCGGATTCATTTTACTAATCTCATAACGCAATACATTCATACCACTATTAGAATTATGTCCGTTTAATGCCACGACCCTATTGCGAAAATCCTCCACACTAGCCCCCTTGTAACCGGGGTGAGTAATAAACCAACTGCAATACTGATTACCCTGACAACCATCGACATCGAAAATAGGAACGCAAACCAGTTTGTGACTGGCTTGCCAATTCAACAGATAAGGATAGCCGCAGGTATGCCCGACAAATAAACCAGGATCGGTATAGGCCTCTTTACCTGTGCTATATGACACTGACAGGTTTGTGTCCTGAAATCCATTGAAGTGTCGATGCATTTGATGGAACAAAGCTGACCATGCTTCTTTCAGGGCGTTAGTGGAAGTGTACATGCCGCAGGCCACGGAAATGGTTTTCTTCTTTGATTTATGCTGGTTTTTCATTTGATTTTGTTTTATTGCTGCAGTCAGGTAGGCTGAAAAAAAACTGGTCACGATTTAGTTGTCTATAAATTTCTATAAAACTAGCGGCATATAACATCGGAAATTTCCGGGCAAGTTTCTGAGTTTGTCAAATTGTTGTTAACTTTTGTCAACAATGCTGTTTTTAATGAACAAAATAACATATATTGATTCCGTGTTCTCAGGTTTCAGGTGGAGCAACCAGCCACATCCGGGGATATTTATCGTGCAATATAAACATTATCGCAATTTGTTCATTGGGAGTACGGATTAATGGCAAAAAGATCTGGAAGAGTGCGTCAGAAACCAGCGTTCAAGCTGGGGCAACTACCATTCACACAGTTGAGAAATCCCTACGCACCCATTGATGTGCTAAGCGAAGAATCTCTGGAGCTGATTCATGATGGCTCAATGCGAATTCTGGAGCAGGTTGGATTGGAAATTGTGAATGATACTGCCAGATCATTGATGGTTGAACACGGTGCTACCATCGATGATGCAACGGGTTACGTGAGAATGGATCGGGAAATGGTGATGGAAAAAATTGCAACCATCCCTGGGCAGTTCATCCTGCATGCCAGAAATCCCGAACTTAATTCTACTTATGGCGGTAATCACATTAATTTTAGTCTGGTCGCCAGTGCACCAAATTGTTCAGATCTGGATAGGGGAAGAAGAACCGGTAACTTCGAAGACTATTGCAAGTTTCTTAAACTTGGTCAGACTTTTAATGTGATCAGTCTATTTTCGGGATATCCGGTTGAGCCCATCGATATTGCCCCCCACGTGCGCCATCTTGATGCGTATCATGCATTTATCACTCTTACGGAGAAACCCTGGCATGCATACAGCTTGGGGAATGGGAAGATAGAAGATGCGTTGGAGATGATTTGTATCGCTCGAAATATTGACAAGGAAACTCGGAAGAAAGAACCGAGTATAATGACTGTGGTAAATACGAATTCGCCGTTAAAGGTCGATATTCCGATGCTGGATGGATTAATGGAAATGGCACGTCATGGTCAGCCAGTGGTGGTTACTCCGTTTACCTTGTCCGGAGCCATGAGTCCAGTGACTCTGGCTGGAGCATTGGCACAACAGAATGCCGAGGCTTTGGGTGTATTGGCAGTGACACAAATGGTGAATCCCGGTGCCCCGGCAATGTATGGCGGCTTTACATCAAATGTGGACATGAAGTCAGGCTCCCCCGCCTTTGGTACCCCGGAATACGCCAAAGCTGCATTGGCTGGAGGCCAGCTTGCCCGGCATTATAACATTCCCTATCGAACCTCAAATGTAAACGCCTCCAATTGCGTGGATGCCCAGGCTGCCTGGGAATCAGGTATGTCTTTATGGTCAGCGGTAATGGGTCATGGCAATATGATAAAGCACAGCGGTGGTTGGCTCGAAGGAGGACTCTGCGCATCTTTTGAGAAACTCATTGTTGATATGGAAATGGTTCAAATGATGTCCGAAATCCTTCGCCCCATCGAAGTCAATGAGGCAGAACTTGCTTTAGAGGCCATTAAGGATGTCGGGGCGGGCGGGCATTTCTTCGGAACCCAACACACTATCGATCGATACAAGGACGCTTTTTACTCACCCATTGTCTCGGATTGGAGCAATTTCGAAACATGGGAAGAAGGTGGGGGAAAACAGACAGTGGATAGGGCGAATGTGCTCTTTAAACAAATTCTCGAAAGCTATGAAGAGCCCGATTTGGATCCGGCCATTCGAGAACAATTGGACGACTACGTTATTCGGCGACGATCTGAGTTAAAGCCGGACTGGTAGGTGAGATCGTGAAATATGAGCAAAGAGTTGCTGTGTTTCGGCGGCGAATGCAACGGGTGATTGAGCACAGCGGACTAAATCACGCAGGTTTCGCGAAAACCATTGGTGTGGAACGGTCAACATTATCCCAGCTGCTTTCTGAAGGGAATCTGAGATTGCCCCGAGCCGATACCATCGCGAATCTGGCGGAGAAATATCAGGTCAGTATCGATTGGTTGCTGGGCTTAACTGATCAAGGAACCCTGTCCCCGGATGTGATGAAGGAACCTCTGGAGTTCGAAGACTTTTCCGGCTCTACGATGAATGAAACCATGCTCCAGTGGCATCGGGAAGCGGGTAGTTATCGGGTGCGTTATATTCCAATTACCCTCCCTGATCTACTCAAGACTGAAGAAGTTGCTACCTATGAATTTAAACGATACGGTCTTGGAAAAACCCACCAAAGCATTCGCGATACCCATCGCATGTTGATTCACCATCGACAGGAAGAAGCGGAAATGGAGGTTTGTCAGTCCATTCAGGATATCGAGAGTTTTGCCTTGGGAGAGGGCATTTGGGCTGGTTTATCTGCTCAGGCGAGAAAACAGCAACTGAAACATATCATCATATTACTGGATGAACTCTATCCGGGATTTCGTTGGTACCTATTCGATGGTCGACAAATGTACACCGCGGCCTTCACTGTGTTTGGACCCTTGAGAGTCGCAGTTTTTATCGGACAGATGTATCTTGTGTTAAACAGTCGCCAACATATTCGTTTATTCTCCAATCGGTTTGATGAGTTGATCCGAGCATCGATTGTTCAGCCGAATGAAGGGATTAGGTTTATCCGAAAGCAGCTCGGTAAAGTAAAATAGCGATTCGGTCTTCCTGTTTTAGGTGATTTTGAGTTGTGTTTTAGGTGATTTGCGTTGATTGGATTTACGTTGATTGAATGTTGGGGTAAGTCGATTACGGATGATTGGGAACTAAATTACGTTTTTTGCAGCGATTAATTATTTGAGGTCTTTATGAAAAGTCATACCCGGGTAGCCATCATTGGTGGCGGTGTTGTTGGTTGTAGTGTGTTGTATCACTTGACGAGACTGGGCTGGAAAGACGTGACGCTGATTGAGCGCGCGGAGTTAACCTCCGGGTCTACCTGGCATGCTGCGGGTGGGTTTCATACCCTGAATGCGGATACCAACATGGCTGCGTTACAAGGCTATACCATCGGCCTTTATCGAGAGTTGGAACAGATTTCAGGACAAAGCTGCGGCTTGCATCATGTAGGTGGCATCACCCTGGCATCCACTCCTGATCGGATGGACTATCTCCGTGCTGAAAGGGCGAAACATCGGTACATGGGACTGGACACCCATCTTGTCACACCTGAGGAAATCCGGGAATTGTCTCCTATTACCAACACTGATGGAATTATCGGTGCATTGTATGATCCATTGGATGGACATTTGGATCCCTCCGGAACCACTCATGCCTATGCAAGAGCGGCGAAAAAACAAGGGGCGGACATTATTCTACGTAATCGGGTACTCAGCCTGGTCCCCAGGACTGATGGTAGTTGGGAAATTATTACCGAACAGGGAGTTATGCATGCGGAACATGTTGTGAATGCAGCGGGGCTTTGGGCAAGGGAAGTGGGGGAAATGGTAGGAGTGAATTTACCTCTGCATCCCATGGAGCACCAATATCTTGCGACGGAAAAAATTGACGAAGTGGTTAATCGTTCCACGGAGCTTCCCCATGTTATGGATCCCGAGGGTGAAAGTTATCTAAGGCAGGAAGGGCAGGGGTTGGTGATCGGATTCTATGAGCAAAATTGTGATCCATGGGCGGTGGATGGAACCAGCTGGGAATTTGGACATGAACTATTGCCGGATAATCTGGAGAGAATTGGAGACTCACTGGCGCTGGCTTTCAAACGATATCCTGTTTTGGCTGAAGCTGGAATTAAAACCGTGATCAACGGTCCCTTCACCTTTGCTCCAGATGGCAATCCTCTGGTTGGGCCAGTTCCGGGACTAAGAAACTATTGGTCTGCCTGTGGCGTTATGGCTGGGTTTAGTCAGGGCGGAGGGGTTGGATTGATACTGGCCGAATGGATGGTTGAAGGGGAGCCCTCCAGAGATGTGTTCGCGATGGATGTATCCCGGTTTGGTGATTATTGCACCAAACCCTATACGCGAATCAAGGTTCGGGAAAATTACCAACGGCGTTTTTCTGTGTCCTATCCCAATGAAGAGTTACCCGCAGCTCGACCCTTTCACACGACACCGGCTTATGGGAAATGGCAGCAGCTTAACGCAGTATTCGGCTCTGGTTTCGGCATGGAACACGTAAATTATTTCGCACCTAAAGGTGAAGAGCCGTTTGAGATCCCATCTTTTCGACGTTCGAATGCCTTTGAAACCGTTGCTGAAGAGTGCATGGCAGTCAGGACTTCGGTGGGGATCAATGAAGTTCACAATTTCAGTAAATTTGATGTTCGGGGTGAGAAAGCGCGAGAATGGCTGGATCACATTATGGCGGGTAGAATTCCCAGGGTTGGTCGTATTACCCTGGCTCCCATGTTAAGTCCCAAAGGTAGGCTAATTGGTGATTTCACGATTTCCCGCCTGGAGGAAGATGTTTTTCAACTAAATGCTTCTTACGGTTCCCAGTCCTTCCATCAACGCTGGTTCGAACAAAATCTGCCTGAATCCGGTGTCTCCATCCGTAATATTTCCCAGCAACGAATTGGATTTCAAATAGCGGGCCCTAGTGCAAGAACCTTGCTGAATAGGGTAGTGAGGGCAGATGTGAGTAACGAGGCTTTTCCATTTTTGTCGATCACAGCCATGCAGGTTGGGCCCTGTGACGCCATTGTGCAGCGGGTTTCGTATACTGGAGATCTGGGCTATGAAATCTATGTTCCTGCAAATCAGCAAATAGCGCTATATGACGTCCTTACCGAAGCAGGTGCAGACCTTGGTTTGCGTCCTTTTGGTATGAGAGCGATGATGAGCTTACGTCTCGAAAAATCCTTTGGTTCCTGGTTGAGGGAATACAAACCGGACTATATGCCAGCGGAAACGGGTATGGATAGATTTGTGGCTTATAAAAAAGAAGCTGAATTTATCGGAAAACAGCCGGCGCTGGAAGAAAAGCAACGAGGGCCAGCGCGCAAATTATGTACGTTTATCGTCGAGGCGGAGGATGCGGATGTGGTCGCAGATGAACCCATCTGGATAGGAGACGAAGTCGTTGGATTCGTAACTTCTGGGGGATATGCCCATTACAGTGAAAAAAGTGTTGCAATTGGCTTTTTACCCGTTGAGTCGATTAGAGAGGGGTTGAATGTGGAGATAGAGATTTTGGGCAAGCGACGATCTGCGACGTTGTTTGAGGGCATGCTATTCGACCAGAGTGGAAAAAGGATGCGTGGCTAGGTTAGTAGGCTGGAGTAGGTGGCCAGAGTTGACCTGTACCCACCGATGTTTCCTTACCATGTCTTCAGCGGACTACAGGACTACAGAGCGGGGAGTACAGAGAAAGGACTACTGGTTATCTGAGCGAAAAGGATTACTCCAGCTTTATTAAATTAAAGAAGGCTAAGGGAAGGGGCCCAATACTCTGTGCCTAATACCCCGTATTCTTAAAAGTGCTCCTAGAATAATAAAATACGCTGGGGTGGTCAGATCATATCGTCAGTATCATCCGTCTTGTCAGTAGAGAGATGGGTGTGGGAGACAGACTGGGAACTGAGATCCCTGTCTTCAAGATGATGCCCCCACTTCTTTTTTGCATTCAGGTAGGAGAGATTAGTGTCGTTGACACCAATAACGTGTTTTTCCATGGTGATATTACTCAGTCCATATTTAGCGAGATCTCCTACCTTTTTAGGATTATTAGTCATTAGTCGAAACGGGCGATTACCGATAAATCTTAGGATTAAGGAAGCCGCATCACTAAAGTCCCTGGAATCAGCGGGAAGCCCTAGAGATTCATTCGCCTCATAAGTGTTTTCCCCCCCGTCCTGAAGTAAATAGGTGGCTGCTTTTGCCCATAGACCGATACCGCGGCCTTCGTGTCCGGCCATGTAAACCAGTAATCCGCCTGAGTCCTCACGTCCTAGCCGCTCGATGGCGAGATCGAGTTGCGGTCCGCATTCGCAACGTTGTGACCCGAAAACATCCCCAGTAAGACAATTGGAATGTACCCGGACCATCGGGTTTGATGATTCACGCGGATTGCCGAAGACAAGAACGCTATTGACTGCCATGGGGGTCGCCAGGGTGGCAAAAAGATTTTGACCGCCTTGTTTGAGCAAATCTCTGGCCAGACCTTCGACCTTACTGATTTCGGTGCTACGAACGGCAGCATACCACTTTGCATGGTATTTTTTGTTGTTTATTGACAGTGGCAAGGGAATTGGACCCAATAACCGAATAGAGATATTTTCGTCGGCCAGCAGGGTTGATTCAGAAATCTCCTTTCCCATGTGGTCGATGCGAGTTAACTTTCCTTGTTGAATCAGTCTTTGTCTGACTTCAGGGTTTAAGTAAGTAAACATAACAATTGGATCGATAGGTCATGGGCCTGAATAAGAGTCTAAATAGGAGCTGGAATAGAATAGGAGCTAAATTTCTGAAACTCTATAATGCCCGTAGTCCTGCAGTGAATCCGCTGAGGGAGATAGATGCGGTTATCTTTTGATTGGCAACGTCAACAAAGGTCACTTTTCCCTGATCTCCCTTTTTTAGTGCCTGAAGAATGTCGTCGTTCATCAGGGTACCAGCGTAACACCCGTTTTGATCACATCGTTCAAAACTTAGTTGCATGGATTGGGTCTCATCAACAATTACGTTTATTCCAGTGGGTAGGTAGACCCCAAGCGATACGTCAAACACGCCAATAAATCGATCATCGACTTCCGGTGATTTGGATACCTGGAACACGAGTAATGGGTATCCATTTTCCAATAGAACACGATAAAACAGAATACATCGTTTTTTCTGGGTTTCGTCAGTGACTGGGCATTGTACGGTCCAATCCTTGAACTGCTGAGTCTCAAGTTCTTTTTCTTTATTTGTCTGTTGGGCAATGACTGAATCAGGGTATGTAAAAAATAGGGCGAAAGAAACCCCAAGACATACGCCAGCAAAAAATGTATTCGACAACGATGACCAAAGCAGTGTTTTTTTAAAGAGAATTTCAATTATTTTCATTGCTAATCAATACCTAAATTAACTTTCACATTCAAGTTTTTGATCAAAAAGTGGAACGCCTATTTTGTCATCTCCGGCAATCCATATCGCGATGGGTCGAAATCCACTAAGGAATCGAGAACTAGATCAGCCTGAGCGTATCGGGTCTTATCCATATTGGAATCCGGGACAGCAACAACTCTCATTTTTGCCGCAACGCCTGCGGCTAAACCAGAGGGAGCGTCTTCAAAAACCAGCGTAGCAGATGGGGTAGCGCCAATTCTTTGTGCGGCAGCATTGAAAATGTCCGGGGCAGGTTTCCCCTCCTTTACCTCGGGGTCATCTCCAGCTACCACGGTGTTGAACAGTGAAAACCAGCTTTGATGGCCGGAGGACTTGATCTCATATAGGTCGCGATTTGAACTGGTTGCTACCGCAATGGGTATATTGTGGTGGTGGAGGTGACGAATTAACCGCTCAGCACCGGGCAGAGCATCAGTATTGCCGAACTCTATTCTTAACATTCCGTTGCGTTCTTCAATGTATTCTTCGGCGGTGATGGGAAGATTCAGCTCAGCTACCAGATATCGGGCAGAATCAATGGCTTTTCGGCCAAGCATGTTTGACTTTAAAGACCAGTCGAAGGTCTTGCCGAAGCGCGAAACGATTTTTTGGGTGACTCGGGTATAAATTATTTCGGTGTCGAGCAATAATCCATCCATATCGAACAGAGCGTGGGTAACAGGAACGACATTCGTCATTGATAGTGTCCGTTTTTATTCTAAATAAAATTGTTGATGGGAAGTTGCCGCTATTCACTTCTTTCTGTGGATCCGTTGTCGCTAAATTACTTGGCTAATCATCCGTCGAACTACTGGAAGAAAGGTCAGAGACATATCCACTGTATAGTCTCCTATAAATAACAAGTGCGATAATATAGGCGCACATGGCAGCTACCAGGGTTGCCTGGAAACCGAAATACACAGAGAAAATAGCGCAGAATATTCCTCCTACCACTGTGAATAGGCCATTGAATGCCCAGGCCCATGCAACCGTGCCTTCGGGTTTAAAACGAACTGCCAGTATTCCCATGGGGAAGGGCATGCCGAGGAAAAAAGCCAAAGGGAAAATCATGGCAATGGAAATCAATATCCGCACAGGAGTTTGGTATTGCAGGAACAGATCGAACAGGTATTGTTTATAGATAATCAACAACAGCGTGGAGACAATAATTCCGACAAAAGGAAGCCACCATCTTCTGTTTTCGATCAAACGCATTTTCTCTGACATCAAACTCCCAATGCCCGCGCCAAACAGGAAGGTGAAAAATACGGTGGTATAGGCATATAAGGGGAATCCAATTAGCTTCATAAAGACCTGAATGAATATCAGTTCGAAAATGATAAACCCCGCCCCCAGACAAGAGAAATAAACCAATAAACTTCCTTTTCCTGACCATTTAGCCTTCCCGGCACGGGAGAAAAAAAGTGGAACAAAAGTGAAAATCAAGGCGAAAATTAAGGCAGCACCTGCCGTGACGATCAGATGTACGATATCAATTGGAATACCCGTGGATCGTTGGGAGTTTAATAAGCCTGAGATGGATGAGTTGACGAATACGTCATCCTGGTGATTGGGTAGTTCATCAACGGATTTCCTCAATGAATTGAAAAAAGGCTGGTCGTCCGTGGGAGGAGCAACCCGATAGGGAATCCTGTCTACCAATTCCTGTGGGAAATTGGGTTCAAAAAATGGTTGGGTCAGAAACGAATTATCGGAATCAAATGGGTTTACCACTAAGCTAAAACTGGACATAAATTCCCTGGTTAATTCTGTCTCTTCTTTTGTCCAGGGGGACATTTTGACCAAAAAAGTAGGAAGATTGTCATGCATCCCGGATGCTTCAAATACCATTACATAATCACGGAAGTTCCGTCTGCCGCTATTCGCCCAGGCCTGTGCTGCCGTGGCCACCATTTTAGGATAGATGTGATGATTAATATGCAGAATACCATCATTTCGCAGTCGGCTGAAAAACTCTTCATAGGCTTCAACGGTTTGTAAATAGGCGGATTGCATGGCGCCACTTCCCGCGGCAATACTTGAGCTTGTGTGGTTGCTATTAATTTGAATGATGTCGTATCGTTTGTCAGTGGATCGCAAATAGCTCCTACCTTCTCCTCGGCGAATATCAGTTCGAGGATCGTTCATCACATTGCCGATGTATTCGGAATAGGTGGTTTTTCCAAGCTCCACAACCTTGCCAACCAGTTCAATGCCATCAACGTGAGCGGCGTTGTAGGCGAGTGCCGCTTTGGTTTCTTGCCCCCCTGCGCTACCGATGACTAGGACCTGGGCATCGCTGTCCGCCTTAAGATAGTGGGATATGGCGAGATATCTATTCCAGAAATGCAATTTGGCGTCTTCCGGGAGGCTGGCTCTTAATTTTTCATAGTCGCCATCAAAACGATAAAAGTAGCTGGTTTGAGTTCCGCCATCGTAGGCTATCCACTTAAATGTATAGTCTCTTCCAACAATCTTTCCAAGTTCTTCATAGTCGATTATGTCGACTTTGGAAATAGGATCCCACCAGGTTCCCTCAGAGATGCTTTGTAACGTTCTAAAACTTCGTTTATCCATATGGGGATCGAAGGTTTTGATGCTGCTCCAATTGAATGGTGCAACGAAAGTAATCAGCGCAAGTACCGAAGTAGTCCGTGTCCAAATTTTGTTCTGGGAAAAGCAGGCAGAAGAAACCAGACAGAATCCACCGACAATATAGAGGATTCCCACGGTGCCGAGCTTGGGAAGTAATGGAATCAGAAGGACGCTGCCAACTGCTGCTCCGATTAAATCCCAGAAATAGAGTCTTCTAATCTGCTTCGCATAATGAGAAAAAATTAGCGAAAGAGAGAATCCGGCAAGAAAAAATGGCGCACAAATGACGAGGTAGATGAGAAAAAAGTTTCTTAATGCACCTTTGGCACCTTCCTGACTTAAATCCATGTAATCAAAGGGTAATCTATCGATAGCCGGTAATATTAGAAGGGTCAGTATGGCCATAATGAGGGTTGCAGAAGACAACCACAACCATGTTCGACTACCGAGGGAAACGGGTCTTATAGATAAATAGACGCCCGCAAGGCCAAAGGAAAATACGGCCAAAGTAATGATCATGTAGGCCATGTTGGGGTACCACAACACGTCGAATATCCGTATTAACACTAACTCCAATAGAAGGGAGGCGAGGGCAATGCTAAAAATACCAAATGCCTGTTTGTTCATAGATCTGTATTGGGTGAGCCTTGGGGATGTTGCTGGACGATGTTGTTAGGCGATATTGTTGAGCGATAGGCTGGCGGAATGGATGACTGCGCTTAAGAAACATCCACCAAGATACATCCAGAAAAGCGTCAATAATCCGCCGAATCTCGATAGGGGGTATTCTATAGCAAATTACTAATAAAAAATTGATCTTGAACCTCAATCTTTCAAAACTGGCGATGACGTATAAAGTCAAGCCTATGTTATACTCGCCGTTATGAGTCGAGGGCTTCGGTGATAAAATACAGGGCGATGAAATACAGGATTAAGTACACTTGTCCTGGTGATCATGAAAATCCATAAATATTACCCTAAATATTCCTGCTAGATATCTGTGGGGTTAGTTAGGTCCTGATTAGATCGGGGTTTGGTTAGGCAAGCGAGTTTTTTTACGGGCTTTTTGATGTTATCAGGTTCCACTGGAGATAGCTTGGGTCGGGCTCCACTGGAAATAGCTTTAATCCCGGCAGCTTTAACTCGAAACTACTTAAAATTAACTGTTTACATTCTTGAGTACTACTAAAACTTGAGTATCACTAAAATCGGATTTTTGTTATGGCTGTTTTGTTAACAGAGTCTGCAGCGCAGAGAGTAAAGTCCCATTTGCTATCCCGGGGTGAAGGAGCGGGGTTACGTTTGGGAGTCAAGACCTCCGGTTGTTCTGGTTTGGCATATATCATGGACTATGCCGATCAAATTAACGAACTTGATGAGGTATTTGAAAGCTACGGAGTAAAGGTAATAGTGGAGCCTGATCATTTGAAATATCTGGATGGCATTCAGGTCGATTATGTAGAGAATGGTTTATCTTCATCTTTTCAGTTTCGAAACCCTAATGTCACCGAACAATGTGGTTGCGGTGAAAGCTTCACTACTTCCTGATCGTCCCGCTTTTCTGACAATGATCCTTACCAGGAAAGAAAGCCTTATCAGGGCTTTCTTTTTTTGATGTTTCCGTGATGAATTCCATTTCAGTCATGCCGCCGCAAATGGCGAAAAAAGACATTATCTCAGGGAATAAGCGTGTTGCCTTATCTACCCTGGGATGTAAAGTGAATAGTTTCGAAACGGAGTTAATTGCCCAAAAGCTTTCGGGTCGTCACTATTCCAGAGTCAAATCTACGGAAGAAGCAGATTTATACATCATCAATACCTGCACAGTGACATCGGAAGCTGACCGTCAGGCAAGGCAATTGGTGAGAAAGGCCATACGGTCAAATCCCCAGGCTTGGGTGGTGGTTACCGGATGCTACGCCGAAATTGATCCCAACGCCTGCTCCATGATTCCAGGTGTGGATCTGGTTGTGGGAAACAGCCAAAAGCTGGATATTCCTTCACTGCTCGACACCCTTTATCAGGGCGAATTGCCACCCATTTTAGGGAAAAATATCGATAAGGAAATAAGCCTTCCTGATGAGTTGCTGAGTGGTTATGAGGGTCGGACCCGGGCTTTCGTCCAGATTCAACAAGGTTGTGATCAGGGTTGCACGTTTTGCGTGATCCATAAAGCCCGAGGACCAAACCGCTCTTTTCCCTTATCCATGATTCGTCGCCAGATCGAGCGACTGGTCCTCAATGGATATAAGGAAATTGTGATCTGCGGTGTCGATATTGGGTCTTATGGTTCCGATTTTGAGGACAGTTCCCAGAATCTGACGATGTTGCTGAAAGAAGTAGTTAAAGTAGAGGGGGATTACCGTTTACGATTAAGTTCCATTGACCCCGCACATATTACGGATGAACTAATTGATTGTATTGCCTCCGAACCGGCTATTTGTCCCCAGCTCCACCTATCCATGCAAAGTGGAAGTACGTTGATTTTAAAAAGGATGAAAAGAAGGGCTACCAGAGACGTGTTATATGAGCGTGTTTCCGCTTTAAAAAAAGCGGTTCCAAATTTGGTGTTAAGCGCTGATATTCTGGTCGGATTTCCCACTGAATCAGACGAGCATTTCCAGCAAACCCTCGAAGCCATGAATGACCTGGACATTGCTTATCCTCATGTTTTTGCTTATTCCCCAAGACCCGGCACACCCGCCGCAAGAATTCCATCCTAGGTGCCCAAGGCAATCAGAAAAGAACGGGCGGTAAAGGCAAGGGAGATGGGTAAGCAGGTATGGCGCCGGGTTGCTATGGCACAAATTGGAGACCACTCGCGAATTCTGTTGGAATCCAATGACAATAGAACCAATGACAACAGGGCCAATAACGGCGTCATATCTGGTAGAGCAAGCAACTATTTTCCAATCCGGGTTGAACCTGTTAAAAACGCTGATTTTCACGCTGGTGATACTATCGTGGAAGATGGTGGCTTATCAGGATGGCTTAATGTCGAGATTACAGCAGTTTCAGCGGATGCTTTAATTGCCCGGAGACTGTCCTAGAGGTACAATCCGGCTGTTTGTTTATCCTTGGTCGTCGGCTTGCCCGTTGACAATTTCTACCCTGGAACGCCCGGATACAACATGACAAATCAGTGTAAATTGGTAAGAGGCATTGACGGTTTTAATTTTAGTTTTGATTCCGGAATTGCGTCTACGTTTCATCGGGCTAATTTATCCCGAGGTGACTTAAAATCCCGCTGTTTGTCGTTGTTTGGTGTTCCGCTATATTAATACGAAAAGTATCGGAGTTTTTAATGGCGATTGAACGCACTTTTTCTATCGTAAAGCCAGACGCTGTTGGCAAAGGCTATATCGGTCAAATCTATCAACGTTTTGAGGATTCAGGCTTAAACATTATTGCATCAAGAATGCTACATTTGAGTCGTGAGCAAGCAGAGCAGTTCTATGCTGTTCATCGTGAGCGTCCTTTTTACAACGACCTGGTGGAGTTCATGATCTCAGGACCGGTTATGGTTCAGGTTCTCGAAGGAGAGAATGCGATTTTAAGAAACCGTGAAATCATGGGAGCGACCAATCCAGCAGAAGCGGCGGCAGGAACGATTCGAGCTGATTTTGCGACGACGGTCGATGAAAACGCTGTACATGGTTCAGATGCGCCGGAAACAGCTGCGGAGGAGATTGCATTCTTCTTTTCTGATGATCAAATCTGTCCTCGTACCCGTTGAGTTCCTGACCTTGCCAACGCCTGCGCGAACGACTGGTCACGAAATATGCTAGACGACTCCCCCATCAATTTGCTGTCCATGGATAGAAAGACCATGGAGTCCTTTTTTTTAGACATGGGGGAGAAGCGATTTCGCGCTAAACAGTTGTTACAGTGGATTTATCAACGTAATGTCGTCAATGTCGATGAGATGACGGATCTGAGTAAATCCCTGAGGAAAAAGCTCGGCCTTGAAGCGTGTTTTACCATGCCGGAAATTGTTAGCCAGCAGTTATCTAAAGATGGAACCTGCAAGTGGTTGCTGAAGCTTCGAGATGGGAATTGCATCGAAACTGTCTATATCCCCGAAAAAGATCGTGGAACCCTTTGCGTATCTTCTCAGGTGGGGTGTGGTTTGAATTGCACTTTTTGTGCAACTGCCCGCCAGGGCTATAATCGTAATCTGGATGTTGACGAGATTATTTCTCAGGTATGGATCGCCAATAATGCATTGGAGTCGATTGGCGTTGGTGGCTATTTTCAGGACGATGACAGTACCAATCAGAGTTCCAACAGTACTTTTACGGTAGATCAAAGACGCCCGGTCACAAATGTAGTGATGATGGGAATGGGTGAGCCGTTACTTAATTTCGATAATGTTGTCGCGTCCATGAATTTGATGATGGACGATTTTTCATTCGGTTTATCCAAAAGACGCGTCACCTTGAGTACCGCTGGGGTGGTGCCGGCCATAAGTCGTTTAGCAGAAACCTGTCCAGTCAGTCTGGCGGTTTCTTTGCATGCGCCCACCGATGATTTACGTAATAGGTTAGTTCCGATCAACAAAAAATATCCCATTGAGCAGTTACTCGATGCTTGTCGGCAATACGTCGGAGAGAAGAATCGACAGCGTATTACCTTCGAATACGTTATGCTAAAAGGGGTGAATGATTCTCCCGCTCAGGCATTACAATTGGCGAAGCTGCTGGTCGATATGCCTGCCAAGGTTAATCTGATTCCCTTCAATCCTTTTGACGGCGTTCAGTTTGCACGATCGAATTCTAAAACCATAGATCGCTTTACGGAAACTCTTCTTGATCAAGGTGTTTTCACTATTAAACGTCGAACTAGAGGAGATGATATTGACGCTGCCTGTGGTCAGCTAGCTGGAAATTTTCATGACAGAACAAAACGTTCAATTCGTATGAGTCAGCAGCGGGTGAGTTTTTCGTGAATCGGCGGATGATGACATTGGTTGTTTTCGTTCTGGGGTTGTCAATGACCGGATGTGTAACCGTGCTCGAAAAACAGGTATCTTCAAATCAGGAGCGAGCCCAGATCCACGTCTTGTTGGCTCTTGATTATCTCCGGTACAACCAATTCGATGTCGCTCGTAGTGAACTTGATATGGCCTTCAATATTGATAACAGTCTCGATACGCTTTATCACGCTAAAGGATTATTGTTCGAACGTTCAGGTCATCCGCTGGAAGCGGCGGAGATGTTTAGGAAGTCCATTAAACTAAATCCTCTGAACTTTACGGCAATTAACGATTACGCCGTTCATTTGTGCCAGCGGAATTCAGAACAGACTTCAGAGAAGATATCTGGAGAGAAGGTAGCTGGGGAAAAAAAGCGGAGACTATTTTGACAGATCAAAATAAAAATGGAACTTTTGACGGTGCTTTGCAAATAGCTGAGTTTCAGGAAGATGGATTTCAAGAAGATGAGTTGACTGCATTGGGCTTGCTTGAGACCATACAGGATCATCCAGACAACGACCAGTTGTTTCAAACTGATCTCGCTCTTGGTGTTTGTAATCAGAAATTAGGTCGGATGGATGTCGCAGTCAGCTTTTTCAGGAAGGTATTGGAAAAACACGCATACCTTCCCCAGGCACTATTACCTATGGCAGAGATTAGTTATGAAAATCGCCAGTTTCTTGGGGCCAGGGGGTTTATCGAACGCTATTTCTCTACTGGATCCGTTTCCTCACGATCGCTTTTTCTGGCTACAATGATCGAAATCGAACTGGATGATGAACACAGTTCAAAACGATATTACAGGGAGCTGACAAACAAATTTCCAGATACCCGGGAAGCGAAAAAGGCATCTTCGGTCCTGAATCTAATTTAACTGCACAACAAATTTGGAGTGTAAATGGTACCTGAACTAACTGCCGATATCTCAGCCCTTGCTGCTCCAGGAAGTCTACTGAAGCAAAAGCGGATTGAGCTTGGTTGGCCAGTGGAAAAAGTGGCCGGCTCCCTATTGCTCTCCAATACCCAAATTGAGTCTATCGAGCGGGATGATTATGGAAGTCTGTCAGGTGCTACTTACGTATTAGGATATTGGCGCAGCTATTCTGCGTTACTTGGTCTGGATATCGAAGAATCCATTGAGTTGCATAAAGGGCAGTTGAAGAATCCGTTGAGCGCTATCACGCTGGAAGCAAATCACCAAAAGGCTCAAGGGCACCAGGAAAAGAACAGAAAGCGTTCGGCTTTTGTTTTTCTGCTGCTATCTGGTATTTTTCTGTCCATTATTTGGGTGTGGCAAAATCCCGAAGACAATCCATTTAATCAATGGGTTGATAATATGTCTAATACCCGATTGGCTAAACTGGCTCCCCAGGAAGAAGGGTTACAGGTCATCGGTGGCGTTTCTGCGCCTACCGTCGGCGAAGATCAGGTCGAGCATTCAACGGTACTTCCTGAACCCAATTTCTCCGACGAATATCAGGACGATGCACAGTCACTCGGCGAAATTGTGGTATCAGTGGATTCGGCTTCGTCTCAATCTCCGGAGCAGCCGGACTCTACAGACAATGAGCTACTGACTTCGTCTTCAGTATCCGCTAACGCCGAGTCCGGTGAGTTACAAATAGCCGATACCCAGGCCGTTGACAACCCACCAGATAACTCCCAGGGGGCATCTAATCAGAGTACATCCGATCAGGTGATTCCAAACACAGATGAGGAGCTTTTAGTACAAAATAGTGCGCTGTTAGACAGCAGTAATACACCTTTAGTATCGATTACTGAGCAGCAAGGTGCTGAAAATAACCTCGGGCTTCAAAGTGGCTTGGTAACGATTGAGCAGCCCGGGGAGGCCGGGGCCAGCATACTTCAGCAATCAGGGGATGAATCTATTGGTGATTCGAATAATGCGTTAACGTTGAATCCGGATAGTTCCACACCGAATAGTTCCACAGTAGTATCAGGCGGTGCGAATATTGGTGGCCTACCATCCCAGGATGATGGTTTATCTACGTCTTTTGATCCACTTTCTCCCCATAGTCTTGAATTATTGGTTGAAACTGAAACCTGGATCGATGTTAGAGATGTGACTGGGGAAAAACTAATCTATCAGACTGTTGAAAGTGGTCAGCGTTTGAATTTGAAAGGAGAGCCTCCGTTTTATGTGTTTATTGGGACGTCTTCCGGCGTGTCAGTGAACTACATGGGGGAGCCAGTTGCATTTAAACCCCACTCTAGTGGTCTATTTGCGAGATTTAAACTCGGCGAGTTACAGGAATGAAACAAAAAATCCAGTCAGTCAAGGGCATGAATGACATTCTGTCGGACCAGACCAGTATTTGGCATTATGTGGAAAATGCGCTGCGTAACGTTGCCTGGGGCTATGGGTATCAGGAAATGCGCACGCCCATGCTGGAAAAAACCATGTTATTTCAGCAGTCCATTGGTGATCAGACCGATATCGTCGAAAAAGAAATGTATACATTTGTCGATGGTGGAGAAGAAATGCTTTCGTTGCGCCCAGAGGCTACGGCGAGTACGGTTCGTGCCTGCAACCAGCACGGTCTCTTGCATAACACCCAACAGCGACTGTGGTACATGGGACCGATGTTTCGCCGTGAGCGTCCACAGCGGGGACGCTATCGACAATTTCATCAATTTGGTATTGAGGCTTTTGGCTGGGTGGGTCCTGACATCGATGCAGAGATTATTCGAGTCGGTGCGCGTATCTGGAAAGAACTCAATATTCAGGGCGTGACACTTTTGCTCAATACTCTTGGCAACCAGTCCAGTAGGGATGCCTATCGTAATTCCCTGCATCAATATCTTGACCGTTATCGTAGAGGTCTTGATGCGGAAAGCTTACGCCGATTGGATAAGAATCGATTACGATTTCTTGATAGTAAGGTTAAGAGTAAGCAGATAATTCTCAAGGATGCGCCAGTGTTGCACAAGCATCTGGACGCCGACGCCCGGGCGCATTTTGAGGGATTGTGTGAACTACTTGATGACGCTGGCATAAAGCCGGTAGTGAGCCAGAAACTGGTGAGAGGGTTAGACTATTATACGAGCACTGTTTTTGAATGGGTCACGGACCAATTAGGCGCCCAAAGTGCTGTGTGTGCCGGGGGGCGATACGACGGATTGGTTGAACTACGTGGAGGAAAGCCTACACCCGCTATTGGGTTCGCACTTGGTATGGAAAGAATGGTAGAGCTGTTCAGCATGCAAAGTGAAAACCTGCCTCCCATGGAGACAGACGTCTATGTGATCCAGTTGTCTGACGCAGTGTTGAGTGATTCGACGAAGTTGTCCGAAGATCTAAGAGATGGCGGTCTGCGGGTTGTCAGCCATTGCGGCGGTGGGAAAATGAAAAATCAGATGAAGAAGGCGGACCAGAGCGGCGCCAGAATTGCTGTCATCCTTGGCGACGATGAAAAAGCCAAAGGTGTCGCGCAGATTAAGTTACTGCGGAATTCGGGTATCCAAAGGGAAGTCCCATTGAGCACTCTGGTTGACTGGTGTAAGAATTATCTGGGTTAGTGGATGAATACCCGGAAGTTGAGTTATTTAGAATTTGCAACAGGCCAGAATGTGAATAGACATGTGAATAGACAAGGTCACCAGCAAATCTGATGATAATTTTTAATTGATAACGAGAGTATTTAGATGGCGGAAAGAGAGAAACCTCAGTTTTCGGAAGATGAAGATCTGGAAAGGGCGAGGGCATTCTGGAAATCCAATGGCAATTCAATTATTAGTGGTGTTGTCCTGGGAGTGGCTGCAATACTTGGATACAACTATTGGCAGCATTTACAGAAAACGGAAGGTGAAGGCGCCTCGGCCTTATTTGACCAAATCACCGTTGGAGAGGATGCTACGGTCATTGCGGATGATCTGATTGAAAACTATAGTGGATCTCCCTATGTATCCCTGGGGGCATTAGCTGCTGCAAAAAGTGCTTTTGAGGCGAAAGATATCGATAAGGCAAAAACCTATTTAAACTGGATTTTGTCTAATTCAAAAGATCTGGGAATGCTACATATTGCTCGCTTAAGACTGGCCTCAGTGATGCTTAGTGAGGAAAAAGCAGGAGAGGTACTAACTCTGTTGGAAGTGGCGGAAATGTCGACTTTTGCATCCAGATACCATGAACTTATCGGTGATGCCCATGCACAACAGGGGGATGTTGAGCAGGCGAAAGAAGCATATCAAAACAGCCTGGACGCCTCATCCATTGCATCTGGTGGTCGGCAGTTAATCCAGCTTAAACTCGAAAATGTAAGCGGAGCTTGAAATGAACTCATCCATAAAATACCTTTTTCTTTCTCTTTTCGCCTGTGCTTTTTTGGCGAGTTGCTCCGGAAAGGAACAGCAGGTTTTATGGGGTGTCTATCAAGAGCCGATTGAACCTCAACCCTATCCCATCGATACTGGAGCATTGGAGCTTACCCAACTTTGGAAATTGGAGTTAGGAGAAGGCGACACGGATGGCTACACTATTCTTCGGCCGACCTATAGTGAAAATGCATTATTCACGGTGAATCGCGATGGTAAGGTTTTTAAGGTTAATGCAGACGATGGCAGCGTGGAATGGACGAAAAAACTTGGCAAACGTATTTTTTCTGGAGTAGGAGTGGGTGATGGCGTGGCCGTAGTATCTTCTGATCTCGGTGAAGTGATTGCACTTTCGCTGGAAGATGGGCAACCGGTGTGGGCAAGCTCTATTAAACGTCAAATATCGGCGGTTCCAGTAGTGGGAAACACCCGGGCCGTGGTGAGGACCGCGGATGGGATGATCATTGGATTAAATTCGAAAACGGGTCGTCCGGTGTGGCGTTTGGAGAAGCCTGTACCTGGATTAAGTGTACATGGTGATTCCACTCCCACAATTATTGGAGATGCGGTAATTCTTGGTTTACCAAGTGGAATGCTAATTGCGGCGAATGTCATCAATGGTCGGGAATATTGGGAGGCTGAAATTGCCTATGTGCGAGGAACCAACGAACTGGAACGCTTGATTGATTCCGACACTCCGGCTTTGGTTCAGGGAAATGTGATTTATACGGCAGCGTACGGAAGTAATATCAGCGCACTTAGGATTGAAGGCGCGGAAACTGTGTGGAAATCAGGGTTATCCACCCGATTGCCCATGGCGATTCATCAGAATTCTCTATTCGCAACCACGCTGCTTGGTGGCGTTGCAGCTATCGACATCGAAACCGGAGAGACTCTGCGGGAGCAAAATGGGTTTCAGGGGTGGGGGGTGAGTCACCCTGTGATTTTTTCTGATCGTGTCATTGTAGGGGACTCCAATGGTAAGCTACATACACTTGAGATTAAAACGGGAAAGCTAATTCAGTCTAGAGGCGCGATTGGAGGTGCAATAGTATCCATTAGTGTTGGCGATGGTCAATTCACGGTTTATTCATCGGAAGGAAAGATTGCAACCTATTCCCTGTAGCAGTCTCGTTTCTGCCAACGTACCCGGCAGAAACCCCTGCACGGCTGCCTTGAGCGAGAAATAGTCAATCTCTGGATTGGAAAACTTCACAATAGCTTGCTATTAGTGCTGCCAATACGTGAGTTTCGTGTCTTAACCATGATCATTTCTTACCGCTATCTGTCTCGCTTAAATTTATGCAGAGACCTCTTAATTGACTCTGAGCGGCTTATGCTCCTGGATCATTCTTTTGGATTGGCCAGAACGAGGAGATTGTTCTTTTTTGTTGAATCCAGAATAAGCCGATGTTACCTGTTATAGCCTTGATTGGTCGTCCGAATGTTGGAAAGTCTACTCTTTTTAATAGACTAACCCGTTCCAGAGATGCTTTGGTCGATAATCGTCCCGGCGTGACCAGAGATCGTTTATATGGTCGTGGACGTATAGGAGATAAACCTTATCTTGTTGTGGATACAGGAGGGTTGGAATCTGAGGAGGGGCGTTTTACTTCCGAAATTCGACATCAGGTTTTTCAGGTAATAGAGGAAGCCCAAGTTGTTTTTTTCCTGGTTGACTATCGCCATGGTCTGGTACCTCAAGACGTTGAAATCGCAAACCAGTTGCGGCAAAGCAGTCGAGAAATCTATGTATTGGTGAACAAAAGTGAGGGGGCGGAACCAGATATGGCGTCATCTGAGTTTCAGGAGCTGGCTATTGGGGAACCGGTAGCCATATCTGCGAAACGAGGGGATGGTGTTGCTCAGTTTATTGATGGCGTGCTTGAAGAATTTGAGGTCCAGGAGGAAGAGCCCGATGGTGC
>JAALKB010000081.1 GCA_011088265.1 Gammaproteobacteria bacterium
CCCCCCCCCCCCCCCCCCCCCTCCCCCCCGTTCCCCCGCCGATCTATTTCCCAGTGCTTGGGGGAGTATCCTTATATTGCGGTTACTACATCAACGAACTTATTCTGAAGTTGCTGCATCGGCATGATCCCCACGAGTCTCTTTTTGACCACTACGATCAGGCGAATCGTTCTCTGATTAATTGTGATTCTCCTAATCAGGTGCTCCGTGCTTTCGAGAAAATACTCTTGAAGGAAACCGGTTTTGGCCTGGTGCTTGATCATGATGCAGATACAGGAGAAATGATCGATATTAATAAGGTTTATCGTTACTTTCCTGAAGTAGGCCCTATCGCCATTAAGCCCGTAAATGGACACGAAACAGACCATAAATACGGATTGATTGTCCACGGAAATACCTTGCTTTCCATTGACCGGGGAGAATTCAGTTCTGCTCAGGTTCAATCCGAAAGCCAAAAACTGTTTAGGGCGTTGATCAATATTCAATTAAATGGGAAGGAATTACGTACCCGTAGGGTTATGCGGGAGCTTAATAGATACATGAGCAAAGGGGTGGTTAAGGGTGCCGGTCAGTGAACCTGGTGGGTGGCCGGTGGGCCCCATGGGTAAAAAGAAATAGGCAGAGAGTTGTGACGTCGTTAGGCCGGTGATAAGAAAACCGTATTACGGATAAAAACGAGTTCAGATTTCAGGAAAGTTTTACCAGGTTTTCAGTAGACCTCTGGACTCCCTGCTAATGGACCCTGTGCTAATGGACTCTGTGCTAATTCCACAGTACTCAGTGTGGATCATTATAATGAGTTAGATACACTTCCCATTTTCATGTTTCATGCTGTTATGATGCACCAGCAATCGGGGGAAATAGTCCGCTGGCAATGACAAAAGATTTGAGATATTAAACATCCATTCACTAATTTGGGGGGAGAATGACTATGGCGACAACTTATATTCAATGCTATGGCGTAAAGGATCGTTTTGCACCCAGGTCACAGATTATCAGAAAAGCGTATGGGGTAAACGATAACAGCAGTTGGGTGAAGCTTGGCGGGTATTGGAAAGACAATGGTTGGAATGCGGTAACGGAAAACTACTTTGTCGTAGAAAAAATCAATGGAGAGCCAGTAGAAGATGCTGACGTAGCGCATCGTCTGGAGCAAATTGCCCGCCAAACCATTGCCAGGAAATACGCTGAAGATTATTCCAGCAATGTTGTCTTTTTTGCTTCTAATTCGTCCGCAGGATACGAATACCCGGTCTTAAGCCCTTCCCAAGCCGCCGCAATCGATTCCGGCGTTAATATCTTTGACTATACGAAATTCTTGCGCTACGCCTTCGCCGCTAACTATGTCTACAGCATTGAACCTGGAGTAGAACCCTTCGAATTTAGCGAAAACCCGGTTTTCAAAAAATTGATGCTCAAGACGGGAACAGATCGTCTTGAGGTGATTGATGAGTTTACCGGGAAGAGTGGCCTCATTGCGATGGCGATTAAGGTGCCAGCGACTCAGGGGCTGGAAGAAGAAATTCTGATTTCATACAAAGGAACTAATCTGAACAACCGTAAGGATCTTGTGCAGGATTTTGAATTGGCGATTGCAAATTTGGGTGAATTTGACGTTGATTGGCAGAAAGATGCCTACGATTTTTATCAGAAAATCGCTCAACAATACCCTCCTAACCAGGCTTCGTTTTCTGAAGGCTATCGAGCTTCTAGTGCAAGTAAGACGTATAACGTTGTGCTAACTGGACATTCACTGGGCGCCTATATGGCGATTGGTGTTGGTGTCAGAACCGGTGTTCTCGCTCGGGTTTTTTCTTCTCCCGCCACTCGGATTATTGGTCGATATATTCATGCCTTTGCTAACACGATGCGCCTGAACAATGTCATTAACGTGATTCGTCGATTAGATCCGCTGGCAACGCTTTCCGGTAATCATGATGAAAATATGATTTACTTTCCTGATACCGGTAGTATTAATGTGATGGAAAACCATGGCTTGTCTGGAATAATAAGTGATCTTTTGCTGCCGCTATCAGCAAATGCCGGGCTGGCCAAACTATTACCGCCCTATGTGTACATTACGCCAGATACCACGACGGGAGCAGGATTGAAAGCTCAAGTGAACTACTGGGGAGAGTTCAATCAGTAACAGTGTTTCAACAGTCAATAGGATTTATCTGGTTCCTATTTGGAAGACCTTACTCTGGGGGATTAAATAGAGAATCTGCTTCACCCGGCGTTTCAATGACTCATTACGGATTCAGGTGTTGTTCATTGGGAGTGTTCCTGTTTTCTGGTTGGGTTTAAGACCTAATTGATGACTGGAGAAAGTTTTGCTTCTCCCTAAAGTATTGAATTACCGGTTTCAAATTATCCGTTGGGTTTTTTGCTAAGTGTGGCCATTTACGACTAGAAAACTGGATTGGGTCGGACGACTGGATTAGCTGAAATTTTTACTTGCGGCTGTATTAGTATTATCTATAGGCCAGTATTTATAGGCCAACACCCATAGGCCAGTATCCATAGGCGGCCTTTACGAAACTTCACCTGAATTACTGATGCCCAATACTGATGTCCTGTTCGCGTTTCTAATTGCTACTGCTATTTTCTCCTATATGCCCGGTCCGTCCATGCTCTATGCGGCGGCCCAAACGATCTCCCGGGGACGTCGGGCCGGGTGGATGGCATCATTAGGGATTCATATTGGTGGCTATGTTCATGTCTTCGCAGCCGCACTGGGAATCTCGGTGTTATTCAACACCGTCCCAATTCTTTATTCTCTAATAAAGTTTGCTGGCGCGGGATATTTGATCTGGCTGGGTATCCAGTTTTTCAGATCTTCCCATCATTTATCTGAAGATCAGATTGACACAGGGAAAATGGAAACACCAAAGATCGCATTTTGGCAAAGCATTACAGTGGAAGTGCTTAACCCAAAGACTGCAATGTTTTATATTGCGTTTCTTCCTCAATTCGTCGATCCGTCCGGTGGGTTGCCCCTATGGAGCCAGCTCCTGATTCTCGGAACTTTTGTCAATGTTATGTTTTCGAGTGCTGATGTGTTTTGTGTACTTTTGTCATCCCGAGTGATTGACTTCTTGCAGGAGGCGAAAGGCTCTGCTCGCTGGGCCCAGCCCGTTGGCGGTGTTCTGCTAATTGGTTTGGGAATTCATCTGGCAGTAAGTCAATAACGCTCAATAATAAAAGGGATAGCGTTTGCGGCCAAAGCAGGGTGTAATCCTCCTGATCTCGTCATCTCATCAAGGGTTGGTTTCCTACTTATTAATCCTATTTATTGACAAGCCATGGGTTTTTTATTCTGTGTTGATAATAAAATATCAGGCATTGACATGGAATAAGGCTGAACGTTAGGGTTGGTTTTCCTGGAAAGATACTCCTGTTCGGAATCCAGTATTTTCAGCCGGTGCCTGGAAATACTGGCTTTTTGAATTCTATTCCTAAGATCACCAGGTTTTATGTGAAGATAAAGGTGTTTAAAAAAGAGATGATAGCTGGAATCGGTTATCCCATCGATTGTTGAATTGACAGAGGAGATGATTTGGACGTTTTTGAAGAAGCAAAACAACTGAGCCGGGTTCCGTTATTCGCTCAGTTGGAATTCTCTCGACTCAAGTTACTCGCGTTTACCAGTGAGCGAATAATTCTGGAGGATGGAGAGTTTCTGTTTCATTTGAATGATATTTCTGACTCGGTTTATCTGTTACTCGAAGGAATGGTTCAGGTTGTGATCGAGCATGAAAGCGGGTTAATTGAACCCCTGTTGAATCGCTATGAAAATGACCTCCTGGGCGAAATGGGGGTGATTTCAAATACGCCGAGGTCTGCTTCAATTAGAGCTTCTGGAACCTCGGTACTACTGCAAATTCAAGCCGATAATTTCATGGATTTGCTGACCGAGAACTCCTCTATGTCACTATATGTTGTTCGTGAGCTGACTTATCGACTTAATCAGTACGTCACCAGGGAGCGGCAGGAAGCTCTGGCCCAGGGATATGATGGATAAAAATAGCAATAACAATCTGGAGTTTGCGTTAGTTGCTGTGAATGATGTGATGCAGACAATGCCTGGAGCTTTCTCGCTCTTATGAAATTGGGCGTTAATGAGTACTGGTGATGTTGGTTTTTTTGATAAAACGGGCTTCGAATGGACGCTAGTAAAATAGAGCCCTCGATTTATCGATACATTCTGCACCACACAAAAAAGAGTCAGCTTTTTCTGATTCTACTGACTCTGGTTTCCATGCCATTTGTTTATGCCGCATTGGAAGTTCCTAAACTGATTATCAACAATGCACTGGGAAATGAGGGTATTCCCCAGGACATCTTTGGTATCCCACTCGATCAGATTAGTTATCTACTCGTTCTCTGTTTTTCTTTTTTGTCCCTGGTTCTAATCAATGGGGGGCTAAAGTACGTTAACAATCTGTACCGGGGAATCCTCGGAGAGAAAATGTTAAGGCAATTCAGGATTGAGTTGTTTTCAAGGATCTTGCGTTTTCCACGTTCTCACTTCAAAAAGGTCTCTCAAGCTGAAATTATACCCATGGTAACCGCCGAAACTGAGCCATTGGGAGGGTTTATTGGCGATGCATTCGCATTACCGGTTTTTCAGGGTGGGTTATTGGTCACTTACCTGTTTTTTATTTTTAACCAGAACCCTTTGCTGGGTATCGCTGCTATCGCACTTTATCCATTTTAAATCTGGTTAATTCCTAAACTCCAGAAAAAAGTGAATACGCTCTCCCGGGAGCGGGTGATGCAAGTCCGAAAATTCTCTGACAAGGTTGGCGAATCGATCTCTGGTATTTCGGATATTAGGGTTAATGGCACGACTCAACATGAAATATTTCGCGCCTTCCACCGATTAAGCAGTATCTATCGTATTCGTCATCAAATCTTTCGTAAAAAATTTCTGATTAAGTTTTTGAACAACTTTATTGGACAGGTGACTCCCTTTTTCTTCTACTCCATCGGCGGCTATTTTGTCATTAAAGGCGAATTATCTCTTGGTGCATTAGTGGCAGTGTTAGCAGCCTATAAAGACCTGGCGCCTCCGTGGAAAGAGCTACTCAAGTTCTATCAAATTTCCGAAGATGTGAGGGTGAAATATAGCCAGATTATTGAACAATTCCAGCCGGAAAATATGTTGCCATCCGCCACAGAGCAACCTTCGAATGACGAAGAATTTGATGGGGTTGGGGATATTCAGGGTATCGGCATTGCTTATGATGAAGATGTTAATCAACGATCATTGGAGGAGGCTAATTTTCTTATTTCCCAGGGGGAACATATTGCAATATGCGGTGACAAGGACAGCGATCTTGGTAACCTGATGCAATTGATTGCTCGCCTGTTGAAGCCGACGGTGGGAAAGGTCTTAATGTCTGGACAGGATACCTCTTCAATGTCCGAATCAGTTCTTAGCCGTCATATTGGTTATGCGGACCAGCATTCTCATATTTTTAACGGCACAATCAGGGAAAATTTACTGTATGGATTAGCCCACCTCTCGGCACAGGGGGCACTCGAATCCTATGACGAGCAACAGACTGATAACGTCATGAAGGAGATCAAGTGGGAGAATATAATGGATGACAACCACAGCTTATTAAAATTTGGATTCGATAGCATTCAGGCATTTAAGAACCACGAAATTCAAACTCTGGATTTATGTTCTCTTAAGGATGATGTGTATGATTTCGGTTTGCGCGGTAACGTGCAAGACAACATGGGGGGGAAATTACTTGATGACATTCTAAAGGCGCGACATCGAATCAAGACATTGCTGAAGGAGGATCGCTATCAGGGCCTGGTGGACGTCCTTGAGGCTGATCGATATAACGAAAGATTGAGTATGGCTGAAAATTTCTTCTTCGGTGTTCCCATAAAGGGAACGGATGATCTCGGTTATTTGATCTCCCATCCCGTGGTGGTGGAGGTGATGGAAACAATGGGCCTGAAGGAGGTATTTGTGCGTATCGGTTATCAGGTTGCGAGCATTATGTCCGATCTCCTTGCTGAGATACCTGACGGCAGCCCGGTATTCCAACAGTTCGATTTTATTTCCATTGAGGAAGTTCCAGAAATAAAGAGCTTGTCATTAATACCAAATGATTTTTCTGTTTCTGATCTTGATGACTCCCAGACAAACCGCTTCATTGAACTATCGTTTAAGTTGATTACGGCGAAACATCGGCTTGGGTTAATCACCGACGAAACCAGGGGAACTGTGGTAATGGCCCATAAATTGCTTAAACAGAAACTGGGTATGTCGAATAACCTGATTGACTTTTATCATCCCGAAAGATTGGCAAGTCATCTAAGCATCGAGGACAACATGCTGTTTGGTCGCATTGTTTCAGGACACGCCAATGCAAGAAAGAAAGTGGGTGAGCTCATATTCGAAGTTGCGCAAAGTATGAATCTGGTGGAGCAGATTGTTGAGGTTGGTTTGAATTACCGTGTTGGCGTTGGGGGCAGTCGTCTTGCTTCTGCTCAGCGGCAAAAGTTGACTCTGGCCAGAGCACTAATAAAAAAGCCGGATCTGTTGGTAGTGAATGGAGCTACCAGTCAATTAGACACCAATGTCGAGCGGCGGCTCTATTTGAATATCCTGCACCGAATGAAAGGTAATACAGTGGTATGGTCACGAAATCGTCATGATGATATTGATGGCTTTGATTGATTGTTGACTCTAAGAAAAGGCAGGGTCGTGGAAAACGGTCAACCCGAGGAGGAATCAGCTAGGGAACAATCTGTTAAAGAGTCATCGGACATACTGATTTAGTGCTATTTGAACTGCGGAAATCTTTATGGGTTTTAATTAGGAAAAGTGATTGGGTGAGGTGGGTATGTTGAAACCGGGATCAGAAAATTATTCTTGTTAAAAGAGTAAGTTAACGCCCTTTGTGTGAGGATTTGCAGTATAATCCGCGGCCCTCAAAATCCCCTCCCCGGAATAAAGTAATGGCCGATGATCATGAAGATAGTGTGACGTCATTTGATAAATTAAATCTGTCACCAGCAGTTATTAAAGGACTAAAAGCGATCGGTTATGAAACCCCATCACCTATTCAGGCCGCTATCATCCCCCATGTTTTGGAAGGGCGGGATGTTATCGGGCAAGCGCAGACAGGAACCGGGAAAACTGCTGCATTCGCTTTACCGCTGCTGACAACCCTTGAAGCCAAACAAAAATTACCACAGGTGTTGGTATTGGCTCCTACCAGGGAACTGGCGATTCAGGTCTCCGAAGCATTTAAAACCTATGCATCCCAATTAAAAGGATTTCAGGTTCTGCCTATTTACGGCGGCCAGGACTATCGCGCGCAACTCAAGGCCTTGCAGCGCAATCCACAGGTTATTGTCGGCACTCCCGGACGGGTAATGGATCATATGCGAAGGGGAACCCCGGATTTATCTCAACTCCAATGCCTAGTATTGGATGAGGCGGATGAGATGCTGAGAATGGGATTTATCGATGATGTGGAATGGGTGCTCGAAAAGACTCCGGATCAACGTCAAATTGCATTGTTTTCTGCGACCATGCCATCGGTCATTCGAAAGATTGCAGAGAAACATTTGACCGACCCGGAACACATTACGATGAAAGTCAAAACCATGACAGCGGATACCATCGATCAAAGGGTGTGGATTGTCAGTGGAGCACATAAGTTGGATGCGCTGACCCGTATTCTTGAAGCGGATGATTTTGACGGAATTATCATTTTTGTGAGAACAAAGAATGCCACATTGGAGCTCACGGATAAGTTGCTCGCAAGAGGATATAACACCGCTGCTCTAAATGGTGATATCCAGCAAAAACAAAGGGAAAAAACTGTGTCTGAGCTAAAGGCGGGCAAAGTCGATATCCTGGTCGCCACGGATGTTGCTGCCAGAGGATTAGATGTTGACCGTATCAGTCATGTTATTAATTATGATGTTCCTTATGACACTGAGGCTTATATCCATCGTATCGGTAGAACTGGACGAGCAGGAAGACAAGGTAAGGCGATACTGTTTCTTGCGCCTCGGGAAAGAAGGATGTTAAAAAATATCGAGACTGCTACCAGACAAAAGATTCACAATCTTGAACTCCCAAGCAGCGATATGATTAATAATCGGCGTATTGATCAGTTCAAACAAAGAATCACGGATACCCTGGATATTGAAGATCTGTCTTTCTTCAAGGACATCGTGGAGCAGTATCAAAAAGAAAAAGATTTGCCGCCGCTAGTAATTTCTGCCGCCCTGGCGAGAATGGCCCAGGGAGATACTCCTTTGCTAGTTACCCATCTACCCGAGTTTAAATCGGACTCACGTTCAGATCGATACGATAGAAAAAAAGAGAGTAGAAGAAGCCGGGAGCGAGGAAAAGGTAACCATGGTGCCGAGGAACCTGAAAAGGGGAAACATCGTTTTAAGATACAGGTAGGGCACACCCACGATGTGAAACCAGGGAACATTGTCGGTGCCATTGCGAACGAGGCAGGCCTTGACAGCAAAGATATCGGAGCAATCAAAATTTTCGATGATTTCAGCTATGTTGATCTTCCAGAGGAGATGCCCAACGAAATTTTCAGGAAACTAAAAGGAGCATGGGTTTGTGGGCAGAAACTCGGTATAGAAAAAGTTGAGTCCAGCAACCCATCAGTGACCAGGAGCCGCAAAAAGTCAGCTAAGGAAGGAAACCTGGAAAGGCCGAGCCGAAAACCCAGAACCAGGGATCAAGCGAAATCAAGAAAGAAATCAAAAAGTACGGACAAATCAAAAAGCAGAAAGTCAGCCCCTAAAAGCAAGTCCAGAAAAGAGAGCGACAAAAGTTAAATCTATATAATAGGTGCCGGGCATAGATTTCGGGGTCTCCATATATGCTGAACTGATTCCCAATTCATGAATACTGATGCATCCTGTAGGCTGTTTGCACTTAATTGATGGAATGGACGAGAGATGAAGTTTCCGGATAGTCTGATACCAATCCTATTAGTGATAGTTTCCGTCTACTTCGGAGTCTCACGAATTCTGTTAATGCAACAGGAGGTAACGCAGTTTTTTGCTGCTGGCTTTAGCCATATTGCGCTGATTAGTTATGGTTTTATTCAGCTTATTGGGGCCATGCTGTTAGTTATTCCGGTAACGAGACCTCTGGGAGCATTGATCGTTGCTGTTTGTTTTGGTATTTCCGCGCTGGTATTTCTACCATCGGGAAAAATTATGGCGCCTTTGTTCTCTATGATTGGTGTGATTTTAGCTGGGTATGTTGCTAAGTTATCATTTACCAACCCCGGTAAGAATTGAGAATTCGCTTAGTATAGTCACTGTGACGCATCAAAAAGCGAAAGCTGATTTGGTTAAATCAGTTTTTTTTCTTTTTGGGTGCATATAAATCAGTGATGGTGCCCTCAAACATTTCCGCCGCAAAGCCCAGGGTTTCGGCCAGGGTTGGATGAGGATGAATAGTTAAACTAATGTCCTCAGCGTCTGCTCCCATCTCAATGGCCAATGTGGCTTCCGCAATCAGATCCCCGGCATTGGTGCCAGTAATTCCTGCTCCAATAAGTCGGTTGTTTGCATCGAAAATTAGTTTGGTTACACCATCAGGGCGATCCTGGGTCAACGCCCGCCCGCTGGCTGCCCATGGAAAATTTCCTTTTTCATATTCAATTCCCTGAGCTTTAGCCTCAGCTTCTGTTATACCTACCCAGGAGACCTCGGGATCGGTATACGCGACGGATGGGATTACTCTGGCATCGAATCCGCTTTTCAAGCCAGCGGCCACTTCAGCGGCCACTTTGCCTTCGTGTACAGCCTTGTGTGCAAGCATGGGCTGCCCCACCACATCACCGATAGCGAATATATGGGGAACATTTGTTTTTTGCTGGTCGCTTACTTCGATGAACCCACGTTCGGTCACGGACACCCCAGCGGCCTGTGCGTTGATTTTGTGTCCGTTGGGTGTTCTTCCCACACAGACCAATACTTTTTCAAAAACCATGGTTTCGGGAGCGATTTTTCCATCGAAGCTCACGGCAATGCCGTTTTTTGCCGCCGTCATTTCTGTGACCCGGGTATTTAACCAGATATTTTCATATTGTCCTTTAATTCGCTTTGTTAACGGACGCACCAGATCAGGATCTGCACCGGTCATTAGGGAATCCATCATCTCGACAATGCTTATCCTGGTTCCCAGGGCTTGATAAACCGTTGCCATTTCCAAACCAATAATTCCACCACCGATGATCAGCAATGTTTCGGGTACCGAAGTTATTTCGAGCGCCCCGGTGGAGTCGATTACCCTGGGGTCATCGTGGGGAAACGAGGGAATTTCAACGGATTCAGACCCTGCAGCAATGATTGCCTGATCAAAAGACAGGGTAGTGATATTTCCGTCCTTCTCCACGGCAATACTATTGGCAGAGGTAAATGTGCCGACTCCCTGAATAACAGATACTTTTCGCTTTTTAGCTAATCCTGCGAGCCCCTTCGTGAGTTGGCCAACAACGCCTGACTTCCATTCCCTAATTTTCTCAAGATCGATATTCGGCTCCGGGTAGGTAATGCCGATATCGGATGCATGCTTACTTTCGTTGATAACTTTTGCCATGTGGAGTAGGGCCTTTGAGGGGATGCAACCGACGTTAAGGCAGACCCCACCAAGGTTGCTATGACGCTCAATTAACACTACCTTAAGCCCCAGATCCGCAGCCCTAAAAGCCGCAGTGTAGCCTCCCGGACCAGAACCAAGCACCACTAATTGCGTATGCTGGTCCGAGGAACTGTGGGAGTAAGCTGTATTCGAATCCGAAGTAGAACCTTACTGGTTGTCTTCATTGGTGGTTGATGTCGGTGTCGATGAAGGAGAACTTTGGGCTAGTCTTTGGGCAGATTCCTGGATCGGTCCGTTGGCATTAGACCCTATATCGACTAATTTCCTACTATCGGTCTCTGGCTGGTCAATGGACAGAGAGTCGGATAACAATTCCAGCTTAAGAATGGGTTGTCCTTGTCCAACGTTATCACCCACACTACAGAGAATTTCCCGTACAACTCCCGCGGTTGTTGCTGGAATTTCCATGGTAGCCTTGTCACTCTCCAGTGCAATCAATGGATCATCAATTTCAATGGCGTCGCCAACTTTTACGAATATTTCGATAATTGGAACAACATCAAAATCGCCGAGATCCGGAATAAGTACTTCAAGTAATGCTGACATGGTATTACCTATAAAGAGAGTCTTCTGACGTCACCGAATGACTGTGACAAATAAGCGGCAAAGCGAGCTCCTTCTGCGCCGTCTATGACCCGATGGTCATAAGACAGGCTTATGGGCAAAATTAGTCTTGGCTGAAATGTTTCACCGTCCCATATGGGGGTCATTTTTGCTCTTGAGACTCCAAGAATAGCAACCTCTGGAGCGTTTACGATAGGAGTGAAACCCACTCCACTGATACCACCGAGGCTGGAAATGCTCATACTGCCGCCTTTGAGGTCTTCAGATCTGAGTTTCCCCTCCCGGGCTCGGACACTAAGTTCTCCCATTTCCCGCGCCAGTTCAAAAATACTTTTACTTTGGGCATTTTTTATCACGGGAACGATGAGTCCTTGAGGTGTGTCCACGGCGATTCCGATGTTGATGTATTTTTTGAGAATTAGTGAGTCACCATTTGGGTGTAACGAAGAGTTGAAAGTGGGAAACTTTTTCAACGCACTTGCCAGGATCTTAGTCACAAAGGCTAACAGGGTTATCTTGATCTGTTCTTTTTCCGCCTCCGCCTTAAGAGATTGCCTGAACTCCTCAAGCTCAGTGATATCTGCTTCGTCATGGTGGGTTACATGGGGGATGTTCAGCCACGCTGTTTGTAGATGGGGTCCGGATAATTTTTTTATTCTGGATAGTGCTGCGGTTTCGATTTCGCCAAACTGCGAAAAATCAATTTCCGGTATGGGCGGTATTCCGCTTCCTTCAGGTCGTGAAGGCGTGGATAGCTGTTGCTTTACCCAATTCTGAACATCTTCTCTGGTAATTCGCCCCTTGGCACCCGATCCTCTGACTTTACGTAGATCAGTGCCAAGTTCTCTGGCAAAACGCCGTACAGCAGGACTGGCATGGGGTAGGGCGATTCCAGCGCGTTCCACGGGGGGAGGCAGGGTTCCCGGATGAGTGTTGGATGTAAAATCTGGTGTTTCCCGATCTTCACTGGAGGCGGGAGGAGTGATTGACTGATCACGGGATTCATTTGAAGAAGACGTCGTCGATGACACAGATTCGTTATTTTCTGCCGGTTCGCTTTCGCTGGGCTTATCTGGACTGGTGTCTGAATCCGGAGTTAACTGATCGTCTAACGATTGTTCCTCTACTCTCATGATCATGATCACTGTGCCCTGGGCCACAGACTGCCCAGTCTGGATTCTAATTTCTTCAATTACGCCGGTTTGTGGACTTGGAACCTCCATGGTTGCTTTGTCGCTTTCCAGCGTAATCAGTGGTTCTTCGGTGGCAACGGAATCACCGACAGAGACTAGTAATTCTATGATTTCAACTGCGGCAAAATCGCCAATATCCGGGACTTTAATTTCAACTGAATTTGACATTTAAAATGCTCTCTTACTGGGCTTTCGAATTAAATTTACACAGACACAGGGTTAGGTTTTTCAGGATCAATATCATATCTTGCAATGGCGTCAACAACCTCTGAAGGCGATATTAACTCCTGTTCAACCAGCGAATCCAGGGTCGCTACCACAATATTGTAACGGTCCACCTCAAAAAATTTGCGTAGTTGTTCCCTGGTATCACTTCGACCATAACCATCCGTTCCCAACACATAATACCTATTGGGAACAAATGCCCTTATTTGTTCCGCATAAAGCTTAATATAATCGGTGGCCGCGATAACCGGTCCTTCGGTATTGTTTAAACACATCTCAACGTAACTCTGCCTTGGTTCTTCTTCGGGGTGTAATCTATTGTGGCGTGCCACGCTCTGGCCATCCCGGGCGAGCTCATTGAAGCTGGTTACGCTCCAGCTGTCGGAGTCGATTTGATAATCATCTTTGAGAATTTCCGCAGCAGCTTCTATTTCGCGCAAAATTGTACCGCCACCAAATAATTGAACTTTTGTTCTGCCAGTGTCGCTATTGATGCTTTTTAGTAGATACATACCTCTGAGAATGCCTTCTTCAGCGTTCTTTGGCATTTCCGGGTGGACGTAATTCTCGTTCATCACCGTAATGTAATAGTAAAGACTTTCCTGGTGGTCATACATTCTGCGAAGTCCATCATGGATGATTACCGCAAGTTCATACCCATAAGTAGGGTCATAAGAGACACAGTTTGGAACTGTGCCTGATAAAATCAGGCTATGTCCATCCTGGTGCTGTAACCCTTCCCCGGCAAGCGTGGTTCTGCCTGCGGTTCCTCCGAGAATGAAACCTCTGGCACGACTATCACCCGCCGCCCAGCACAGATCACCAATCCGTTGAAACCCAAACATGGAATAGAGAATAAAGAAAGGTATGGTGCAGATATCATGATTACTGTAGGCGGTACCGGCAGCAATCCATGACGACATGGCTCCCGCTTCGTTGATACCCTCCTGCAGCACCTGTCCATCTTTGTCTTCCCGGTAGAACATCAGTTGATCTGCATCCTCTGGTTCATACAACTGCCCTTTGGGTGAGTAAATACCGAGCTGCCGAAACATACCTTCCATCCCAAAGGTTCTGGATTCGTCCGGGATAATTGGGACAATGTATTTCTTTAGCGATTTATCTCTTATCAAACTGGAAAGAATCCGAACGAATGCCATGGTCGTTGAAATCTCCCGGTCGCCAGTTCCTTCGAGTTGATTTGCAAATATAGAAAGGTCCGGGATATCGAATGAGGGTTTGCTCAGGTTTATGCGTGAGGGAATGAAACCTCCCAGAGCATGCCGTCTTTCCATTAAGTATTCAGTTTCTGGAGAGTCTGGTTCCGGTCGATAAAAGGGTGCTTCTGCGACCTCTTCATCGGTTAAAGGAATATTGAATCGATCTCTAAAGGCAAGTAGCGCGTCTTCTCCCATTTTCTTCTGCTGATGAGTGGTATTTTGACCTTCTCCAGCTTCGCCCATTCCATATCCCTTAACCGTTTTAGCAAGAATAACCGTAGGTTGCCCGGTGTGTTTGGCCGCCGCTGCATAAGCGGCGTAGACCTTATGGGGATCATGTCCACCTCGATTTAGGCGCCAAATGTCCTCATCCGCCATATTGGAAACCATTTCTCTTAATTCGGGGTATTTACCAAAGAACTTTTCTCTGACATAGGCTCCGTCCTTGGCTTTGAAGGCCTGATATTCCCCATCAACGGCCTCTTCCATGCGTTGCTTGAGAAGCCCTTTGTCATCACGCATTAGTAGGGGGTCCCAGTATCCACCCCATATAACTTTAATAACGTTCCATCCAGCTCCGCGAAAGTCACCTTCAAGTTCCTGAATAATTTTCCCATTGCCCCGCACTGGCCCATCTAGCCGCTGCAAATTACAGTTAATGACGAAAATCAGATTATCCAGATTTTCCCTACCTGCCAACGCCAATGCTCCTCGAGATTCGGGTTCATCCATCTCTCCATCCCCAAGAAATGCCCAGACTTTTCGAACTCCCGCATCGATCAGTCCCCGATTGTGCAGGTATTTCATGTATCGAGCCTGATGAATAGCCATGATTGGCCCAAGGCCCATGGAAACCGTTGGAAATTGCCAGAAATCCGGCATTAACCAGGGATGGGGATAGGAGGAAATTCCTTTGCCACTAACTTCCTGGCGGAAAAGTCGAAGATCTTCCTTATTCAGTCTTCTCTCGAGGTAAGCCCGGGCATAAATTCCTGGCGCGGAGTGCCCTTGGATGAAGACTAGATCACCCATCTGTTCTGGCGTATTTGCCCGCCAAAAATGATTGAAACCGATGTCATAGAGGGTTGCTGCAGAGGCAAAGCTGGCGATGTGTCCGCCTAATTCGGTGGAAATTCGATTTGCTCTCACAACCATTGCCATGGCATTCCATCTAATGAGCGCTCGAATCCGGCGTTCCAATGCGTTGTCTCCTGGACTTCGTTCCTCAAGATGTGGGGGAATCGTGTTCAGATAAGCAGTATGGGATTGGTAAGGAATATGCACGCCAGAACGCCGCGCTTTGTCAATCAGCGTTTCGATGAGAAAATGGGCGCGTTGATTTCCTTCTCTTTCGATCACTGAAGTTAGTGCGTCCAACCATTCATTAGTCTCCAGTGGATCAACATCCTGTGCTATTACGGCCTGAGAGTGTGTGAGTGACGACATCTGAATGTTTCCCGTTTTATAGTTAGATTGGCTTCTTAAGCAGGTTAGATTTTATAGTGTTACATTAATAATGACTATAGATTGAATTAATAACTATCAAAGATATTCGGAAACATCATTATCTGGTTGCCTAGTATCCAGGATTAATTCACATTGTTTTACAGCTTCTGATGAGATAAAATTCCGCGCCGCTACATTTTACTAACTCCTTTCTTCACCGGTTAAAAATACCGGGAAGATTGATATCCATAGGGAGCATCTATGAGACACTATGAAATCGTGTTTCTGGTTCATCCAGACCAGAGCGAACAGGTTCCAGCGATGATTGACCGTTATAAAGAAATGGTTACCGCAGCTGAAGGGAACATTCACCGAGTAGAAGATTGGGGAAGACGTCGTCTTGCCTATACGATCAACGATCTACATAAAGCGCACTATGTCATGATTAATATAGAATGCGCGCTGGAAACTCTTCGCGAGATTGAAAGAAACTTTAAGTTCAATGATTCCATTTTAAGGCACCTCGTTATTAAACGTAATGAGGCAATTACTGGGGAATCATTCTTCGCGAAAGAGAAAGCTGCAGAAGACCAGGTAGAGTCCTCACGTAAAGCGGCATCTGCTCCAGCAGCAGCAGAACCATCACCCGAACAAGCTTCTGAAAAGACTGAAAAGACTGAGGAAACAGAATAATGGCCAGATTTCAAAGACGCCCAAGATTTTGCAAATTTACTGCAGATGGCATTGAGTCCATTGATTACAAAGATCTGGACATCCTCAAGGCGAATATCAGTGAAACTGGCAAGATTCTGCCAAGTCGCAGTACAGGCACAAAAGCTCACTTTCAACGTCA
>JAALKB010000082.1 GCA_011088265.1 Gammaproteobacteria bacterium
CCACTGGAGTTAGTCAGATATCCACCTTCACCCCGAGCACCTTCGGTGATCAAACATCCCGAGCCATAAATGCCAGTAGGGTGAAACTGGGTAAACTCCATGTCCTGCAAAGGCAGCCCCGCTCTTAGAACCATACCTCCGCCATCCCCAGTACAGCTATGCGCGGAGGTGGCTGAAAAGTAAGCTCGGCCATATCCACCGGTTGCGAGTACCACGATTTGGGCTGAGAATCGGTGTAATTCACCCCGGTCCAAATCCCAGGCCATGACACCCTTACATTCTCCATCTTCCATGATCAGATCCATGGCAAAATATTCAATAAAGAACTCAGCTTTATGTTTGAGGGATTGCTGATAAAGCGTATGCAAAATCGCGTGGCCAGTACGATCAGCTGCTGCACAAGTCCGCTGGGCCTGCCCTTCACCGTAGTGGGTAGTCATGCCTCCAAAGGCACGCTGGTAAATCTTACCCTCCGAAGTGCGGGAAAAAGGAACACCATAATGTTCCAATTCTATAACCGCATCCGCTGCTTCCTTACACATGTATTCAATGGCATCCTGATCACCTAGCCAATCTGAGCCCTTGACGGTGTCATACATGTGCCAACGCCAATCGTCTTCACCCATATTCCCCAGCGCAGCGCTCATACCGCCCTGAGCGGCTACCGTATGACTTCGGGTGGGAAAGAGTTTGGTAATACACGCGGTACTCAGGCCTTCAACGGCCATACCGAAGGTTGACCTTAAACCGGCACCACCAGCTCCGACAATAACCACATCATATTGGTGATCAATAATGGGATAGGTTTCAGACACAACTCACTCCAGAAAAAATATAAAAACCACGGAAACATGCTTCCCTGGGATAACAAATCAATGCACTCAAAATCATAATCAATCCGACTTAATCACTAACCCAAAACAAACAACGTGTTATAGGAGAATCAGTCATACTTCCGTTGAAAAACTGTAAAAGTCTTTGTCTTAAAAGTCTTCGTTGATGCACTGACATAATAATTAAAAGTGTGTCTTTCAAACCCCGAAAACTGCGGTGAAGCGTTTATGAGCTGCTCTGTGCTAAAGGCCCCAATCAAATTCTTGTGGAACTCTGGTAGCGTAGTACATAGTAGCGCAACGTTCGTAAAAATCGAACCTGCTTTTCCTGAGAATTTCCGATCAGATCACAAAACTCTAAAGAGCGATACGTAATACGGAAAAAACAGATGCCAATACAGCAAAAATCATCAATCCTTTGATCAGCAAAAGCAGAATTATTTTTTTTTGCTCTCCGTGCACATAATCCTCAACAACCACCTGCAAACCGAGCTGGCCATGGAAAAACATAAACACCACATACAAAGTCAATAGCAATGCAACCATGGGTTGAGCGATCCATTCCTGAATGGCTACCTGCTCTTCTCCGATATGATCCAGAATTGAAAAAGCAAACCATAGAGTCAAGGGGATCAATGCCAGTGCGCTGGTTCGTTGTAACCACCAATGATGGGAACCATCGCCAGATGCACCTAGTCCTTTTACCTTGGCCAAAGGATGTCTCAAACTCATAGCAACCACACCAGTAAAGTCAGAATAGCCGTTGCAGCAAGAACCGCCTTACCGCTTAAATATGCTTGGGAAATTTCAAAACCAACCCCCATATCCCAGAAAAGATGTCGGATACCATTACAAAGATGATAAAAAGTACATGCCGTCCAAACCACTAATAACACAGTGCCAAAGGATGAATTAAAAAAAAGATGGCTAAGCGCAAATTGTTCCCCAGTCCCTGCCACGGACCAAAGCCACCAACCAATCAAGAGTGCGCCAATGGCGATAATGACTCCAGTGGTTCGGTGCAAAATGGATAAAACAGAGGTAAGCTGAGGACGATAAACCTGCAAGTGAGGTGAAAGCGGGCGTCTTGCGGTGGTCAAATCTAGAACTCTAGGAAATAGCGGGAATAATTTTTTATTTTAGGAATAATCCATCTCCGTTACAATAGTTAAAGCATCAAAACATTTGATACCAAAACCCACGAAATCGAATCAATAGCCAACTGAAACGCCGAACCCTGAAAAAAGCAAAGAGGCAGCATCAAAAATCGCTACATCTACCCCCGACCTCCCAGTCGCCGTAGCGGGTTGGCTCCAGGCCTGAGGGGCCGCCTATCTCTGGCGAAACAGCCTGATTCTCCTTCAAACCTTCGAGACTATCCTCCCTGGTGATATCTTCTTCCTGCCAGGTTTCTGGTGCCGTTTTCTGCTTCGATTCCTGTTGTTCTTTTTCGCTCACCGAGGTCTGGAGAGGGTCCTGAAGATCTTCATTCGTCATTTGTATTTGTCATATTTGGAGGCGGCTCCCAATTATTGGCCAGGAATTCTATCATCAAATGGGAGAGGCATTTTTGTCGAATCAGGGGTATGTTTTCTCTTGTTTTTTCAACCCACCCACTCTCATAATTGCCCATATCTTACAGTCGCTCAATCTTTGCGAACATAATTCTGATGAACAGTGCTAACTATACCCTAAGCAGTTTTTTCGACACACCGAACACGATTCACAACTATGATGCCTACCATGTTCTACAGAGTGGTGATTTGAAAGCAGTCAGTCCCGGGATAATTGATCTTTCGCCATTGACGCTGATAAGCGTAACCGGCACTGAAGCAGAAAGCTTCCTGCAAGGGCAACTAAGCAATGATCTTACAGAGCTGAAGCCCGGTTGTTGCCAGCTCCACGGATACTGTACTCCAAAAGGCCGCGCGCTTTGCCTAATTCGAATACTTCGAAAACAAAATGGCTTCTGGCTCCTGTTGTCCGAGGACACCAGCACTCAAATTATAGCCCGATTGAAAATGTTTAAGATGCGCGCAAAGGTAGAGATTGAAATTGAGACCCAACAATTCGCTTTCGGTCTTATCGAAGATACCCAATCTCACATGGACCTCCCCGGGGACGCATCAAGCTTTACCGTTGAGGGGGTAATTCCACGAAAAATCATAGTCACATCGGGCAACGAACAAACCATTTCTCAACTTCATTCTCAGAAAACGCTGAGTTTTCTGAATCACGATATTTGGCGATTGATTGATATTTTGTCAGGCATTCCTCAGGTCTATGAGGAAACCATGGAAGAATTCATTCCCCAGATGATTAATCTGGATCTGGTCTCTGGCGTAAGCTTTAAAAAAGGATGTTATCCGGGGCAAGAAATCATTGCACGCCTTAGGTACCTTGGAAAGCTAAAGCAACGCATGTTGATTGCCAGAGTCAATACCGACCAAAGGATCTTACCCGGGACAGCATTATTCAGCCCAACAAAACCCGATACGAAATCTGGCATCGTTGTGGACGCAATTCGCATATCCGATGAAGAAGCGCTGGTAACTGCCATAGTGCCTACCGCAAGCTTTGAAAAGGGTGAGTTGATGGTAGAGTCTATAGAAGGCCCAGTCATCACCCGGATCCCCACTCCCTATGAAATTCCAGCTGATAGAAAAACAACACAATAGATAAATTAGTTAACCCAACCTGGACTGCTGGCTTTTGCTGATTTTTGACTATAATGATCGCCCAAGTGAGGGGTTTAGTAAGGAAATTAGTGAAGTAGCATTGGACCCGGGGAGACTCGTGAGAATTCGGGGAATTACTCGATAATCTGGTAGAACGTCTCCCCTTTTTTTATCAAACCCAATTGAGATCTCGCGAGAGTCTCAACGGTTTCTCCACCCTGTTTGAGATCAATAACCTCCGCTCTTAAATTCGAATTCCGATTTCGGGCGATATCGTTTTCCGTCGCCAATGCATCGGCAGCTTTATCTAGCCGATATAGATCAAACGCATTTTTGTCCCCAAACCACAGCGCATACTGTAACCCAAGAAAAGCGAGGATCAGCAGAGGTGTTAGTGGATTCAATACAACACCCTATCCAATCAGGATGGCAATGAAAGGTGACCGAAAGCTCCCTTCCCCGCAAATACAGCATCACCACCGAGCATCTCTTCGATTTGAAGCAACCGGTTGTATTTCGCAACTCGTTCCGAACGGCATAATGAACCGGTTTTAATCTGCCCCGCCGCCGTCGCCACAGCGAGATCAGCAATAGTGGTGTCCTCTGTTTCCCCAGACCGATGGGAAATCGTTGCACAGTAGTGCGCCTCTTTCGCCATTCTAATTGCAGCAAAGGTCTCACTTAGGGTTCCGATCTGATTGACCTTGATCAGGATCGAATTAGCGACATTGGTATCGATTCCTTTTTTCAAAATTCCGGGATTGGTAACAAACAGATCATCCCCGGTCAACTGCACCTTTTCTCCTATTCGCCTGGTGAGTAAATCCCAACCATCCCAATCCTGTTCATCCATACCGTCTTCAATACTAATAATTGGATACTTAGCCACCCAATCCGCCAAATAGTCGGTGAAACCCGCTGAATCCAGCGACAATCCTTCTGCCTTAAGTTCATATCGACCGTTGGTGAAAAACTCAGAACTAGCGGCATCGAGTCCAATCAGAACCTGATCACCCGCCACATAACCTGCGTCCTCAATAGCTTGCATAATCAGCCCAAGCCCCTCTTCATTCGATTTACATTCCGGAACAAACCCTCCCTCGTCGCCAACACTGGTACTAAGTCCTTTCGCAAGTAGAACAGATTTTAGAGAATGAAAAATCTCCACCCCACAACGTAATGCCCCACAATAAGTGGGCAAACCCACCGGCAATATCATGAACTCCTGAAAGTCAATGGCATTATCTGCATGAGCACCGCCATTGATGATATTCATTTGGGGTACTGGCAAAGTAAAGGAATGGTTTCCGAACACATCGCCCAGATGTTGAAACAGGGGGATCTTCAAACCCGTCGCAGCAGCACGGGAAACCGCCAATGACACACCTAAAATCGCATTTGCCCCTAAATTTTTTTTATTGTCGCTTCCATCAAGCTCCAACATCTTTTGGTCAATACTTTGCTGGTCAGTTGCGTCCATACCAACAATCGCCGATTTGAGTTGGGTGTTAACATTTTTGACGGCTTTCAGTACTCCTTTACCAAGATACCTACTTTTATCCCCATCGCGAAGTTCCAATGCTTCCAGAGAACCCGTAGAAGCGCCAGACGGAACCGCGGCATCTCCTATTGAACCATCTTCAAGTTCGACAGCCACCGCAATCGTAGGATTACCCCTTGAGTCCAGAATCTCTCGTGCGTGGCAGTTTTTAATTTTCATAGATGAATGTGACATTTTTAAATTAAATTAGAAACAACGATGGGAGTAATAGTGGAACACCGCGGTGGCCTGATTGGATATCTGATTGGATATCTGATTAAACATCTAACTGGGAGATTGATTTCTTAACCTGGGGCTTGATTTTTGTGGAAACTTCATCGAATCATAACCACCAGGATCCGATAAAAAGAACGGACGAATTCATCGTTTTGTCTATCCGTACCAGGAATTACTGATTAACCATGTACTTTAACAAGAATGCGTCATAGGGTCATCTTTGTTAAGTCTTTGTATCAATCAGGATTTTTTCTGAAAACCATTAGTGAGCAGCCAGCAACCAGAATATTCAATATATTCAGTGATGCTAGTCTTCCCGCATTTCTTAAACTAGGAAAAGCTAAAACAAACCGTTCCAAATTCTCTGTTATGGTAGATGCGTATTTATGGTGAACGCGTAGTAGTCAAATAGCCTATCCGTCAAAAGACTTTACCGCGTGATCAATGGCAAGTAGTTGAGTCAAAAGAGCCTCCATCTTTTGCAGCGGCCATGCGTTGGGACCATCACTAAACGCATTATCCGGATCAGGATGACTCTCCATAAAAAGTCCTGAAACACCGACTGCCACCGCAGCCTTTGCGAGAACGGGTACAAATTCCCGTTGCCCACCAGATTTGCCTGCGGCTCCCCCCGGAAGTTGCACAGAGTGAGTAGCATCAAACACTACCGGACATTTCGTTGATTTCATGGTTTCCAATCCACGCATGTCCACAACCAGATTGTTATAACCAAAACTTGTTCCTCTTTCACACACCATAACCGGGGCTTCAGGGTTAGCTGATTTCGCCTTATCCACCACATACTGCATTTCTCCAGGCGAAAGAAACTGCCCCTTTTTGATGTTGGCAGGCTTGCCTGAATTTGCCACCGCCTGAACAAGATCAGTCTGCCGGCATAAAAAAGCGGGGGTCTGTAACACGTCAACAATCTGGGAGGCTGCGTTGACATCGTCAACACTATGCACATCTGTAAGCACTGGGACACCCACTTTGTCACGAACCCTGGACAGAATTTCCAGTCCCCTCTCCCGTCCTAGCCCGCGCTCAGAGCCAGACGATGTTCGGTTCGCTTTATCAAACGAAGATTTATAGATGAAATAGATTCCGAGTTTTTCCGTTATTTCCTTTAGCGTTGATGCCGTTGACATCGCCATCTCTTCAGATTCAATGACGCAGGGGCCCGCAATCAGGAAAAATGGAGAAGACGCTTTTATTTTATAATCTATCAGTTTCACTGATGGTTCTCTATTTCAAAATACGTTGAATGGTGTGGACTTTTAATCCGCTTGCTTTGATTTCCTGTATCGTAATCCCGCTCGAACGTATTCCGAAAACATCAGATGCCCGTCTCTGGGATTCGAGGTGAACTCAGGGTGAAATTGACAGGCAACGAACCACGGGTGGTTAGGAAGTTCAATGACCTCAACCAGACCATTGGAAGATCGACCCGAGAAGCTCAAGCCTGCCTCCTCTAGTTGCTGCATATAGTTATTATTAAATTCGTACCGGTGTCGATGTCTCTCACGAATCACATCCGACTGATAGATTTCATGATAAATAGAACCAGGACTCAGATGAATGTCCTGAGCGCCAAGACGCATAGTACCTCCCAGGTCAGTGTATTCATCCCGAAGCTCTCGAATACCATTGTCATCTATCCATTCAGTGATCAATGCAATAATTGAGTGTTCTGTTTCTTTATTAAACTCAGTACTATACGCACCGGATAGGCCCACCACATTTCTTGCAAACTCAATAGTCGCAACCTGCATCCCCAAACAGATACCTAAATAGGGAATGTTGTTTTCCCGGGCATATCTGGCTGTTTCAACCATTCCAATGAAGCCTCTTTCTCCAAAGCCTCCGGGTACCAGTATCGCGTCAACATCACCAATCACTTCAGTACCGTCAACTTCGACTTCTGTTGAATCGATATACTTAATATTAACTTTTGTCCTCGTTTGTATTCCTGCATGGATAAGCGCTTCGGAAAGCGACTTATAGGACTCGGTAAGACTGACATACTTGCCAACCATCCCTATGGTTAGCTCTCCTTCGGGGTTCAGGCTATTTTCAAGAACCTCATCCCACTCTGACATATCTGGTGGCCCTGCTTCGATGTGGAGATGTTCTGTGACAATCTGATCCAGTTTCTGTTCGACATAAAGATGAGGAATACGATAGATGTTATCAACATCCACACCAGAAATTACAGCTTGTTCTTCGACATTGGTGAACAAGGCGATTTTCTTGCGAGCGGAATCTGGTAGCGATTCACGTACTCGACATAACAGGATATCCGGCTGTATACCAATCGAGCGCATTTCTTTTACCGAATGTTGGGTAGGTTTGGTTTTTATCTCATGGGAAACCTGAATTTCTGGCACAAGGGTCAAGTGTAAAAACAATGTGTTCTTTTTACCTAACTCAACCCGCATTTGGCGAATGGCTTCAAGGAAAGGAAGTGACTCAATGTCACCAACTGTTCCACCAATCTCAACCAAGGCAACATCCGCCGAAGAACCAGCTCCTTTGAGAATGGATTTTTTAATTTCATTGGTAATATGTGGAATAACCTGCACGGTCCCACCAAGATAATCACCCCGTCTTTCCTGGCGAATGACTCTTTCATATATCTGACCCGTGGTGAAATTGTTACTTTTCCTCATCGTGGTTCGAACATAACGTTCATAATGGCCCAAATCCAGATCGGTTTCCGCCCCATCTTCCGTAACAAACACTTCTCCATGCTGGAATGGACTCATGGTGCCAGGATCAACGTTGATATAAGGATCCAGTTTCATCATGGTTACCTTCAGCCCACGTGCTTCAAGTATGCTTCCCAGAGAAGCCGAGGCAATACCTTTTCCTAAAGAGGAAACCACTCCGCCGGTTATAAATATTAATTTAGTCATGGATGACCAGTCACAGTCCAAATATCATTAGAATGATGCCCGCATGATATGTCAAAAGGATATGTCAAACTCATTTAAAGACCATCCCAAACCTATCCCAAACCTATATAGAGCACACCTAACCAAATAAAAAAGTAGAAAAATGCTTGATTTAAAAGGCAAACAAGCCGAGAACATCGGTACCTACAAGCCAGTGCTGCAAACTCTATCGATATCCAGAATCCTGCCAGAATAGCGACGATAAAATTCAGGGGCTTATCAAAATTCATAGTGGAAAACCCTAAGAATCGGCTCTCCGGACGGGTCGGTAGCTTATCAAAAATCCATCAGGCACTCAATCGTCAAGAGGTTTGAATTTCGGACAAAAACCGACTTCAGACCCCTTACACTGATAGTCATCCAATACACCGATCCCCCAAACCCATACAATTCTGGCATTCACCTTAATCATCGGCAGTCGATCTCTTTCCCAGGGAGGAATACCGTATTGCTGATAAATTTTTTTTAACTGGTGTTGGAAATCACGACCAGGTAACGTAATCCGCTCCCCTCCTTGCCTCCAAACTAATTCAACGACGCCACGTCCTATTTTTGCTTCGCTAATTCCCTTGCCATGACAGGAATCAATCACCAATTTAACACCAAGTGTTGGAAACAATCTGTTACCTAAATCGTAACTAATTTTCTCTGGTACTTTAACGCCATGATCCAGCCGGCTCATTAAATACAGTCGATTCGCGAAATTTCTTACTTCATAGGATTGGTGCTGAAATCCACCTGCACCCGCATAACCTCCACTAATCTGCCTGTAGGTGTCTTCAAGCAACGCATTAGAGGGAGAAGGGTTTCCCGTCTGATGAATCCATAGACGTAACACCTCAACGTAATCCCACCTATCCAGCTCTGATAACTTACGGACACTCAAAGAGCGACCAAGGCAAAAAAGCCGTCGTACTGAGTCTTCTGCACAACACCGATACGATTCAAGAATATGCTTTTGATATACCGCAGACAGACGCTGTAGTTTCTGTGAAATTCCTCCAATTCCCTTTGCTGCCCCTGGCCACCTTTCCTTAATCAGAGGCATAATCTGATTTCGCAAATAGTTCCGATCGAAGGTGTCACTCTGATTGGAAGGATCGCGTATCCAACTTAAACCATGCTCCTGATTATATTTCTCCAGAGCTTTTCGCGGAATTTGAAGTAAAGGCCGAACCAAAAGCTGTTTGGATCCATAGGAAAGTGGTCGAATTGTCCTCATCCCGGTCAGTGAATCAACGCCTCTTCCGTTGAACAAATTCAGCATCACAGTTTCAACCTGATCGTCAAAATGATGGGCAGTCAGGATAACTCGATCTTCATCCGTAATCTGCTCAAACCAGGCATACCGTGCTTCCCGGGCCCTGGCCTCAAGGCTTTCACCAGCTTTCGTCCTAATGACCTGGCGATGGGAGAAAAAAGGTACTTTGAGATCAATACATAATTGTTCGCATTGTTCCTGCCAAAGAACGGAGTCATGATTCAGGCCGTGATCAAAGTGAAGCGCCAACAAATTAATGTCATAGTGGCGTCTCAGGTCTGACATGGCATGAAGCAGCGCCTGTGAATCACAACCCCCACTGAATCCGACAGCAAAACGACTATCCTCTAATGAGCCAACTTCTTCGGAGAGAATTACCGCTAATACTTCGCTCGAAAATTTCTTATAGCCCTGGGGCAAGACCGGTAATTTGTCGTGTCTAGTTTTTGAGCTCAAATTTACCGAAGCCAGTAAGTCTTTGATAGCGTCGATCCATTAATACCTCATGGCTAACGTCACACAGCTCATCCAATGAACGGGTAATCGCATTTTCTATCGCCTCTGAAACTCCATCATAGTCTCTATGAGCGCCCCCCAAAGGTTCCTTAATTACCTCGTCTACCAGACCCAGGCGTGACAATTGTTTAGTTGTCACGCCCATGGCTTCTGCTGCATCTGTCGCTTTGGCAGCGCTTTTCCACAAAATGGACGCGCAGCCTTCGGGAGAAATAACCGAATAAGTGGAATACTCTAACATCATTAACTTATCGCACACTCCAATAGCCAACGCTCCGCCTGAGCCACCTTCACCTATTACAACAGAAACAATGGGGGTTTTTATCGTCGTCATGACTTCAAGGGAACTCGCAATAGCCTCACTTTGCCCTCTCTCCTCGGCATCAACACCAGGATAAGCGCCTGGTGTATCTATTAGTGTCACAACGGGCAATTGAAATCTCGCAGCAAGACGCATGACTCTTTGGGCTTTACGATACCCTTCCGGTCTTGGCATACCAAAGTTTCTCCTGGTTCGCTCTCGGGTATCGCGGCCCTTTTGATGGCCAATAATGGCTACGTTTCTTCCTTTAATAGTTCCAAGTCCGGTAATAATAGCTGGATCATCTGCAAACATCCTATCACCATGCAACTCCTGGAAATCTGTGACGATTCGCTGGATGTAGTCCTGGGTATAGGGTCTTCGAGGATGCCGGGCTAGCTGCGTGATTTGCCATGAACCCAATTTTGAAAATATCGCTTTGGTTGATTCATGATTCCGTTGTCGAAGAAGACTAATTTCCTGCTCAAGGTCAAGATTACTGCTGGAGCTCGCACGCTGGAGCTCAACAATTTTCTCTTCCAGCTCGGCGATGGGTTTTTCGAAATCAAGATAATCAAGACTCATATCGTTTGAACACTATATAAAATTATCAATAAGCCACCGAGGGTAAAGTAAAACACCGTCGGATAGATAGGCAGAGACTAAATTCAGAGCATCCTACTCTGGACCAAAATAATCGATACCAGCGATATTGGTCCCACCGTTTTTTCGACGAAAGCTACTTCTATATTGAAAACTATCCTTATGTCTTTCATATAGACATCCGGGAGCTCTCGTCCAAACGACACTTATTATAGGTTATTTCTGATGTTTTTTATCCATTAGTTGTCACTCCTCATTGCCAGTGTTCTTCAATCCCAGCAAACCTCATTGCCTGTAAGAAACAAGCAACAAAGACTATGAATCATCGAAGAAGTCCTGCAAAAAGCAGGAAAGAGAATAGGTAATGGTTTGTTGTCGGATTGACTGCCTGTCTCCCTGGAAATACTGAGTCTCAGTGATTGCGAATTCACGATTTTGTTTAGTCTTTCCTGCCCACCCGAAGCACACCATTCCAACAGGTTTTTCAGGAGTCCCTCCCCCAGGGCCCGCCACTCCCGTGACAGAAAGAGCATAGTCAGTCTGACTGTCCAGTAAGCTGCCAATGGCCATCTCTTTCGCCACTGCTTCACTAACCGCTCCAAATGCATTCAGAGTCTCTTTTTTTACTCCGATCATCTGCTCCTTTGCTTGATTGCTATAGGTCACGTACGCCCGGTCAAACCAATTTGAACTTCCGGGCAAATCTGTCAATGAAAACGCGATGCCACCACCGGTACAGGATTCTGCGGTCACCATGGTTTTCTGGTTTTCAACAAGGTGAATGGCAATCTTCTCTACGACTTCCGTTAGATCAGGCGTTTTCATCACAATTATCGTTTTCTATATTTTTCGCATAGGGTGCTATCACAGAACCTGGCCATGTGACATTACCGTATTAGCCCATAGGTCAATTTATCAGAGGCTCACCCTCATCCAGCGCTAACATTTAACCCGGCGGACGGTTGAGTCCTTGATTGGGCCTTCAACTAGGCCTTCAATTAGACCTTTAATTCAGCCCTCAATCGAATCATGGAAAGACTAATTGTAAAACTCGGGAAAACCTACTGGCGTTCTAGAGTCTGGTCGCAAATTAAAACTGCCGGCGATTTCGAAATTCATTGATCTCGCCCGTTTTCGTATAACCTTCTTCCGCAATGAGCCCAACCTCTCCCCCATACCCCTTACCGAGAGTTTGTACTACCAACTTTCTGGCATTATCCAATATGGTTTCACGGAAATAGAGTTTCATGTCATCCAAAGTCAGGGTATTAATTGCTTCTGCCATTTTCTCTCGACTGTCGAATTCATGCTTGCCTAAATCAATTTCCGTCCAATACCGGCCACTTCTGGTTGTCAGCTTTTTGTCCCTCTCCAGCACTTTATTAACCAATCCCGTTACGATCTGCTGATATTCAGCATCAGAAAGCTCATTCAGATAATCATCAAAATGGTCCAGGAAATCACTCATCAACTTTTCCATGTCTACGGGAGAATGGCTAGGGCTTTGTGCCGAGAAAAATATCCCGGGCAATTCCAGAATGGGAATGGCATTCGCATAAACCAGATAGCCAACCCGATGAGTTGTTCTCAGATTATTATAAAACGGTGACTCAACTAACTGACTCAGAAGAGCCATTTTAGCCCTTTGTTCAACCGACCTTTCTGTTCCCTGAAAATACATTACCAACGCGGAATCATTGTGCTCAATGTCCATGGTTCGAAGGTACTTTGCACCGTCGAAAAACATTCGGGGCTGGGTCCGTTTCGTCTTTTCCAGAATCACACGATCCTTGAAAATCTGATTCAACATGTTGCTTCTTTCAACCGTCCTGTCAAAAGACACGTCACCATGGGACAACACATTAACGCTTACCCTGGCAAGAAAAGACTGAAACCAGGACCGCAAGCTATCGATGGAAACCTCATCGATGGCCGCCAGCTTTTCTGATTCACTCCATGAAGGATCCATCACCATGCGATAAATATTACGGATGGTCTGGTTGGAAGGTGAGTCTCTTGAAGCATTTTCCCATTGTCTGGTCAAATCAGACTTAATCAATTCCAATTTATCTGAATCATACTCAGGGCCCTCAATTGCACCCAGTATCGCGGATAGCAAGGCAGATTGTTTATCTTCAAACCCACTAACTCGCACAGAGAAACCGTGGGAATGTCTATACAGAGAATATTCTAATCCTGCGAGATAAGCAGGATAAATCGATGTACTCAACTGTTCATTTAACAGTCTCATCATCACTGCCAGATTTACCGAATTTAAAGCGGTATCATTCGCCAAAGGTGACTTGACGCTGAAATAAAAAGACGCCTTTGGAAGACTAAAATCAGTATCCGCTCTATACCAGGGAGATATGGTATCCTGCCCTTTAATCTGCATCGGAACCGGAGAAAGATATTTCAACGATTGGGCCTCCAACCGAGCTGGAATATATGGATTGGGTTTCGGCATGGTTAGTTCGTGATCACCTTCATCAGAGACTGACCTCGCTTTGTTCCAGAGTTCAAGATTCTCTTCATTGACTCGCTCCAATGCGTAACTCACATCATAAAAAGACGTTCGAGAATCAAAATCCGCCTCCAGCTCTTTGGAAATCACAGTGACATTAACGTTCCCAGGAATAAGGTAAGACAGAATCTCCCGGATACGCTCTGGCTTAAACTCAGTCATCAAATATGGGCCACTCAACACCTCCGGCGTCTCATATTGATGCATTCTTGCTGCAAGGGATTGCACCAGGGCTCCTGGATTGGCTTCACTGGAAAACTGTATTGCAATCCCGGCAAGTTGACTCTCCTCCTGATACCGCCACTCTTCAATCCCTTTTTGTTCTATAAGGGAGATCGTCTGAAACAGTAATGACCCAATTTCATCAATGTGCTTTAGGCCATTTTCTGTTAGCTTCAACGACACTGTGAAACTTCCATTTACCGTATCCAGATAACCGGATCCTGCGCTTAAACCTTCAGCCCACCCCAGAGTTTTCAGTTTCGCCAGCAAAGACCCCTCACCCTCATGGCCAATCAGGTTGGCGATATAACTGAGGGGCTTCGAACGATATTCCTGAAGCGTCGATGGCACTGGAAATTGAAACATCAAATTGTTTCGGTCTTTTTCCGGCAAAATCGAAAGCCTGGCAGGCATTAACTCCTCATTGACATAAGGCACCATAAAAACCGGAACCTCATTATCCTTGTTTACTATCCCGGAGAAACGTTCCTTGACCAGCATCTCCAATTGATCAAGGGATTCCTTACCTAACACAGCCAAAGTCATGATACTGGCTGAATAGTGCTGATGGTAAAACTCAATTAGCTTATCCCTGGCCGTCATCCCCTCACGGTCCCTGAGGGTGTCTAGTGAACCCACGGTGAATCCAGATGCTGGATGGGCGGGATTGAGCAAGACTTTCCCTGCGTCCCAAATACGCCGACCTTCGTCCTTTAATCTCGCCTGGTATTCTGAATGAACCACAGCGCGTTCCCTGTCAACGTAGACCTCGTCAAAAAGAGGATCAATAAAAAAACGCGAAAACCGATCCAATGCAGAGCTCAATTTATCGGCATGGATGGTAAAAAAGTAGTTAGTGTGAGCCAGCGCGGTGTATGCGTTGTGATTACCACCATGGCTCTTTATGAAATCCTGATATTCCCCAGCTTCAGGGTATTTTTCGGTGCCGAGAAAAAGCATGTGTTCCAGAAAATGGGCCAATCCATCCCACCCTTGGGGATCGGTTCCACTGCCGATATGCACGTCCAGAGAGGCCGCTGCAACGTCCGCTTTATGATCAGAGATCAACAGTACTTTTAGCCCGTTCTCCAGAACAATTGACCGATATTGCTTTTCATCTACATTATTTTTTATCACCTGGCCATCCGCACTAACAAATTGACTGAGAAACATCAGCAAAACAATAAATATTCGATTCATGGAAATTCAATTGAAGAAGTTATTTCTTAAGACCATACATAAAGTAAATTGTTCTCGTCTTGAACCCGTTACTGGATTACAAAAAATTAATTTCCGAAAATCCTGTCAAACATCCATCCACCACAAAAGCGCCAGAAGAATTCCATCAACACAGACAAAAAGCGAAATGTAGTGAAACTAATAATCTCGTCAAAAATTGTAGTAGGAACCACATCAGAAAAACAACGTTAAAACCTATATCAGGAACAAAGACAAAGACATGTACAAAGGCGTGCACAAAGAGACGTACAAAGACACGCACATAAAGTATGAATCAAATACAGGCAGGAAAAAAGAGGGAAGCGGAGAGCCCTTTTCGATTACCAGCATCCTTGCCAGCATAAAATTTATGGCGTCCCCAAGGGGATTCGAACCCCTGTCGCCGCCGTGAAAGGGCGGTGTCCTAGGCCAACTAGACGATGGGGACAGTATAAACTGTCAGTGATGGAATTGTACCATCGTTAACTACCACATCAAAACTGATTATATTTAATGTGGTCTTTTAGTAAAACAGCAGTAAAAGCTAATTATTTGAGCTCACTATTTGAGCCAATTATTTAAGCTCATTATTCAAACTATTTACTTAAGCCAAGCACTTCAAGCTAATTACTTCACTTCTCTTCAAGATATGTAATCAGGAAATCTGGTGGAGCCAGGCGGGATCGAACCGCCGACCTCAACACTGCCAGTGTTGCGCTCTCCCAGCTGAGCTATGGCCCCCGAAGAGGTCGCGTATTCTACGACTAGATTCTTTCCTGATCAAGGATTATTTTGAGCTCTTTGATCAATAAACTCCAAAGCGTGTTGGATTCTTTTTAGCGCCCGTTCCCTACCCACCAATTTCATTGTAACGTCAATGGAAGGGGTCGCTGACCCACCAGAAATTGCCACCCTGAGAGGCTGGGCTATTTTTCCAAGTTTCACCTCTTTTTCAGCCATGAGATCCTCAATTACCTGATTAATTCCCACCGTTTCCCACTCTGGAATGGTCGCAAGCTTTTCAGACAGCGCGGTTAGTAATTCTGCCGCAACGGGTCGGAGATGTTTTTTTGCTGCGTTCTCATCATAGTTTTCAAAGTCCTGGTAAAGATACAATGCACCATCCACCATGTCTTCCAAAGTCTGGACCCGATCACGAAGCACCTCAACGACCTCTGTAGCGTCTGGTCCACCACACAAACCGATACCCCGTTTGTTGAGCCTCCGAGCGAGGGCTTTCGCTAATCGTTGCTGGTCCGCCTCCTTAATATAATGCTGGTTCAACCA
>JAALKB010000083.1 GCA_011088265.1 Gammaproteobacteria bacterium
AAGAGCCCGATGGTGCGGGACCAAAAATTGCTCTGGTGGGTCGTCCCAATGTCGGCAAATCGACACTCATTAATAAGCTCGTTGGTGAGCACAGGGTCATTACCAGTGATTTGCCAGGAACAACCCGTGACAGTGTGAAGATCCCTCTTAGGGTTGGGGATGAGCCCTATACGCTGATTGATACCGCTGGTGTGAGACGTAAGGCCAGAGTGGATGAAGCCATTGAAAAATTCTCAGTGGTAAAAACACTACAGGCAATCGAAGAAGCGAATGTGGTGATCCTGACTCTGGATGCCTCCAGTGAGATCGGATCTCAGGATGCAACCATTGCGGGTATGATCCAGAACCTGGGTCGTTCTATCGTGGTTGTGGTGAACAAATGGGATCGTTTGGAAGCGGAGCAACGGAAGAAAATTCGTAAGGAACTGGAGATCAAACTACCTTTTCTACCTCGTTCCGACATCCTTTTTATTTCGGCGCTCTATGGTTCGAATATCGTGGATGTGATGCCCGCCGCAAAAAGGGCCTATAAATCTGCTATGGTCTCCATATCTACCTCCAGTCTGAACCGGACACTGGAAGATGCGGTATCCCAGACAGCTCCACCAATGCACAATCAACGGCCAGTGAGACTGAAATTTGCGCATCAGGCAGGAAAAAATCCACCGATTATTGTGGTTCATGGAAACCAGGCTGAATCTATACCCGAATCCTATAAAAAATATCTGGTTAACTATTTTTCCAAAGTTTACCGTCTCATCGGTACCCCTTTGAGAGTGATCCCGAGATCGAGTACCAATCCATTCAAAGATAGGAACCCAAAAAAGGTACGTTTTAAAAAACGCTCAGGAAGAAGGAGAAAATTGTAGCGGGTCCACTTTGTTCTGATTGATTATGAGTTGCCAATCGACTCTCCCTTTTACCGAGCCGGCGGTGATTCCCAACGGCGCTTTAGATTTGATGGTATCGCCAACTTTTAACGATGTGTATTTGAGATTGGATATAATAGATCGCATGCCCATTCCGTGATGGAGCACCACATAAATGGCTTTATCATCCAGTTGCCCCATGTGTTCCACTACTCCATCCCCTGGAGATGCCACAACGGATTCTGTGTCGGTGATATAGGTAATCCATGAATGATCAATCAGTTCAGTGTTTTTACCTTTTTTAATGATTAACCCATAGGGTACGTATTGACCTTTGCTGACAATTTGCTGCATCTTAAACACCGGGACAACAGCTTTGGGGCCAGAAAATGGATAGGTCTGATCATTGGCTAACAAATGGCTGAGTTTCACTGGCTCGAATTTCATGTCTAATAGTGCCTCGGGTAACTCGATTATTCTACCGGGCATAGACGATGGAATGGGATCAACTCTGAATAACTGGGAAACCTTTGATCTATCTTCCAACTCTATGTTAATGAGATAATTTCCCGGTAGGATTTCCCGTGATAAGCCAATAACTGCCACCCATTTTTTATTGTCTTTTAGCACCAGTATTTCTTTGTTGCCAAATTTTACTGAGGGTTTTGTGCTGGATTTATCCGCCAGATATATTACTGCAATGCCTCCAGGAATCGGATTATGAAACGGCATATTGGCAAATGCGCTCTTCCATGGCAATGACATGAAAAAGAATGCGATTAATAAATGAATGCCGATGGAAGCTGGTTGAGACTGCAAAGTTTTCCTCTTGCCTCTGTTCTGGCGATTGCCGTGGGTAATGTGAAGATATCGAGAGTTAGGCATGAAAGGAACTCAACTATTGATTCCTGCGGGAAACAATGGCGTCGATATTGCCTTTTGCTAATTTGATGTTAACTTCATCCCCGGAGCGGGTGGAGTCGGAGTCAAGAACAACCCGGTTTTGTTTGTCCTGAACAATGGCGTACCCTCTGTTCAGGGTATGTTCTGGACTCATGATTTGCAATTTTTCCCGAAAACCAAAAACGTTTCGTTGGGTATCAGTTAACTTCCTGAGCATGGTGTTTTTGAGTGATCGTTTATCTTGCTCGAGCTGCTGCCGGTATAAACTCAGTCGATTCTGGGGAGAATGAAGTTGAATTTTGCTGTTCAAACCCCGCAGTTCATACTCCCTTCGCGAGACATGTTGGGTAATATTATTTTTGAGTTGATAATGCAACCGCTGTCTGCGTTGTTCCAATAATTCCAGCTTCCGGGCGGGATGAATTAGTCGGGAAGTGAAATAATCCAGAGTTTGCTGGCTACTTTGAAGGTGCTTGAGTAGAGTTTTTCGAAGTTGCTGGTCGACATCCTGGATTTCCTTTTTCATTTGGCTAAGACTTGGGCTAACGTGTTCAGCTGCCGCAGTGGGCGTTGCAGCTCTAAGATCACTAACGAGGTCGGCGATTGTGAAGTCCACTTCGTGTCCAACGCCACTTACTATAGGTAAATCAGAGTTGAAAATTGCTCTTGCCACCGACTCTTCGTTGAAAGCCTGGAGATCTTCAAGGGAGCCGCCGCCCCTGGCGAGAATTAATACATCGACTTCATTTCGCTGATTCGCCCTATTCAACATTTCCACTATTTGCTGGGTCGCCATTTCCCCCTGAACCAGTACCGGATAAAGAATAACTGACACAGAAGCGTATCTTCTCTTGAGTGTAGTGAGTATGTCCTGTAGAGCGGCTCCTGAAATAGAGGTAATGACGCCAATCTTCTGAGGATATGCAGGAAGCGCCTTTTTATGAACCGCATCGAATAAACCTTCCTGGGAAAGGGTTTGTTTCAATAATTCGAATGATCGTCGAAGCGCCCCTTCACCGGCCTCCTCCATGAACGAAACAATGAGTTGGAGATCTCCCCGGGGTTCATACAGGGAGATCTGGCCTCTAACCAGAACCTGCATCCCATTTTTAGGAGCAATCGAGGTTAAACTGCGTTTATTTCGAAAATATGCAGAGCGAATTACGGCATTTTTCTCTTTTAAAGAGAAATAAAGATGTCCTGAAGCTGGGGTGGCCAGGCCGGATATCTCGCCTTCCACCCAGATGGCTCGATAACCGGATTCCAACTGAGAACGAAGTTCTCGGGTAAGTTGAGAAACGCTATATATTTCTTTTGTCATTCTTTTTGTTATTCAGGTATTTATAAATTAGGCACTTATAAATCGCCCAGCCCCGAACGGGAAATGTCACTTGGCGTGTGATTTTGCATATTATTTTCACGACTCAAGACTAAAAATCATAATAAGGGGTGGGGTTAGCCTGTCCAAGGGCCTGTACGATACCCAATTTTGCAAATTTGGAGATTTCTTCCGCCAGAAATGTGGCCAGTCGGTGTTCTTCCTGTAATTGATACTGCCGGGACATTGCTAATAAACGACTCAAACTGACAGTTTCTTCTGGGTTTAGCGGATTCGCTACCATCCATTCTGCATTTAGACGTTTAGCTTCGTCCAGATCGGCGACGGCTCTTGCTAATGGGGTGAGGGTGGGTTCCACTGTTGGGACACTGCTAGATGCACAGCCGCCCAACCCCAAAGCGAGCACTAGACTGAGAAGTAAAGAAAATCCAGGGCCGGAGAATACCTTCATCTTGATTATGGAAGAAAATTGCAGGAGGGATTATATGTTACTCCCGGGTCTTTCTGGTAAATTTCGCTGCTTTGATTTGAAATTCAGTTTAAGCACCGATTTCGCTCCAGAATAATGGAAGGAATCTGCCTCCGACCCCGGCAAGGAGGTAGGGTGGTTTTGTGTATGCAGATACGGATTCTTACGGCATTTGAGTCGACGTTTTGTGATGAGCGTGTCCGTGTTTTGTAGGGGTTCTGTTTGGTCTCGGATAAGCAAAATAGTTTTTTATCCATTTGTTTTTATGGTAGAATCCCGCGCCTTTAGAATGGCACTAATTCCAGAGAGGAATACGCTAATTATGGTTACAATTCGCCTGTCCCGCGGTGGTTCAAAAAGACGACCCTTTTATTCAATTTTGATCGCTGATCAACGTCGCTCTGCCCGTGGACGTTTTATTGAGAGAATCGGTTTTTTCAATCCGGTAGCTACAGGAAAAGAAGAATTACTTCGCCTGGATACTGAACGTTTTGAGCATTGGGTTAGTCAGGGAGCCCAACCCACCGAAAGAGTTACCCAACTTTATAAAAAAGCTAAATCCCAGCCCGCTGCAGAAGCTGCTGCATAGTCTCTGGGGGGACATGTTGCTGGGATCATATGAGATCGCGTCAGCAACAACAGGAAGTATAGAAATCGAATTTTTCCAGGTCTCTGACAATGTCTCTATCTGACAATGCCCTGATTCTTGGTAAATTTGCTGGACATTTTGGAGTTAAAGGTTGGATTAAAGTTGTTTCCTATACCCGACCGGTTGACGAGATATTTCAATACTCTACCCTCTGGGTAAAGGTCTCTCCACCAGGAAGAGAGTGGAAAGAGGTTAAGGTCGAGCAAACTCGATCTCAGGATGGATCCCGGAATAGGCGCCTTGTTATGAAACTGCAGGGCATTGACAGTCGGGAACAGGCAGAATCGCTGATCAATTGTGAAATCGCTGTTGATGATTCACAGTTAGCAAGCCTTCCAGCAGGTGAATATTATTGGAAGCAGCTTATTGGACTGCGTATGAGCAATTTGCAAGGAGAGAATTTTGGTGTTATTGACCATATTCTCGAAACCGGTGCAAACGATGTATTGGTAGTGAATGATAACGAAACTAAACGTGAACGTTTGGTTCCATGGATTGACGACGTTGTATTGGAAGTTGATCTGGAATTGATGAAAATTGTGGTTGATTGGGATAGTGAGTTCTAGTCGTTTAGAAAAACTTTAAATGCCTGGATATTTTTCAGAAATGTACGAACGGCGACTATATAAGCTTCATAGGCGTTTATAGCAGTTGTACGAGGGCATAGAAGGAAGACAGTAGTGAAATTTAACGTCGTTACTATTTTTCCTGAAATGTTTGATGCGCTAATTGATTTTGGGATTACCAATCAGGCAGTGTTGAAGCAGCAGTTGGATATTCAATGCTGGAATCCCCGGGATTTTGCATTGGATAGACATCGGTCCATTGACGACAGACCTTATGGAGGTGGACCGGGGATGTTGATGAAACCAGAGCCGCTTGCGCGATGTCTGGATGAAGTTAAAAGAGTGGCAGCGGGTCCAGTTGTGTATCTGTCCCCGCAGGGGAAAAGACTTGATCAGAGTGGGGTTCGTAGTTTCAGCAAGCTGCCGGAGATGACACTCTTATGTGGGCGTTATGAAGGTATCGACGAGAGACTAATTCAGACTCGGGTCGATGAAGAGGTATCAATTGGTGATTATATCCTGGCCGGTGGTGAACTGGGTGCGATGGTCATTATTGAAGCAGTCGTTCGTTTAATACCAGGAGTCCTGGGAAATGATTTGTCTGCCGAACAGGATTCGTTTTCGGGACAGTTGCTGGATTGTCCCCACTATACGAGGCCCGAAGTGTTTGAATCATTGAACGTACCTTCGGTATTGTTGAGTGGTTACCATGAGCGTATTCGACGTTGGAGGCTTGATGCCTCAATCGCTCGGACTAAAAATCGTCGACCAGAATTTCTGGTTGATTCGAATCTGGATAACGAACAGATTAGTTTATTGAAATCCCTTGAATTGGGAACGAATGTGGAGTGCGAAGATGAGTAATATTATTAAACAACTGGAAACAGAGCAGCTAAAATCTGATATCCCGGAATTCGGTCCTGGAGATACCGTAAAGGTTCAGGTGCGGGTTAAAGAGGGCACAAGAGAGCGATTGCAAGCCTATGAAGGGGTGGTAATTGCGAAGAAAAACCGTGGTCTTAATTCTGCGTTTACGGTGAGAAAAATAGCCAGTGGTGAAGGTGTAGAACGAGTGTTCCAAACCCATAGTCCATTGATTGCTAAAGTTGAAGTGATGCGTCGAGGAGATGTTCGTCGGGCAAAACTGTATTATCTACGGGATCGCACTGGTAAGGCTGCGCGTATTAAAGAGAAAATTAGATGATAATACACTGGTTTGCTCGACTAATGTCACGATTAGCGACTTCTGGAATTAGAAAAACGGGCCAAACATTGGCCCGTTTTTTATTTTTGGCCCGCTTTTTCGGTTTTTGTATTGTCATTCTGTTTGGAACGGCTCTGCCTGGAACAGTGGGTCATGCACAGCAGACGGCCATTGGTGCTTCCCGGATCGGCACGTCAGAATACCATCCTTCCTATGTCAACCAACTAATTCGGGTCAAGATACTGATTCGGGCAAATGTCCTCGATCTCGCTCAAAGAATATTGGAAACCCAGGGGCCACCAGCAGTTCCAGGTGATGACTGGATCAACTGGGAGCGCCAACTGTGGTCGCTCTATAAATCCAGAAAACGGTGGCACAGTTTGTACCAACGAATCTCCCAGATCCCACCAGGTTTTCCTGCGTCTATTCACTTTGAAGCAGATGGCAAGGCGATTTCTGCATTGATTGCAATGGGTCGGGGAGGACAGGCTAGACGTCTAATTAGAAAACACCTTTCCTCTAGCACAATTTCTGAAGCTAACAAAAAAGATCTCAGGGTAAAGGTCATCGAGAGTTTTCTTGACGATAATCTTTTTAGGGATGCCACTATTGCCATGGAACACTACCAGCATGATTACCGCTCTCAGGAAGAGGACTGGCTATTGTTAAGCGCACGGGTGTACATGCAAATCGGTCGGTTGGATCAGGCGATAAATCTATTGGCTCCGTTAACCAATCCTGCCGCTCGTTTGCTTCGCATTCAGGCAAGGTTGAGCAACGGTTCGATGTCTCCGGAACAGGCGCTTGGTGCTGCTTCTGCGCTGCTTCAGAGTAATGGGGATGACATTAATGAGTTAGATGCGTTATCAGTGATGATATCAGCGTCAAAACGATCTCGTGCGCAATTGTCCACCGTTGATTTACTTGAACGATATGTTCTAGCTAGTTTGGAGGACATCGAAAGAAGTCAGTCCTATCAGAAATATGATGTGGCAGACTTATTCGAATTTTATTCTAAAATAGCGTTACAGGAGGCGAATCGATTCGGATTATTGATAGGGGACCATGTTCAATGGCTGGATTATATCGAGCGTTTTCCACTTAATAATAATGCATCTAAAAAGTCTTTGTACGCCTATTTGTGTATGAATATTACCAATCCCTTGTCAAGGCGCAGGGCGATAGATGGGTATGTTAACACTCTCATTGGCTCGGGAAGGACAGGGCTAATATTGGCCGCATTTGGCGAGGATTCGATGCTTGGAGAATTGAATCTCAGTGCGGATATTGGTCTTTATCTTTCGAATCATGCGCTAGAGAAAGGAAATATCCAACTTGCCGCAGCCGTGAACAATGGACTCACTGAAATCCCATCAGGGATGCGGCAGGAAGATTGGGTTCTGCATGTCGCCCGGGTTGCGATTATCGCCGGAGAATATGAGCAGGGCGCTGATCGGCTCAGCAACTGGTTAAAATCATATACGCGTCTCACGGCAGAGCAAACTGACAAAGTATTGCAGCCTGTGTTTGATCTTCAGAAAGTGAATCAACATAAACGAGCACTAACCCTCTTACACTTGATTAGTGATCGTTCGTCAACTGATCGTCATCAAAGAGAGATTGCCTACTGGTTGGCTGAATCTTTTCAGGAGACGGGACAGTATTTGAAAGCTGCGGATCATTTTCTGTATTCTGCGTTGCAAAAGGCCAATGGTTTTGATCAATGGGGAGAGTCAGCGCGATTTCGTGCCGCCGAATCCCTGGTTCAGGCGAATCAGGTCAGTGATGCAAGGACACTATTTGAGGATTTACTCAAGAGAGCCACGGAAGAAAGTCGGAAAAATTCCCTTAAACAAAAGTTACAACAGATCTGGTTGCTCGATTCATACGTTTCCAGCATTGAAGATGGAAACTGACGTTCAGAATAATGAAACCTATGAGCATCTGATTGATCTGTTTCTTGATGATGCATGGATGCAATCGGGTCTTAGTGCTAATACCCTTGCAGCTTACCGCCAGGATCTTAGGCAATTTGGTTTATGGATTGAGGAAGGTGGTTTGGATATTTTCCAGCTAGATTCTGCTGATGTATCCGAATATATTTTTTCAAGAGCACAACGGAGCTCAAATCGAACAGCCGCACGTTCACTATCCAGCATTAAGCGTTTTTATCGCTATTTGTTGCTGGATGATATTGTTGACCATGATCCATGTGCGAATGTCGTCGCTCCTGCCATTGGAAAGCCCTTGCCAAAGTCCTTGTCGGAATCGGATGTAGAGCGATTGATCGATGCGCCTGATTCAGATGCCGCCCTTGGATGCCGGGATAGGGCGATGCTGGAAACGCTTTATGCCACTGGATTGCGGGTAACCGAGCTGGTTGAATTAAAGTTGGCCCAGCTTGATTTGACCGTTGGTGTTTGCCGGGTATTGGGTAAGGGAAGCAAGGAGCGACTGGTACCACTGGGAGATGAGGCAATGGAGTGGATGGACCGATATCTCCGATTTCATCGATCGGACATTCTGAGGGGGAGAATGAGTGACGCAGTTTTCGTTACCAACCAGGCAAAGCCGATGACTCGGCAGGGGTTTTGGTTGAACATAAAGCGCTATGCATCGGTGGCGGGGATTGATGGCTCATTGTCCCCCCATACACTTCGACATGCTTTCGCGACCCACCTCATAGACCATGGAGCCGACTTGAGGAGCGTGCAGATGCTGCTAGGGCACTCCAGCCTGTCTACCACTCAGATTTATACTTATGTCGCACAGACCCGGCTCCGCAATTTACATCGAGAGCATCATCCCAGGGGATAAAACTCAATACCATTACAGGATGTGTGGGGCAGGATGGGAACAGAAGTGTGGCCACTTCGGTTTTTGAAAATACAGGATACTCCACGTATCCTAAACATCACCATCTGCTCTACTACTATCGGGTTTGAATTTGATAAAATCGGCACATCAGAATCACGCTGCTTTCCTCTCCAAACCTATTTTTCTACTTTGATTTTCCGTATCTAATGTCAACCTTTTTGACAACCGCATCCCAATGGGTTCATGACCATTGTTCAGGCAGGGACAGCCTATCAATCTACACTGGCGTTAAAACAGCCGAGATATTAGAGCTATTGGGCAGTGACAATGAAAGTGTTGCTGCTGGAATGCTACATTGTTATTCCCCATTGAGCGAAAAGGAGCTTGCGCTTGCAAAAACTCATTTTGGCGAGGGAACCGTGGTTTTGATGGAACGGGTCAACAGGATGTCTGAACTTTCCAATTTGTTAGCGACTGAGCCCCAGGCTGATCATTCCGACACCAATGAAGAAAATCTTAGGCGAATGTTGCTTACCATGATCGATGATGTTCGGGTCGTTCTGATCAAGCTATCCAATCATTTACAGAGGTTGCGAAATGCAAAGCCTGAGCCCCGGGATTATCAGCAAAAAATCAGCCAGCTCACACTGGATGTTTATGCTCCACTAGCGAACCGGTTAGGTATTTGGCAATTAAAATGGGAAATGGAGGATTATGCGCTGAGGTATATTGATCCGGAGATTTATCAGAAGCTTGCGATAAAACTGGATGAGAAAAGAACCTATCGGGAGCAGTATATTCAAGATTGTCTGTCAAGTCTGGATCGGGCCTTGTCTAAGGTTGGGATCAAAGCACAGATGCATGGTCGACCAAAACACCTTTATAGCATCTGGAAAAAGATGAAAAACAAGGGGCTAGAGTTTGAGAATCTATGGGATATTAGAGCAGTTCGCATATTGGTTGACAGTGTGTCTGAGTGCTATTTGGCATTGGGGGTCGTGCACACCAGATGGAGACATCTTCCTGGTGAGTTTTCGGACTACATTGCTACTCCAAAAAAAAATGGCTATCGCTCTATTCATACTGTAGTGATTGGTCCCCGGGAGAAAAGTGTGGAGGTTCAAATTCGTACTTTTGAAATGCATGAGGCGAGTGAATTGGGTGTGGCAGCTCATTGGAGATACAAAGAAAATGCGGGTCAGGATAGGAGCATTGATTCCAAAGTGCTGTGGTTACGCCAACTGCTTGAATGGAAAGATGAACTAATGGATCACGGTAGGTTGGTAGAGCAGTTCAAGGGGCAGGTGAATGATGTAAGAGTCTATGTCTTTACTCCAAAAGGGACCGTTATCGATTTGCCAATAACCTCTACTCCCATCGACTTCGCTTACACGATCCATAGCGAGATCGGTCATCGTACCCGGGGAGCGAAAGTCAATGGAAAAATGGTGACTCTCGACTACCAATTAAAAAATGGGGATCAGGTACATATACAAACAGTTAAAACCGGTGGGCCAAGTCGGGATTGGTTAAGAAATGATCTTGGATATACGCGGACTCATCGAGCCAGATCAAGGATACATCAATGGTTTCGTCATGAGGATTATGACCATAATGTTTCTGAAGGCCGCGGTATGTTGGAGAAAGAGCTTCATCGATTAGGGCTTGCAGAGCTAGGATATGAAAAAATCGTTCAGCATACCCACTTTCAAAAAGTGGACGACATGCTCGCTTCCATTGGTGCTAATGACTATAAATTGTCCAAAGCATTGGGCCCATTCAAAAAAAATATTGAACCGGAGCCGTCGTCGCTTATTAAAACCAGATCAGAACGGCCGAGGAAAAAGGATGATTTTAAGGTAAATGGTGTGGGCAATTTACTGACAAACATGGATAGCTGTTGTCACCCATTACCCGGCGACAACATCGTGGGTTACATTACATCAGGAAGAGGGGTGACCGTTCACCGACAGGATTGTAATAATATGCTGATGATGGAGGATGAGAAGCGGGTACGTCTAATTGACGTTGAGTGGGGCGAAAAAACCAGCGCTGCCTATCAGACCGATATTGAAATATCTGCCTATCACCGCGGTGGCTTGCTCCATGAAGTGACAGAGGTATTAAAGAGTAACAGTATCGACATATTGATGATGAACATGGAAACCGATGACGAGCATGTTGCGCGGATCCAGTTGAAAGTTGAAATAGCCGGAGTAGAGAAGCTCACTCGGGTGCAAAATCAACTTCAGGCAGTACCGAATGTGTTGTCAGTGAAACGAATTACGAACTGAGGAATACCTGTGCAGGTTGAAATGCCGAAAGGATTACCATGGCATTTTCATAGGAGACTAGTGTTACTTTAAACGTTATGCATTTCCCATTTGGGTTTTGCCTCGGAAGCGCTCTGCGTTTCGAGTTAGAATCCAGTTTGATATTTTTGGAACCTTATTATATGACCAGCGCGTACGTAACTACCAACATCGATCGGGGCATAGCGTCCATTGAGTTTTTCCATCCTGCTCAAAACAGCCTACCTTCCACTATTCTTTGCGAGCTGGCTGACAAAGTCAAGCTGGCCAGTGATAGCGACGAGGTTAAAGTCATTATTCTGCGTAGCGGTGGTGATCGAACCTTTTGTGCTGGTGCCAGTTTTACTGAGTTAATGAGTATTGATGATGTTCACAGTGGCCTTGCCTTTTTTAGCGGTTTTGCCAACGTTATCAAGCAAATGCGGAAATCATCAAAACTCATTATCGGTCGCATCCAGGGTAAAACAGTGGGAGGTGGTGTGGGATTGGCTGCAGCAACGGATTACTGCATGGCGAGCAAGTATGCCGCTGCCAAGCTCAGTGAATTAGCCATCGGTATCGGTCCGTTTGTGGTGGGTCCAGCGGTGGAGCGAAAAATTGGCCTAAGCGCAATGTCACAAATGACCATTGATGCAGAATCGTTTTATGATGCAAACTGGGCATTATCCAAAGGCTTGTATACCCAGATATTTGATACTGCGGAGGAGTTGGATGTCGGGGTTGATGCCCTCGCTCATCGGTTGTCAGCTTATAGCCCAGAAGCGATGTCCGAACTAAAAAAAGTATTTTGGCAAGGCACTGATCACTGGGATGACCTGCTTCCCGCCAGGGCGGCGATTAGTGGGCGTTTGATACTTAGCGAGTTCACCCGGAATAAATTAGCCAGGTTCGCTACCTCGAACTAAAGGTTATTGCCATTTGCCACGTAGTATCTTCCTGGCTACTTTCTCCTTCACGGCGTGATAATTGGCCCCAAAGACCGATCATTGATTACCAGATCCTCAGCGTAAAACTATTCCATAAATTCCTTCGTTTACTGTCTCTCTCACCACAAATTGCCTTTTATTATATTCCTTTGAGTATGGAAGCCAGGCGCCCAGAGAAAGTGGGAACTATGAGTTCTTTTTGGTTTGATATTTTATGAGTAACAAAAGAAAAACCTCTTAACCTATTGATATGAAATATTAAAAGCATCGGGTGTCAGCGAACTACCCTGGACTTTAGCTCCAATCCCAGATGGTCTGTACGATTTAGATAAATGATGTTTTTCGAGCCATTAATGAAATCAAACCTGGAGACAGAGGTGTTGTCGAAGACCCAATCTGCACGCCACGGACTTCTATGGTTTTCAGGTCTTGGGTCAATTCCTAGCACTTCATTGACAAATTGATCCATGAAACCCCAATGAGTCACCAGAGCGACGACATGATTAGTATTCCCATGTTCGGCGATAAGGTAAGCGAATGCGCTTTTGACCCGCAGTCTGAATGCTTCGTCAGTTTCAATTGACCCATTCCACCAACCGCTCTCGTCCAGTGAGTGGGGTAGAACGAGATTTGGAAAACGATGTTCGAAATAGGATCTACCAGGGCCGGGGACTCCCTTCATTTTTCTCTCGCGGGTGACTTCATATAAACCTTTATGCTCGAAAATCGATGACATCACATGCAGCGGAATATTGATCTCATTCGACAGATAGTTGGCAGTCAGGATGGTGCGGGTCATGAAACTGCAATATAAATGACTGATACCAAAATTGGGTTTTGTTTTTGGGTCGAAAGGATGCTGTCCGGGCTCCGTACCCGGCTTACTTAGGTATCTGGCTAACGCTTTAGATTGCTGGATGCCTAGTTCTGTTATTTCTGGGTCAGCGACCCTGCCCAGTGCATTGTCAGTGCCGTCATAAATAATATTGTTTGCGGATTGGGCGTGACGGATGAGATACAGACGCATGATATTTCCAGCCGGATGAGAGCAATCAGAAGGCGCTCTCCTTGGTTAGGCAACGAGGTTGAATACGGATGCAGTAGTAGGGTGAGAATGGCGATTCGGCGAAAGAGTTTTTCACTTGATTGCCGAAACCCCAGGGACCCGAGCCATGCACCAAGCATATAGGTTACCGCTCCGGGGAGTGAGACCAGAATATCCGCTGTGGTTGTGGTCCCGCTGTAGAAGGAGGACAGCGCGAAAACCAGCATCGCGAAAAATGACCAGGCGATGATTAGTGTACGGCCCTCCTCTTTATCATAGGGCCCCAGGAGAATCGCAACCACGGTAATTAAGGCAATGTAGGTGCCACCGAAAACGATACCGGAAATAATGCCAACAACCATCAGTGACATTGTATTCATTTTTCTTTTATAACGCAGGCCCGCTAGCATCAGGATACAACTGACGGAGATAATTGTCGCGATAATCCGCTTAGACAAAGAGGGGTCAAGTTCAGTCAATAGCCAATGCCCTAATGGGGCGAAGAGCAGGGTAGGCACTACAATTTTCGTTACCTCAGGCCAGTCTATTTGTTTGAACCGTTGCTTGAATAAATAGACGCCAGCGAAAAAATCAACCACTAGAATTTTCGATATGACGGCGATGGGTGAAAAAAAAGTGGTCAGTATGGCGAGCATAAACGCAGGGCCGTCAAAGCCGGTAAATCCTCGTATTAAGCCGGCTCCAAATGCGATACCGGCGATGGCTAGCATGCTCGGGTCGTCTAGGGGCAATGATCCTGGGTTTTGCACGTTAGGATTTAATTAAACAGAAAATAAAAAAAGTATTAATGCTTAACGGTAAGTTTCATCTTCATCAGTATGATAAATCGACAAATAATTTTGATATCTGGAAGAAGCAATGTTACCAGATTCCACCGCGTGTTTGACCGCACACTCGGGTTCGTTATCGTGAATGCAATTGGCGAATTTGCAGTGCTCCCTGATTTCCCGTATCTCTCTAAACTGATTCATTATTTCTTCTTTTTCCAGATAAACAATACCAAACCCTTTTATTCCCGGGGTATCAATGATGTATCCTCCGGTGGGCAAAGGAAACATCTCTGCGAACGTGGTCGTGTGGCGACCAAGATGATAATGGTCTGATGTGCCCGCGGTTTTAAGATTGAGACCGGGTGAAATGGCATTGATCAATGTGGACTTGCCCACGCCACTGTGGCCACTGAATAGATTAACCTGGTTGTCCAAACGATTCCTGAGGCGATTTATATCATTGGTATCCAATGCGGATAACTCCAGGCATTCGTATCCGATGCCAGTATAGATACTCCGGTAAGTCTTCAGCAGCTGATTTTCTGCCTTTCCATGCAGGTCAATCTTATTAAACACAAGACAGACCGGGATGTCATGGAGTTCAGCAGTTACAAGAAATCTGTCGATAAACCCCGTGGAAGTTGGTGGATTAACCAGTGTGACTACCAGATAGGCCTGATCAATATTCGCTGCAATTATATGGGCTCGTCTCGAGAGTTTTACCGACTTCCTAATGATGGAGTTACGTCTGGGTTTGATGGATTTTATTGTTGCTGTATCATCGGATGCATCTTCGAAAACAACATGATCACCTACCGCAACAGGGTTGGTTGTGCGAACTCCGGTAGTTCTTAACTTTCCCTTAATTCGGCATTTACGCTGATGGCCGTCTTCAGTAAGCACCAAATAGGAACTGCCCACGGAGTACATAACAATTCCATCTTTTTCTTTTTTATCCATGATCCATTGAGCCTTGGCCTTCCACGGCTTTTCCTGGTGCATAACCCGGAATCAAGACTGTGTCCTCCATCATTGTTTCATATCATATTGAAAACTTGCTAAATAACGACTTGTTCCCGATGGCACAAATTTCATTTCTGACCGCCATGCCAAGAGGGGGATCGCATTAGGGAAGACCGCAGTATCTGAGCCTGTTTCACTCTATCATATCCGTCGATGGCTACCAGTTCGTAACCAATTGCCGCCAGAGCAGGCTGATTTACGAGAGTGTGGATGGTAATCATATAAATCATGAATCCCCTGACTCATCCACTGATAAATATCTTAACGAAAGACGATGAAATCTCCAGGCAAGCAAGGATCCCGTAGTGGTTAAGCCGATAGCCAGCCCCCACCATAACCCCGCCCCTCCCATATTGAGCCAAAAGGCCATGACCGAACCACCGCCAATGCCGAGAATCCAGTATCCAAATGTAGCAATCCATAGGGGAACAAAGTTGTCTTTGTAGCTTCTCAGGGTTCTGGCGGCGATTGCCTGTAGGCCGTCAAATACCTGGAAAATCGCGCCAATCCAGAGAAAATTGATCGCCAGCTGAGACACGATGGAAAACCCTGGGCTGCTTTCCTGTATAAAGAAACCAATAATGTAGGTTGGAAACCCAATGGGTAGCAAAATAAGTAGTATGAGCAATCCAACACCGATCCCCATTCCCACCATGCCTGACCTTCGAGCATCAAAAAACTGTCGACTGCCTACGCCGTGAGCCACGCGAATCATGGTTGCCTCAGCGATACCAAGTGCAATCACGAAGGGTAGGCCAATCCATGCCAGCACTACTTCATAGGCAGCCAGGGTTTCAGCGCTGATGATTCCCGAAAGGATTGAGCTTGCGGTGAATAGTCCTGCTTCAAGAAAAACCAATGCAGCCACTGGCAATCCCAGGCGCATGATTTCAGAACAATAGGAAAGATCAATTTTCCATCCTCTCTGGAACAGACCGTACCCACGCAGATCTCTGGTGCGATAAATAAGGAATAGAAGACCGAGAAACATTAACCAGGAGACGATACTGGTCGCCAGCCCAGCACCTGCTAGCCCCATAGCAGGTACACCCCAACCGCCATGGACCAACCACATCGTTAATAAATAGTTTACTCCAACGGCGAGAGCAGCAATCGTCATAACCATGTGGGGTCGTGCCAGAGCTGAGACGAAATTTCTCAATACAGAGAAAAACAG
>JAALKB010000084.1:0-13332 GCA_011088265.1 Gammaproteobacteria bacterium
AACGCAGGGAGGATCTTCACAGTGCTGACACATCATGGGCAGTGAACTGACATGTCCGGTTTGCTGATCCGACAAATCCAGTTTTCTGATCCACTGAGCATCGGTTTCAGGGCGACCCATATCTTCCAGATTATGTTCGGTATTACAACTACTGACGCAGGCATCACAATCAGTGGCGCATTTTTCCGTATCGATAAGCAAACCCCAGCGGGTTAAACTTGAAACGGCATCTTCATCCGACTTCGCCAATGCGAGCTGAACGAGGCTAAATCCTCCCAAAGATGCCGCAGCCCCGGCTGCACCGAAGATCAAACGGCGTCTGGTCGTATTTGGAGTCTGGTTATCTGGTAAATCAGATTGATAGTCGGACATGGTTTCAGGTATCACTCCTCGCTTCACATTTGTCCCGAACTTGATACATTTGTCTTCGAAAACGCGTAGCTGAACGACCGTACTACAATTTCGGGTCGTTGACTTTCAGCCTTTTTTTCTTTAACAGCTCCAATCAATACAGGCAACGAATTACTCTGTTTTTTCATCTCCCCCCGAACATTGCTGACTTCGGTATCTGGGGTTGTGGCATGGCAGTCAAAACAATCTACTTTAGCGCTTGCATATTCATGGCATGCCCGACAAAACTGCTCCGGCGCATTGATTGGAATAAAAGCACCTTGTTCATCCCGCTTTACATGACAATCAACGCATTCCTTTAGGCTGTGCTTTTCGGTACGAATGCCCTGTCTAACCGTTTTATCCCGTTGATGCAGCAAAAGATCCATGTGTTCCCGACGCATAATATCCGTTGGTTCAACACATTGCATTACCGTATCTGTGGCCGCACCAGATGTTTCGCTACTGCTATCCCCAATGGCCCCAATGGCCCCAATGGAGTAACTGGCCCCGAACAATGCCATGGCACCCAGCATCATACAAAGTATGGGTTTCCTAATCCAGATAGTCGTGTTTGATGCAGACTTCGAACCAAACGACACGAATGGAATGCGAATCGACAAGTTATTCCCCCATGCCCATCTCGATATATCCCGTGGGGCAAACGTCTGCACAGATATGACACCCAATGCATTTCGAATAATCTGTATCCACATATCGACCCAGGGTGGACTGGTCTTTTTTAACCCTAAAAACTGCATCCTGAGGACAATAGATAACACAGTTATCACATTCAAAACACATGCCACAGCTCATGCAACGATCCGCTTCCTTACGAGCTGCCTCTGCGGTCAAACCAATATGACGCTCTTCGAAGTGGCTCAACACCTCATCTTTTCCTGGTCCTTTGTTTCCCCGTTTATTCCGGGGAGTGAATGAAAAGTGGCCAAGAAATAGTTTGTCAGATGGGATCACTTCATGAGCGCTTCGATCTTCATAGTTGTGGATCGCAAAGTTCGCGTCACAGGTTCCCCATTCCTGCTGATGATCATAACCTTCCGGCTCCAGCGCACTTTCCCGTAATTTGTTCAGCAGATCGAAATGATGCACATCCACTTTGGGGCGTTTCACGGGTTCAGAGTTTCTGAAAAAATGATCAATGCTATCTGCAGCAATGGAAGCCTGGCCAATCGCAGTAGTCAATAAATGCGGTCGAATGATGTCTCCTGCGACAAAATGTCCTTCCCGTCCGGGGTACTGATAGAACTTATCTGCATCCATCAATCCGCGTCCATTATCAAACTCTTCCAACCCCTCAAGGTTTCCTCCCTGTCCGATAGCCGACACAATTAAATCACACTCAATATCAAACTCAGTGCCTTCCACGGGAACTGGCCGACCATCTTCTTCAAAACGACATTCTGCCATGCGAAGTGCAGTCGCCCGCCCATTCTCATCTTTTAACACTTCAATTGGCATGGTCCCGTATTTGATATCCACGCCTTCATGTAACGCATCTTCAACTTCTTCTTCCGTAGCAGTCATCTGACTTTTTGGAAATAGTGATGTCAACGTAACCTCTGCACCTTCCCGTAACGCTGCATAAGCAGAATCATGCGCAACATAGCCGCCAATCACTGCTTCAGGCCGATGGGATTTGTTCATGTTCTTGATCTTACCTAACCGCCTTGCCACCGAAACCACATCGATGGAAGTATCACCACCGCCAACGCACACAACACGATCAGCAGTCACTTTCAATGTTCCCTGGTTAAATGCCTCCAGAAACTTCACACCACTGACACAATTAGGCGCATCCGCTCCGGGAACGGGTAGCCCTCGACCAGTTTGACAGCCAATTGTCCAAAGAACTGCATCAAACTCATTATCAAGGTCAGAAACCGACACATCCCTGCCAACCTTGATACCTGTGCGTACTTCGATACCACCCATATCGAGAATACGAGTTATTTCATGATCGAGATGCATTCTGGGTGTACGATAACCAGGAATACCATAACGCATCATCCCACCCAATTCAGCATGGCCATCAAATATGACAGATCCATGTCCTTTTCGTCTCAGTTGATACGCTGCGGCCAATCCTGCTGGGCCGCCCCCTATAATGGCAACCTTTTTCTTTCCTATTTCCGCTACAGATGGTGAAAAATTATATTTTTTCTCGAAAGCGTTATCTCCGATAAACTGCTCAATGGAATTAATACCCACATAATCCTCAACATCATTCCGATTACATCCATCCTCGCAGGGCGCGGGGCATACCCGCCCCATCATGGAGGGAAACGGATTGGCATTGGTAGACCGTTGAAAGGCGTATTCCTCCCAGTCCATTCCCGCTGGTGGTTTTTCGATCCCCTTAACAATCTGTAACCATCCACGCACATCCTCGCCGGACGGGCAGCTGCCCTGACAGGGAGGTGTACGATGTACATAAGTAGGACATTTATGTGAATGGTCTGCGCTAAAAATTGCTTCTTGCCAGTCTTCCCATTTAGTTTCGCCATCCTCATAGACGCGAAATGTCAGCTTTTCATAATCTTGGTCAATATCTGTGGCCATTGGTTAACTCCGATAAGGCTATAGGTGACTTTTGGTTTTCGACGGAAGAAGAAAAACAAAATCAATCAATATCATGGGGCTGGAAACGATATCCATTGCCATGTTGTGCTGACATGAAACAATTCGGTCAATCCTGTCGTTTAACTTATTGTTCAACGCCAAGCTCCAGCGCATCTCCCACCAACTGGTGGACGCTAATAATCATGTCCATATTCATGTCATAGTAGGGAAGTACTTTAGTAAATTGGCTTTTGCAGATTGCGCAAATTGCAGCCATATGAGTCACACCATGTTGTTCAATGACCTCGTGTAAAGCCTGAACCCTGGGAGAAGCCCCTTTTACTCTAAGCTCCACTAAATCATCCGTTAGTAAACCGCCACCGCCGCCACAACAGAAAGTCCCTTCTTTAATCGAATCCTCTCTCATATCGACAAAATGATTACAGGCAGCTTTAATGATTTCCCTCGGAATAACGAATTGCCCTCCCGGCATATTTCCCATCCGAGATGCCCTGGAAACATTGCAGGAATCATGAAAAGTGACGATTTTGTCATCATTTTCTTCCTTATTAAATTTGAGCGCGCCTTGCTGAATCAGGTTATAAGTAGATTCGCAAATATGCTGGGGAGCGGGATATTTCGGATCCAGAAAATCGAATGGACCAATAAGGGTATTCCAATAACTATAGGCAACCCGCCAGGCATGACCACATTCTCCAACAATGATACGTTTCACTCCTAGCTCCAATGCTGCTTCACGAATTCGCATTGCGACTTTCTGCATATTGTCCTGACTGCCAATAAACAAACCAAAGTTTGCTGCCTCTGACGCATGGGAACTCAATGTCCAGCTGATGCCTGCCTGATGAAAAACTTTCGCATAACCAATCAATCCGTCAACATGAGGTTCCGCAAAAAAATCTGCTGAAGGGGTGATAAGTAGAACATCCGCCCCCTTTACGTCCAGCGGGAACCGCACGTCCACATCGGTATCGTCCTTAACCTCCTCTTCAAGATCTATCAGGGTATCAACCAGTGCTTTTTCGGGTAGTCCCAGGTTGTTACCGATCTTATGGACTTTTCCAATGATTTCATTGGAATACTTTTGACCGATACCCACACTGGCCAATATTTCCCGCCCCGCCATGGTGACTTCGGCGGTATCAATGCCGTAGGGGCAATAAACAGAACATCGACGACATTCGGAGCACTGGTGATAATAGCTGTACCATTCCTCCAGGACTTCCCTGGTCAAATCCACAGCACCAACGAGTTTCGGAAAATACTTGCCCGCAAAAGTGAAATATCGGCGATAGACTTTCCGCATTAAATCCTGGCGAGCCACCGGCATATTTTTTGGGTCGGATGTGCCCAGGAAATAGTGACATTTATCCGTACATGCTCCGCATTTCACACAGGAATCCATAAACACCACAAGGGACCGATACTTACCGAGTAATTCACCCATTTTCGCAATAGCCCGGTCATGCCAATCCTCAACCAGCTCACCGGGGAAACCCAATGGTTCCTGATGGGCCTGTTTAGCGACAAATGGCTTCACATGAGCCATGGCTCCAGGTTCAATGCTAGGAGTCACCGGATGATTAGTGATCACTGGAATATCAAATTCGACTTTTTTCATCGCAACAGACTATTCGGCCTCGTACTCATCAGGCCGCGCCTGGGTAGTGTCGTCTTTCACGAGGATCATCAGCCTGATTGCGCGTAGGACTAAAAAATAAGCCCGGTACGTGTAGCAATTTACTAATCGGAAAAACAAACATCAAACAAATAACCAACCCCAAATGAATCAATAATATCGGATCATCCGGTAACGGAGCCCAATCAAACCACAGTAGTCCAAGGGCGAAAGTTTTCAGAGCCACCACATCGGTATGCCAAATATATTTCATCAACAGCCCCGACCCGGCAATTCCCAGAATCAACGCCAACATCAAATGATCGGATGGCGCCGAAATATAGCGAACACGATCGACCAGCAATCGCCTACCCCACAATCCTAGCAAGCCAAACACCATGGCATATCCAGCATAAACGCCTGCACTTTGTAGAAACGCCACCCAGGACCACACGGGTTCTGTGAAATACCTAAGATGTCTAATCAACGCTAGGAGCAAACCGAAATGGAACGCCCAACCAAAAAGCCATGTCCACTTACTTGATTTAAACAGGCTTTCGAAAAACACCACTTCGCGAATCATTCTTCCGACCACACCAGACCTGGTGGTGGGTGCGGGTGTGGTTGGTATCTTGAGCGGAGCAGGTGTTTTCGCATAGATCCGAATCTTACGTCCTACTCCCACCACCATAGTGACAGTGGCACAGTAGAAAAGCACGGCATATAAATAGGAAAAAAAAGACATTATGGTCAGCTAACCACCCGCTGCGAGTTCTGCCAATAATTAGTTGGGAGGACTCGTCGGAAGTGATTCAGAAAATCGTCATACACCAATCGTCATACACAACCGGTTGGCTTTGGTAATCCAGCATATTTACAAGCCTGTTTCGCAGGTCCGTAAGGAAATAGTTCATAGAGGTATTTGCTATTTCCCTTGTCTTTTCCCAAACGTTTACCAATCGCCTTTGTCAATACCCTCACTGCCGGAGCAATTTGATATTCGTCATAATACTCTCGCAAAAAGTTCACCACCTCCCAGTGGTTTTCCGTCAGATCACATCCATCTTCTTTGGCCATGGCTTCGGCCAGGTCCAGATTCCATTCGCTCAAATTGGCCAGATAGCCTTCTTCGTCGGTTTCATAGGCTTTACCATTAACTTCTAATGACATAATTTTCTCTCCAGTTATCTATATGTTTTCTAAATTATTTACTGACCACACTTACAACACAAACACCTACAGACATAAATCCATAAATTCGAATCCAGGAATGCAAAACTACAAACACAAATCTTTCAGGCGCAAATCTTTAAAAAAGTCTTTAAACAAAAGCACCTGCAAATAACCACATACTGCACTACCGTAATCGCTCTGCCCCGGAAACCTCCAGGTCAAAACAGGACAAGCTGCTCACGATAGACCTAACCTGATCAAACTGAACCTGATCGAGCTAAATTTGAATTAGAGCCAGGATTGAACCCTGGGAGCATCCACCGCCAATTTTACAAACCCTGCATAATCCACGACCTGTACACCATCAATCAAACGATCGTCATGAATTCCTCGTGCTTTTAAATCCGGCCCCAGAACATAGACTCCCCGATCTGCCAAACTGGCTTCAATATCTTCTGAAATATCGCTACCCTTTAATGCACCGTAAACGCCGTCTTCGAGTAACAAAATATTCGCGCCAGGTTTAGATAATCTTAAACATGAATGCAAGCTGTTCTTTTCAAACGGCGATTTATTAACTGTATGTAACATTTTTTCGCGAGTATTTTTCAATGCCTGGATTAAATTGAAAGTATTCCAGCAGCATCATTGCGTCTCAGATCGTAAACTAGAAATTTAAAATCACTCGTGTTCTTCGATAATATCTCTAAGTTCAGCTTCACTAACAAAACGAATTAGCGGCTTCTCTTCCCAATCATCATCTTCGTCTTCATAGACAAGAGGCATCAAATCCTCTTTTGTCAGACCACGTCTAGCAAGAGACTCCAGCTCTACATAAACCCTGGTCACATCATAATCACCCAATGCACCATAGGTTGCACTGAAATTTTTGGTACCAATATCGCTGGTATCCTGGTCTTTTTTTAATTGAAAAACACCATCATCCGTATAAGCCATGGCGACATCCTGATCAAACGCAGCTCCAATCAAGGCCACTTCCAGACCTTCCTGGGCGTAATTCGTACCATGGGGAGCACGACGATTCAAATACAGGAATTTCTTTACCTGCCCACCTTCGTGATTCGTATCTTCTGTCACCATTAACCCTCTCTACCTAATCGCCGAAGGAAATCAGCCGATCTGACTGAATACCAGCCTCAATAAGCTGCCCCAAACCGGAAATTCTGAAGCCGTCGGCAATATTATTTCCATCCTTACCGTTTCTACGTTGCTCATCCTCATCCACAATTCCCCGCCGCTGGGCAGCAGCCACACAAACAACGAGATCCACGCCATGCTCCTTGCCCAATTCCGACCAGCGATTTGCAATGTGCCGATCATCCTGAGGCGGAGTAGTCAGTCGAGTGCCATTATTGACACCATCATGATAGAAAAACACACGGGTTACTTCGTGTCCCTCATCCAACGCTGCCTGAGCAAAGCGATATGCGCTATCACTGGCTTGATGGGTATAAGGACCTTCATTGACGAGTACTGCAAATTTCATTGGTCTTTCCAATTACAACCTATTTTGTCGACGCAACAGACATCAAACCTGAATCTATAAACTCTATAAGCGAATATAGGTCGATGAGTTTAAACTCTTGCGAGAACCACGCCAGTTATCGATGTGATATTTCGTAAACGGCAATCCGGTCAATTCAAAGAAGCGAGGCCAACCAATACGCTCTATCCAATCGTTGACACGTTCCCAATCTTTTGCGTCCTGCTGATAAGCCTTGAGAATCTTTTTAACAATAGCGGTAGCTTCTGGCCAACGAGGCGGATTATTCGGCACCCCGCCAGCAACCAGTTTCTGAAAGCTGGGTTTACTCCGTGCATTTGAGTGATTACCACCCACCCAAATTGCGAGTTTCGAGTGTTCGGGGTCATTAATTTGCATTGGCGGGCATGGTGGATAACAGGCACCACAACAAATACATTTTTTCTCGTCGACTTCCAGGCTAGGTTTACCATTTACCATGGCGGGACGAATAGCAGCCACAGGACATCGCGCAACTACAGAAGGTCTTTCGCAAACATTGGCCACCAGATCATGATTGATTTTTGGTGGTTTGGTGTGCTGTACGTTAATGGCGATATCACCCTGTCCGCCACAATTAATCTGGCAACAGGAAGTGGTGATATGAACACGGTTAGGCATACGACAGTTTTTGAACTCATCAATGAGCTCATCCATCATCGCTTTTACTACCCCCGATGCATCGGTGCCGGGAATATCGCAGTGCAGCCACCCCTGGGTGTGGGAAATAAAGGCTACCGAGTTTCCCGTTCCGCCGACCACGAACCCTTCTTTTTCCAGCGCTTCAATTAACGGTTCAACTTTAGCTTCATCCGACACCATAAATTCAATATTGCTACGGATAGTAAAGTGGATGTGTCCATCGGCATACTGATCACCGATATCACATAACTTTCTTAGTGTATACACATCAAGGATCCGCTGGGTCCCCGCCTTGACGGTCCAAATAGCATCACCACTGTGGGCATAGTGAACCAACACGCCAGGTCGTGGATGCTCATGATATTTCCATTGGCCAAAGTTTCTGACCATAACAGGATGCATATACTGCATCCCGTCAGGACAACCCGACTCGATGGGTCGACGCATATTCTCAAGTGATAATGCCATTGTTCTTTTCTCTGTCTCTATTTGTTTCTATTTCTTCAAATAGTGTGAATGGTTAGCTATTTCGCCTAACCGTTCATGCATAAATTCTGGACTAGCTTGCGGCCGCCTGCCTGGTTTCACGCTGGCGTTCAAACCACTTTTCAGCTTCTTCGTCCCACCCATCCATACGTACATAGGAACTCTCCCGAGGATGGTCGATCATGTTGGGGTCAACCTCAATGCCCACACCTTCCAGGAAGTTAACCAGACCAATACGTTCGATCATTTCCCCGCAGCGTTCATGTTCAAGTCCATTTTCTGCCCAGAAATCAATGATCTCCTCGGCCATTTCAACGATGCGCTCGTAATCTTCATCATTGTCGAGTTTCATGAACGGCACCACAACGGTGCCCATCAAATCACCGATTTTCAACGTTCTTTTCCCACCGATTAAAACGGAAACGCCTTTATCTTCACCAGGAGAAAGGGATTTGGTCATGACATTCAGGCAGTGCATGCACTTAACGCAGTTACGATTATCGATCTCCAATTTGTCATCATCGGTAAGCGACATACAATTCGTAGGGCATCGGGTTATCACGTTGTCGATCACATGCTGTCTTCCTTTTTCGGCGACATAGTTAGCAACTTCGTTCTGATCCACTTTAATATCGTCCCGCCATGTTCCAATCACGGCAAAATCCGCCCGCTCAATGGAATTCATGCAATCATTCGGGCAGCCAGAAACCTTAAATTTAAACTTGTAGGGCAGAGCTGGTCGGTGAACATCGTCGGTAAAATTGTTCACCAGCTCACGGTGAAGTCGATGCTCGTTGGTGCAGGACTGCTCGCATCGAGCAGCTCCAATGCATGACATGGCGGTTCTTACACAGGGGCCTGCTCCCCCAAGATCAAATCCGTAGTCATTGATCTCATCAAAAAAGTGTTGGGTATTTTCCGTCGAGGTCCCGATAAACATAATGTTGCCGGTTTGGCCATGAAAGGTAACAAGACCCGATCCCCATTTCTCCCAACTATCGCCCAATTGGCGGAGCATATCAGTGGTATAGTGGTTCCCTGCTGGAGGCTGAACTCTTAATGTATGAAATTCCTTTGAATCGGGAAACTGTTTACCAACCTCAGAAAAACGGGGGATAATTCCCCCTCCATATCCAAACACACTAACCGTTCCGCCCTTCCAATACCCTTTACGGGTTTCGTAAGAATGTTCCAGCTGGCCAAGCAAATCGTTGGCAATGCCATTAATCCTTCCATCAGGGTGATCATCACGTAAACGTTTGATGCCTGAGACAAAGCTGGGCCAGGGACCATTCTCTAACTCGTCAAGCATTGGGGTATCGTGTTTGGATTCGCTCATTAGTTTACAGCTCCAATTTGCTTCATTCATTTTTTCAGCAGCTATTCTAGCAATGTCAACGCAATACTCCAGCGCCCAAAAAGGGTAGCAGCCCCATGCCGTTTATCCCCATAGAGGTATAGACGAACAAGGGGGTCGATCGATCAAATTGACGTTCATTTTTGGATATGCCCGAATGCATCCCAAAGCTTCAAAATCATAATAACTGACTGCAATCCACTCCTTAGATTCATTGCTTAAATCGGCCATTCATCACCAGGTACCCCGGAGGAATAACCCTCAGCACCGATCCATGATCGAGGGGCTTCGTACGTCCCCGGTCAGCATGGATCAGGAAGCGTATGAGTCCTGGAAGGATTACCGAACCCGTCGTTACCTCACCGACCCCAATCAACTAAGGGTAATGGTTAGAAACCCTTTCCAGCTCACCCAGCACGAAAGAGCTTCCTTACTGGATAAGATCTCCCGCAACAATTTTGTGGTGTATGAATACGATCTTTGTCAGGATGATATCCATGCCGCTTTTGAAGAGTGTCAGATAGAGCCGGAAAAAACAAAGTCTCAAATTATCGATCAACATGTTATCGGTCAACATGGGCTCTCCCAAAAAAATGATCGTCTTTGCCCTGTCTCCAACAGAGGTTATGCACATATTTGCCGGCAGCTTGGACTAGTGGATTCCATCCCAAATCCCGAGTCCGGCCCCAATGACGTCACACTCGTACGGGAAATTAATCAAACCAGGGGGCTTCACGAATTAGATTTCCCATCAGATTCCCCAACGGAAAATGTCGACTTCAAACGCTACATCCCTTATACAAATAAACCTCTGGGTTGGCATACCGACGGATATTATAATTCTGACAAACACATTGTACGATCATTTATACTTCACTGTGAACGGCCCGCTATTTTCGGTGGAGCAAATGAACTCGTGGATCCTGAGATGATCTATTTTCAGTTACGGGATGCTAATCCGCAGTGGGCAGAAGCGCTAACCCAACCCGACGTCATGGCCATTCCGGCTAATCGCGTGGATAACAGGACCCTGCGAAGGGAGTTTCGTGGGCCAGTATTCCATACCGATCCGAATACTGGATATCTTTACACTCGATACACCCAGCGCAAACGAAATATTCGATGGAAAACGGATACCCTGACTGAAGCGGCTTTGGAAGCCATGCATCAATTATTGGAAGAGGATAACCAATGGAAAATTCGTATTCGACTGACATCAGGGCAAGGCATCATTTGTAATAATGTAATTCATCGACGTACCGCCTTTTCCGATAATAACGCTAACAGCGATAATAGAAATCCAGGCGCGGAAACAGCGACATCGAGCAAGCGATGCCTGCACCGTATACGTTTTGGAAATCGTCTACCCTCCACTGGCGTCTACCCTCCACTGGACTGAGCTCGTATATCTGATTTTCTCAATGAACTATTTAAATACACAACAATTGGACCTCGGGGCGGATAGCCAGGAAGACGCTCAGATTTCTACTGAAGCACTTGAGATCCGATGTCGACAAATTCAGCAGCAGATCGACGATTCTGGAAATAGCAATATTCTGGACCGGACTGCACTTCAGCATGATCTCGCTAAAATACAAATCCAGATCGGCAAAAACCGACAAGCCTGGGAGAATGCAATACCTGGGTTTAAGGTGTACGTCAACCGCCAGAAATGGGAATTAGCGACGGTGGTTTGCGACACGCTATTTCGATGCGATCAAGCAGACTCTCTGATCGCATTGGGTCATGCGTTATGGATAAGCATCACCTTCCCCGTTGATATGACCTTGACCATCGCACAACTGCAGCATGTCATCGATGAAACTCCTGAGGATTCTGATGGTGCAGCAGTAGCCGCAGCGGTTGCCGCTTATGTCGCAGAATTAAGAAGCGATCAAGGCACTCATAGTGACGCCACCCTTGCCATCGGGCAGATGCTAAACGACGTCGCGAGAAGACATAGTAACGTACAGAACCAGGCAGAGTTTGACCTCTGGTTCAAACGCCTTGAACTGGATGTGCCGGAAAAGTTGCTTGTCAGGATGCGCAATATTATCGACGTTCTGGTTCAGGACCAATGGTGGATTAATCGAGCTGAACTACAGGCCATGATTCCCGAATAGCATAGAATAAAGAGTAAAGAGAAAGGCGACAAATGCTTTGGCAGGAAAAAAACGACGAGTCAAAATTTGTAGTTCCTGATGACATTCAGGATCTATCATTTCGCATGTCCTGTCAGGAACTTCCTGTTGACCATGCATGGTCTTTATTGCAAGCAGTAAAAGCTGAACTCCCCTGGATATCAGACGAGCCTAATCTGGGGATTCACAGTATTCACGGTGCAGCTTCTGGCAACGGATGGACCCGACCAGACCAATCCAACCAGGTGTTATTACAGATTTCCAGGCGAACACGCCTGTATCTCCGCGTACCCAAACATCGCATTGAAGACGCCAGGCGCTTGATAGGAAAACAATTACAACCCGGCGAATACTCCATCAGAATTGGAGACGCTCAACAGAAAAAGCTGGTACCGACAAAAACCGTTTTTTCCCGATCCGTCTGTGGAATGGATGTTGAGAATGAAGGAGATTTTACTGACGAAATTGTGTCTACTTTGCAGCAAAATAATGTAAACGTGACAAAGATGCTCTGTGGCCTGTCTCACACTATCGAGACACCTTCTGGCCCCATTACTGCGCGAAGTGTTTTGCTTGCAGATATTGAATTGGAAGAGTCCATAATCTTGCAGCAGCAAGGACTGGGACCAAATCGGCTTTTAGGGTGTGGAATTTTTCTTCCCCACAAAAGCCTGGCCGCGGTAGGTGCGAGTCAGGATGATGAATAAACGAAAGAGGTTACACAGCAGAATCCACCCAGGCCCACAACCAGAGGGGCTCTGCAAAAACCCCGGCCAAAACCCTGAGCAAGGCAAATAGAAACACAAAATAGCCAACGCCAGGATACGAAAAGACCGTAAAACAGAGCTATTACAAAGTTGCGCAATCCAGCGGTTGATTATTTCTCGCTCAAGACGATCGTTCACGATTTTTGAGGAGATTCTTTAGAGTATTTTAGAATATTGAAGGAGGTATCATGTCCATTACAGTGAATGACAAATTAATAGAAACTAACGAAAACGGTTATCTCGTGAATCAGGATGACTGGAATGAGGAAGTCGCCCAGAGCCTTGCGGAAAAAGAAGGACTCATCCTGAGTGATCGCCATTGGGATGTGATTCATTACCTGCGCGAGGAATACTTTGAAAATGGCGGCAATCAACCAAATAATCGAATCATGGGAAAAGCCATGGGTGAAAAGTGGCAGGAGGGGAAAATAAAAGGCTCGATACTATTTGATCTATTTCCCGGCACTCCAAGCAAACAGGCAGGTTTAATTGCGGGCCTCCCAGAAAGCATGCGAAAAGGTGGATACTAGCACCCGCCACGAACAGATAACCCACAAAGAACAACTCAAAAAACAACTCAAAAAACAACTCAAAAAACAACTCAAAAAAACAAC
>JAALKB010000084.1:13432-15967 GCA_011088265.1 Gammaproteobacteria bacterium
AACAACTCAAAAAACAACTCAAAAAACAACTCAAAAAACAACTCAAAAAAACAACAAATAGAACCATGAACGAAAAACAGGAAATTATTCAAAAAATGCTGCAAATGCAAAAAACATTTATTGCCAGAGAACAGTCCAGCGGCATTGATCAGGAAGAGTATTACAACCCTGATTCGGGTGGCGAGCTGGACGGGTATCAGGCGAAATACAACGAATTAGCTAACCGACTAGTAGAGCTGGCCCATGAGGAGCGCGGCTCACAGGGGTAGGAACTACGACGGGTTGTCCACGTAATCTTAAACCGCAAATTCGCATTTCTTCATGAAGGAATCTGAAATAAGGCAAAAAATCATTGCCTTGTGTAAGTAGATGAATCAAACCGGGCTCAACCAGGGGACGTCCGGGAATATCAGCGCTATTCATGAAAACACAATGCTAATCACACCCAGCGGTGTTCCCTATGACGACATGCAGCCCGATCAGATTGCACGGATGTCTCTGGTTGCTGGAGATGACAGTTGGGAGGGGCCACTTAGACCTTCATCAGAATGGCATTTTCATAAATCCATTCTGATGAGCAATCCCTTTTTCGGCGCCGTGGTTCACACCCACTCCACCTTCGCTACCATTCTTTCCATCGCCAGAAAGCCCATTCCATCCTGTCACTATATGGTTGCCGCATTCGGTGGGAACAACGTGCGCTGCGCAGGGTACGCCACATTTGGCACAGAGGAATTATCCCAACAAATACTGAAAGCCATGGAGGGTCGATCAGCTTGTTTGATGGCGAATCATGGCATGGTGGTTGCAGGAAGCAATCTCGAAAAAGCGATGTGGGCGGCAGTTGAGCTTGAGACACTGGCGAAGCAGTATTACCACGCCTGCCAACAGGATTCCATAGTATTGTTACCAGACTCAGAGATGGAAATCATTGTAGAGAAATTCAAAACCTATGGGCTAAAGTTTTCTGAGAAAAGTTGAAACTGCTGGTGGTTGCGCGCGCCCATTTTTTCCGTATCAACATTCTGTAGAATTATTTAGAATACCTCGATGACCGCCTCCACCCTTTGGCCCGAACAGACATTTAACATTACTCACGCCGATAGCGGCGTGTTTCGTGCGAAAGGGTTGAGGGCATTTTTTGAATATCGGGACCTTGGCATCGAAAGCGCAACCTCCGGCCAATTTGGCGCCCATGTTATTCGTGCGATACCGGGACAAAAATCTACCGGAGGCTGGCATCAACACCAACTAACCTTCCAAATGGTGTATGTAATCCAGGGTTGGGTGGTGTTCGAATACGAAAACACCGGTGAACATGTTTTACATAGCGGCTCCTGCGTATTGCAACCCCCCGGCATTCAACACCGGGAAGTGAGACACTCCGATGATTTGGAGCTCCTCGAGATCATCTCTCCTGCACAGTTTGAGACCACACCAATAGATCCACCCCAATCAACAGAAAAATAGCGCTCATGCCGTGTTCTCCCATCGTTTACCCACTGCGATCACATACCTGGATGAGTATCAAAAAAGTGGATACCAAAAAAGACCAATAACCGCATCAGATAACATTGCCGCCAGACTCTTTGGATTCCTCTGCTAGTTCATTAATTGCAATTATTGCTTTTTGTGCCAATTCTCGCTGAACGAATATATGGTCATGAAAATACCCGGCGATCACGTTTGCACTAATTCCGTGCCTGGTTAGTCTGGCGGAGAAAGCCGCCGTCAACCCTATGGCATCCAAACTGGAGTGAACCATTAATGTGATACATTTAAATACGGATTCATATTCCACTCCATGCTCATCTGCCTTATTTTTTGGCACAACCATCATCAGACCTTCACTCTCCATAAATGAACCAATTGGTTCCAGTTCAGGATGATCTCCGTATTTTGCATGCCCAAGAAAACAAAATACGAATTCACCGGGCCTCAATGTCGGTGACATCCGGGCCAATAGATTTTCCAGTTTTTCCTCACCTGCCATCACTCACTCTCTTTTGAACTCAACACAAACATTTACTCTCAATACTGACAACGCGAGAGAACCAGCTAATTGGTTTTAAATTCGATACCACCCCAGGGCAAAGCCAGAATCCGGGGTTAGTTCCCTGTCTCAGTCAGATTAGCTATAGTCGGCTCCACATTCTCACCAAATTTCCGTAACTCTGTTCAACCTGCTGAGTTGTCACGCTTTGTGGATCATCATGTCGAAGCGTCTCCCTTGCTTGATAGAGTTGATAAAGTAGTTCACGTTTGTCTGGCTCTGGAACCAGACTCTGCATCCAGGTGACGGCAACCAGTCGCATCCCCTTCGTGATCTCACGAACCTGATGCCTGGAAGAAGCCGGGTACATAACACCATCTCCCGCATTACACTTTATCTTTTGAGTACCATAGGAAGTTTGGATCTCCAGCTCTCCACCCTCGTATTCCTCGGGAGAATTGAGAAATATTGTAATCGCGACATCCGAACGATATGGTTCGCCCTGCCCCATAATTGGATCATCAATGTGGCTGCCATATTTC
>JAALKB010000085.1:0-4413 GCA_011088265.1 Gammaproteobacteria bacterium
CCATCTGTTGAGTCTCTATCCTCGGAACTATCGGCGGAATCATCGGCGGAATCATTGTCGGAAACTGTATTTGTGGCTGACGCGGTATCAGAAACGTTTGCTGCAGTCGTTGGCTGTTGTTCATCAGAATCTACTGCCGAGCCACTAACAACTACATCTTCTGAAGACGCAAGTTTCACCTGGTCAGTATTTGTAGGTGCCTCAGATTGATAGTTAAAATAGCTAAATATGGAAACCGCAGCTGCAATAACCGCCAGATAAATAATTTTCATTTACTGCCTCTATTAGTGTAGATCTTCTTTATATTGGTTTGGATTAACTTCGTAATGAAAGTACTCCAAAGCAATACGGTCAGTGATGGATTCCCACCTGGCATACTGAAAGACTGATTTGTTAACCTGATTTGTTAACCTGATTTGTCAACGATAACGTCCGAAAAAATCGTTAAAATCCAGCATACCAAAATTCTGGCGCTATTCTAACTCTCGGCTCCCTCAAAAGCGACCGTGGATCCCCACTCTACGAAACAAATCCAGTTATGATGCAACTTTCCTGAATATCTTTAGTCTTTTAACAAATCCTTTAAAGTAAAAAGACAGATCAAAAAATGACAAACCGATCACTAAGCCGATCACAAGATATTCTTCACAAAAGGACTTTATTGAATCCGGGTCTCAGGAAACCACTAAAAAGTCGTGGATAATCATTTAAAAAAAGCTGCGATCAACCCATGCATAACGAAACATCGCAATGATTTCGCTATTGCTCTTGGCTATTCCCTTGGCGGTCCCCTTGGCTACTGCGCCTACTTCTACGAGAGTCTAGCACTTTGACTTTGATCATTTTTCATACCAATCCGCCTCGCTCGGGTTCATACAGAAATTTCCTAACTAAACGAATTGAAGAAAATGTCGAAAGGTAAAATATTTATCCTGATTGGATTCCTACTGCTCATCGGCGTACTACTCTATCTTGGACCAGAGAAGTATCTTAACCTCGAATACATGAAGTCCAAACTGGATAGCATTTTGACATACAAACGGACGAATCCCGTGACTTCCGCCACACTATTTTCCGCAGTTTATATTACGATCACCGCAGCATCTATTCCCGGCGCAGCGATTCTTACCCTCCTTGCGGGGGCAGTTTTTGGTTTTGCATTTGGATCTTTGATCGCGATAACATCCGCAACCATTGGAGCAACCATTGCGTTTTTGATCGCCAGGTATCTGTTCGATGATTTGGTTCAGCAAAAAATGGGAGACCGGATAGGTAAGATTCGAGAAAACTTTCGTCGGGAAGGTGCGCTTTATCTTTTTTCTTTGAGGTTAGTGCCAGTGGTTCCATTTTTTGTCATCAATCTGGTCATGGGATTAACAACCATAAAAACCCGTACTTATATGATAGCGTCGTTTGTCGGGATGCTTCCCGGAACGATGGTTTTTATCAATGCAGGTACTCAATTATCAAAGCTTGAATCCATTGGTGGGTTAGTTTCACCAACTATTTTAGCCTCCTTCGCACTATTAGCGGTTTTCCCATACCTTGCTAAATACCTATTAAAAGTAATTAAAAGTCGAGCAAATTAAGTCATGGCAAAAAAGAAAACTGACGCTAATCTGATTGTCATTGGCGCCGGCAGTGGTGGACTGGTTAGCGCTTATATAGCAGCGGCAGTCAAAGCCAAAGTTATCTTAATAGAGAAATCGCTGATGGGGGGAGATTGCCTGAATACCGGCTGCGTTCCATCCAAATCCCTCATCGCATCGGCGAAATTTATCCATGACCTGAAGCGCTCCGAAGAATATGGAATCGAGTCAGCCACCGCCAAATTTGACTTTGCCAGCATTATGAAACGGGTAAATGGGGTAGTAGAAACCATCTCCCCTCATGACTCTGTCGAACGCTACACCTCCCTGGGAGTGGATGTCATCATCGGAGAGGCGGAATTGATCTCACCCCATAGTGTTCGTGTCAATGGAAAAGAACTCACAGCAAAGAGCATCATCATTGCAGCAGGTGCTCGCCCCTTTGTTCCGCCAATTGAAGGCATCAACGAAGTTGAATACCTTACTTCAGATAATATTTGGCAGCTCACCGAATTACCCGAAAAACTCGTTGTCCTGGGCGGTGGACCAATAGGTTGTGAACTCGCTCAATGCTTCGCAAGATTGGGGGCTAAAGTTACCATTGTGGAAATGCTACCTAAAATTATGATCAAAGAGGATGATGAAATTTCTGCTCAGATTTCCCAAACATTCCAGGACGAAGGGGTAACTGTGTTAACGAAACACAAAGCAGAAAAAGTGACAAAAGGAGCAAACACCCATACACTAATCTGTGATCGTGGTGGAGAAAAAGTGGAAATCGAATTTGACCAGATTCTGGTGGCTGTGGGCCGAGCGGCCAACCTTGACGGTTATGGGTTAGAAAATTTGAATGTTCCCATTAGCAAACGCAGGACAATCGACGCAAACGAATATCTTCAGGCAGGTTATTCTAATGTCTATGCGGTTGGTGATATTGTCGGTCCTTACCAATTCACTCACGCCGCTTCTCACCAGGCGTGGTATGCCACGGTTAATGCACTATTCAGCCCATTTAAAAAATTCAAAGTTGACTATAGTGTTATGCCATGGGCTACCTATACGGACCCGGAAGTAGCAAGAGTGGGCTTAAACGAATTAGACGCCCGGGAAAAAGGGATTGCCTATGAAGTAACGACTTATGATCTATCAGGTCTGGATCGAGCCATCGCCGATGGACATGGCAAGGGCATGATAAAAGTGCTAACCATTCCAGGCAAAGACAAAATTCTAGGTGTTACTATTATCGTCAAACATGCCGGTGACCTCATCGCCGAGTTTGTTCTCGCCATGCGACACGGTATGGGGCTGAATAAGATACTTGGCACTATTCACTCTTACCCCACGTGGATGGAAGCAAACAAATTCGTAGCTGGGAACTGGAAACGAAATCATGCGCCCCAGTGGGCGTTAAAGTTGCTGGAAAAATACCATCAATGGAGAAGAGGTTGACAAGGGAGAAGAAGTTGGCCACCTCCAGATTCACGGACTCATGATCAGTCTCTAAAAAGTAAAACAGAGGTAACAGTCTAACTGGCATCAAGGGCCGATCATTCTCAAAAAGAATAATCGGCCCCTGGCTTCCCGGATCGCTATATCTGCGGGATCGCTATATTTCGGGATCGCTATATTTAATGAGTTACGCCGGTCTAATCCTGGATTTTCACCACAGTTCTGCCTACGTTTGACCCATTGAGATAACCCTCGAAGGTAGTAGCCAAATCCTGAAAATTGACTTCCTGTGTAACAATCTTATCCAGGTTGCCTGGTTTAAGATCGTCACCTAAACGGCGCCAAATTTCGTTTCTCATTTCAGCAGGCATTTCGATAGAATTTATGCCTAATAACGACACACCCCTCAAAATAAATGGCATCACCGTGGTGTTCAACTTAAAGTCATCAACCAACCCAATACTCGCAATATTACCCCAAGGCTTAACGGTTCGAGTCAACCAGGCTAAAGTCTCGCCACCTGCATTATCAACCGCGCCACCCCAGGTTGCTTTTTCCAGTGGCCGCGAACCCATTTCAACGCTATGTCGATCAATAAAGTCACTTGCACCCAAAGCACGTAAGTAATCATGCTGATCGGATTTTCCGGTAAAAGCAGTAATCGAATATCCTCTCGATCCAAGAATATCAATGGCAATACTTCCAACACCACCAGTAGCGCCATTGACTAAAATAGGGCCATGTCCAGGAGTTTGCCCATTTTGCTCCATACGCATAACGGCCATGGCTGCAGTAAAGCCGGCAGTGCCAATTGCCATCGACTCTCGCAAACCGATACCATCAGGGACAGGAACGATGCAATCTCCACATACCCGGGCAACTTCTGCATAGCCACCATCAGCGGTTTCAGAAAGCCCACACCCACAAACAAGAACATGATCTCCTTCCTTATAACGATTATCCCTGGACTCCATCACGATTCCCGAAAAATCGATACCTCCGTTTAACGGATACTGTCGTAGAATTTTTCCTTTACCAGTGGCCGCCAACACATCTTTATAATTGATCCCAGACCATTTAACCTGGACAACCACTTCTCCTTCAGTGAGCTGATCCACGCTGAGTTGCTGATACCCGGCGACAATCTGTTTGTCGATTAGATCAATTCTAAAAGCTTTAAACTCATTCATGTCTATATTACCTGTTAAAAATAGAAGTGGATTTTCGACTCAAAGGCCAACTTTGTAAAGCCGACGAATAATTGAAACAGAATTCGGCGAGAAATCGCGTTGTGCTTGTAACGAAATCCCGAACGCTGCATGATGAATCCGGTATACCAATAAAAGGATGATTCAGGGACGAATGGTCAAAGGAC
>JAALKB010000085.1:4513-15829 GCA_011088265.1 Gammaproteobacteria bacterium
GGACGAATGGTCAAAGGACAAGTAATCGAAACGCTAAGCGTTGCTATCAGGGGAAAAGAAACAATATTCCCCGCAACAATAGGTTGGCAAAGACCGCAGCCACGATATCATCAATCATAATTCCAAAGCCACCTTTTACCTTACGATCAATGACCCGTATAGGCCAGGGTTTTAGGATATCAAACAGTCTAAAAACCAGAAATCCCAAAACCACGGATAGTACGGATACGGGAATCAATAACATCGTAAGGAGAAACCCAACAATTTCGTCCCAAACGATACAGGGATGATCATGACCTGAATGTCCACTGTCTCTAAGGCTTTCCATCGCCTTTTCGCATATCGGAATACCAATCAAAAAACCCGTCACCAGGGCCAACCAGTACCAACCTGTAGACACCTCAGTCAAAAGCAGAAAAATAGGAATACCTGCCAGTGTGCCGAATGTTCCCGGGGCAAAAGGAGCGAGTCCAGAGCCAAAACCCAGAGCAAAAAAGTTGGCCGGGTGGCGAAACAACACTTTTCCACCCGGAGTACTAATTACGCACCTCTTTCGCTACTTTATCCAGCACCCCATTGACGTATTTATAGCCATGTTCGGATCCAAATACCTTAGCAATATCAATGGCCTCATCCAACACCACGCTGGTCGGAATATTCTGATCATACTTGAGTTCGTAAGTTGCTACTCTGAGAATCGCCTGTTCAATTAAATCCAGTTTGTCAGCATCTCTATCGAGAAAGGGTTTGATCGTCGAATCAATGTCGTCAATGCATTGAGGTATGATATTGATCAAAGAAAGAAAATAGTCTTTATGTTTGCCTGAGAGCATCGAATTCTTGATGAATGACTTCTCGATATCTTCGTGATCCTGTTTGGTCACTTGCCATTGATACAGTGCCTGCACCACACATCGACGCGCCAAGTGTCTACCACCTTTAGCCATTTTGCCCTACCCCATCAATCCAGTAAGGAAAAACCACAGCCTGCATAAATTCGGTTGAGCTCAAAAGATTCTCAACTATCGAATTCGATGATTTTCGTTTATCCAGATACATTATAACTGCTTCATCAAACTGACCATTTCCAAAGCTGTCAATGCCGCCTCTCCTCCCTTATTGCCGGCTTTAGTACCTGCCCGCTCAATGGCCTGTTCAATGGTGTCCGTGGTCAGAACGCCGAAAATAACGGGGATATTCCCTTCACAAGCCAGTCGGGCCACTCCCCCGGCACATTCTCCTGCAACGAAATCGAAGTGAGGGGTGGAACCACGGATCACCGCTCCTAACGTTATGATTGCATCATATTGTTCAGACAACACCAACTTTCTTGCCGCCATGGGTATTTCGAACGCCCCTGGTACCCAGACACAGTCAATTTCGCTGCTCTCAATTCCGTGGCGAACCAGGATATCCACCGCCCCCTGAATCAGTTTATCGGTAATAAAATGGTTAAATCGCCCCGCGACAATCCCGTACTTCCCTTCACACTGCCTAAAGTTACCCGTTATTTCTTTCATGATTTATTCCAATTTTCCAAATGTTGGGGATCAGAGATATATTCGACAATTTCAAGACCGAAGCCGGAAAGCCCATGGGCTTTCTTCTCTCGGCCAAGAGCCAGTACGGAAGACACACCAAGATTTGCCAGGATCTGCCCTCCAGCGCCCAGCATTCTCAAATTGTCCGGCATCTCATTTTCTGGCGCGCGGCCTTTACGAGCTTTTGAATTGCTTTTAAGCTCTATGCGACTTACCAGTTCGTCCGCTGATTCAGCATAAGACAGAACCACTACGACTCCTGATTCCTGGGCAGCAATCGCATCCAGTGCATTTTCCAGCGTCCAGCTCCACGGCGAAACAGGATCAAGTACAACATCAAGAAATCCACGATGGATGTGAACTCTCACGGGGGTTGGGGCCTTGCCATCAATAACGCCATGTACCAACGCCATATGAACTCCCCCTTCCATCACATCCCGGTAAACCACTGAGGTAAATTTACCCTGCTTGAGGGTCAACGACTGCTCGGAAATTTTTTCCACAGTGGGATCGTGCTTCAATCGATAACCAATCAAATCGGCAATGGTTCCGATTTTGATGTCATGGGTTTCGCCAAACTCCAGTAAATCCGGTAGTCTGGCCATGGTGCCATCGGGTTTGAGAATTTCGCAGATAACGCTGGCCGCTTCAAATCCACAAAGCCGCGCCATATCCACCCCTGCCTCAGTATGCCCTGCGCGGGTTAGAACCCCACCCGGTTGAGCCTTGATCGGAAAAATATGACCCGGTGTCACCAGATCCGTTGGTTCCGCATTGCGCTTTACAGCAGCCCTAATGGTAATAGCACGATCCTGGGCTGAAATGCCCGTTGTCACTCCTTCGGCAGCCTCGATAGAAACCGTAAAGTTGGTAGAAAACCGGGCACTGTTTCGACTCACCATCAACGGTAAATCGAGCTGCGCGCACCGTTCTTCCGTCAACGTCAGACAAATCAATCCCTTACCTTGAGAGGCCATGAAATTAATGTGTTCATCGGTAACGCATTCCGCGGCAATTAATAGATCCCCTTCGTTTTCCCGATCTTCATCGTCCACGAGAATGACCATCTTTCCCTGGCGATAGTCAGACAAGAGATCTTCTATTGGGTCTACCTTTAACACCTTATCCTGCATTTTTGGATTTGCTCACTTGACATCAGATCTTATCTTATGGAACCGCTATCGGAATCAATTAACCGTTGCAAATAACGCGCAACCAAATCGATTTCAAGATGTACCGACATTCCAACTTTCGCCCGCCCCAACGTAGTATTCGCCAAAGTATGGGGGACTAACATCACATCAAACTCGGTGTATTCAGAATTATCAGTAACCGAATTAGACGTCAGACTAATGCCATCAACGGTAACAGATCCTTTAGTCGCGATAAAGCGACCAATGTCTCTGCTAGCCTTAAATACCATTCGGGTATATTCCTCTCCAGGAATACATTTCAAGAGAACTCCCGTCCCGTCAACGTGCCCTGAAACAAGATGCCCTCCGATGGGAGTATTCAAAGTCAGAGCTAGTTCCAAATTAACAAAATCATCCCTGGACCATTCACTGATCAAACACTTATCGAGGGTTTCTGTGGAAACATCAAAGCAGGCCCTGGTCCCTTCAATCTTTGTAACCGTAAGGCAGGTTCCATTTACCGCAATGCTATCTCCCAGATTGATCCTGGACGAATCGAGCGCGCCAAGATCAATCACCAACTCCAGCCCCCCGGATAACGGTTGGGAGCTAATGATTTTTCCAACAGACTGAATAATACCAGTAAACAATTGTAACGACCTATTGTGGGTTTATTGAAAGGGTTAATTTGAGATCTCTTCCAACCATGCGAACATCCTCGTACCTTAGCTCTAGCTTGTCTTCCATATTTATCAGTCCAGAGAGCTTGAACATATCCCGGGCATCGCTCCCTAATAAATTGGGCGCCATGTACACCACCAATTCATCCACCACACCACTTTGAATCATGGCGCCTCCTAAACGGGCACCCGCTTCAACCATAACGGTATTAATTTCTCTTCTTGCCAGTTCTTTCATCACATATACAGGATCAAGTCCGGTCTTTCCTGATGGACATAAAAGTAGTTCTACGTTATCCCTTCGAAAGAGCTCGTTGTCCCGATCATTTCTTGAAGTGACGATTAGCACTGCGCCTAGAGAATCAAGGATTTTTGAGCCTGGAGGTGTACTCAGATGGCTATCGAGTATTACTCTAAGTGGTTGCCTATTGGTGTTGGGCAACCGAACATTCATGGAAGGATCGTCTCTTAAAACAGTCCCGACTCCTGTTAGGATCGCACCACTACTAGCGCGGAGCTTCTGCGCGTCTAATCGAGCGGACCTGGAAGTAATCCATTGACTTTCACCATTGGCCATAGCGGTTCTCCCATCTAGGCTAATGGCAGTCTTCATGGTTACCCAGGGCATTTTAGAGTTCATTCTCTTGAAAAACCCTCGATTAATTACTTTTGCCTGTTCGCTACCGACTCCTACTTCAACCACTATTCCGGCTTCTTTTAGGATCTCTATCCCTTTCTGATTAACCGCTGGATTAGGATCATGGGCCGCAATCACCACCCGGGCCAGGTTCGCTTTCGCCACTGCACGAGCGCAAGGTGGTGTTCGCCCCTGATGTGAACAGGGTTCAAGAGTGACATACATCGTCGCCCCCCTAGCAGCTTCCCCGGCCTGTTTCAGGGCTTTGGCTTCAGCATGATCCTCTCCTGCGAACTCATGATAACCCTCCGCAATGACAACGCCGTCCTTTACAATCACGCAGCCTACCGCGGGGTTTGGATGTGTCGTATCTCGACCTTTTTTCGCCAACGTCAAAGCTAGCGACATAAAGTACGGATCAGTGTCCATGAGGATTATTTATTTTGCAGTATCAAAACAATGTGGAATAGTCGGTCGTTTTAGCATCATAAATGGGATGCATCACATTTATGCGCTACCGATCTCTATAGCCCTTAAGTAAAGAAAGTTTTACCCTCCGACTCTCTGTACTTCCCACTTCCTCAATTGGTATTGTCTCGGAATCATCCGTTGAAAGAGACTCTTTCAACTTCTCTACTTCATCGCTAAATGCGTCCAGATCCTGAAAGCGGCGGTAGACGGAAGCAAACCGAACATAAGCAACATCATCCAAACCACGAAGCTCATTCATTACCGCCTCGCCTATTTTCTCTACGCTAACCTCGCGCTCCCCTTTATGGGTGAACAGTCGCATAATTCGGTTAACCACCCCCTCAACCGCCTCAGCCTCAATGTGGCGTTTTTCCAATGCACGAGTGATGCCTCTTCTTAATTTCACCTCGTCGAATCGTTCTCTTCGACCATCGTTCTTAATCACTACTGGCATCTGAAATACCACATGTTCAAATGTGGTAAATCGCTCCTGGCAATCCGTGCATTCGCGACGTCTTCGTACTCCCTCGCCACTATCCCCTAGTCGGGAATCGATCACTCGAGTTACTTCGCTTGAACAGTAGGGACAATGCATAATAAGAAAAAGGGGGCCTCAACACAAAAAGTCAGGTAGCACCAGAACAAAACCACCAATCATTCTAACGCGCCGATTGGTCGGCTCATTAGACTGGGACTCAGAATACCAGGGCTCAGACTAACGTTCAGATTAAGGTTCCTCATTGAGCTCCTCGCCTTCTTTTTTCACTGGCATCATGTCTTCACGGGTAATCCCAAGGACCAATACCACTGGACTCGCTACGTAAATGGAAGAATAGGTCCCAATGATAACGCCAATGAACAAAGCAATTGCAAATCCACGAATTACTTCCCCGCCAAAAATCATTAGGGTCGATACCACAATCATGGTAGTCAATGAGGTCAAAATAGTGCGGGGCAATGTCTGGTTAATGGAACCATTCATAATATCCAATGGCTCACTCTTTCGCATTTTTCGGAAGTTTTCACGGATCCGGTCATATACCACGATGGTGTCATTAAGCGAGTAACCGATCACCGCCAATACCGCCGCAAGCACAGGTAGGGAAAATTCGAAATGAAACAGCGCAAACATCCCGACCGTGATTAGAACATCGTGAACCAGAGCAACCACAGAACCCACCGCAAAGCGCCACTCGAAACGATAAGTAACATAGATCAGAATACCTATTAGCGCATACAACATCGCTAGGCCTCCCTGATTGGTTAGTTCATCACCTACCTGGGGACCAACGAATTCCACCCGCCTCATTTGCACCCGACAGTCGCTAACCAAACCTTTTGACGCACACTGCTGGGTATCTGAAACCGAAGAGTCTACCAGTTCTTCATCATGTGTCCCACGCAGGGCTTTCATGATCTCACTACTGACCTGGGCAGCGTTTCCGACCTTATCCGAATAGGCAGCTGGCAGCCGAACCATAATATCTTTGGTTGTACCAAAATGTTGAACCACTGCGTCATCAAAGCCGTTCTGTGCCAATGTATTTCGGACGTCTTCAACAGCAACGGTATTCTGATATCCTACCTCAACCAGCGTTCCTCCCGTAAAATCGATGCCAAAATTTAGACCTCTGGTCATTAATGCCACCAGACTGACGATAATTAAGACGGCGGAGACTGCTAATGCGATTTTCCGTTTTCCAAGAAAATCGATCTTTATATTTCTATTTAATAATTCCATCGTAATGTCCTGATACCCGACTTATATTGACAATTTATCGACTGTTTTTCCACCGTAATACCAATTGACTAACGCACGAGTCAAAATGATGGCGGTAAACATTGATGTCAGGATTCCAATACTCAGCGTAACAGCGAATCCTTTAATCGGGCCAGTGCCAAAATTGAAAAGTACAATGGCTGCAATCAACGTAGTGATATTGGCATCCACGATGGTTGAAAATGCCTTGTCATAACCCATATGGATACTGGCCTGGGGGGAATTCCCATTAAGAATCTCCTCCCTGATGCGCTCAAAGATCAAAACGTTCGCATCCACTGCCATACCCACTGTTAAAACGATCCCCGCTACGCCAGGCAAAGTCAGCGTTGCCTGTAGCATGGAAAGTACCGCCACCATCAAAATCAGATTAAGCGCCAATGCGATGTTTGCTGCTATGCCAAAAGATCTGTAGTACATCAGCATAAATGCGAGAACAAAGGCAAACCCAACAATGACAGAAAGAAATCCCTGGCTGATATTCGCCTGACCAAGACTTGGGCCAACGGTTCGCTCTTCAACGATTTCAACAGGTGCGGCCAATGCGCCGGAACGTAACATCAAAGCCAGATCCCTTGCTTCATCCACAGTATCGATTCCTTCGATTTGATACCGTTTTCCAAGTTGATCCCGAATCACTGGGGCCGTCAGGACTTCTTCAACTCGCTGCGTAATGCGAATGGGTCGACCTTCATCGTCCAGCATCACTTTTCCACTCTCATCTTTCCGGGTTTCGGAAGTTGTTTCCAGATACACAACCGCCATTCGGTTACCTATGTTCTCACCGGTAATTCGCTGATTGATGCGAGCCGCAGCCCCATCCAGAGTGATGCTAACAATGGGTGAACCTGTTTGTGTATCAAGGCTTGCTGCAGCATCAACAATACTTTCACCAGAATACGCAATTCTCTTTTTCAGCAAGATACGCCGACCGTCCCTGAAACGGTACAGCCTCGAACCTGCAGGAGATTGTCCGGACTCCACCGCTGCTGAATTATTTTTTTCATCCACCAAGTGCATTTGAAGCGTCGCAGCGCGTCCAAGAATACGCTTTGCCCTGGCGGTATCCTGAACACCTGGTAACTGAATCACGATTCGATTATCACCCTGTTGCTGAACCACGGGTTCAGCAACACCCAATTGGTCTATGCGATTTCTTAGTGCGGTCATATTCTGCTGCAATGCGAAGGTTGCAATTTCGTCCAGCTGGGCGTTATTTAACGTCGCAATAAGCAATTCATCACGATCACCATCAGCAACTACGTTAAGGTCCGGCAGCTCGGCTTTAATCACTTTCAACGCGTCGCTAGCATCTTTTGGATTACGGATGACCACTTCCAGTTCATCTCTATCGTTTACCCTGACGCTTCGATATCGAAGTTTTTCCTCCCTCAGGACCGACTTGATATCACCTTCATAGCGTTCCCTTGCTCTATCAACAGCGCTATTAACATCAACTTCAAGCAAAAAATGCACGCCACCCCTGAGATCAAGGCCAAGATACATCGGATTAGCGCCCGAATTGGTTAACCAGGATGGGGCGCCGGAAAGTAATGTTAATGCAGTGGTAAAACCCTGACCCAGATCCTTTTCAACAACTTCCCTCCCTTTAAGCTGGCTCTCCTGATCAGTAAACCGGACATTAATACCCTTCTCATTGAGGGTCATGGACCGGATTTCTATTGATTCACTGGCGAGCGCTGCCTCCACTCGCTCAAGAGTAGCTGCGGAGACTGCTGCCCCCCGGGAGCCACGGATCTGCATTCCAGGATCATTACCAAAAATATTAGGCAACGCATAAAACCCACCAACGGCAAGGACAATGGCAATTACCAGATATTTCCACCAGGGTGTTCTATTTAGCATATCGTTATTCTTATCTACTTATTTATTCTTTGTATCTCTACCCAAACAGCGCCACTGCACACCATTCTTTCATCCCAACCATATCCCACTACTGTTCCCTAAAGCTCTTGAGTATGCAACGTTCACGAACGCAAAGCCGTGATAAACCCAAAACCAGTCGGAATGTATATATGTGATGTTTCGCGCCCTTTGCTTCGAATCCTGTGTTTCGAACCTTTTGTTTTGGGAGGTCTTATCAAAAGTTCTGACTCAAAATCCTGGCCAAAGATAATCAGTTGATGATGGACTGGATATCAGGTTGAGGATTTAACCGTTCCCTTTGGCATCATCTGAGACACGGCCATTCTCTGAACTTTCACGTTCGTTCCCGCCGCAATTTCCACAGTGACAAAATTTTCATCCACTGCAATAACTTTGCCGAGCAAACCACCGTTAGTAACAATTTCGTCTCCCTTCTGTACGCCTGCCACCATTGCTTTATGCTCTTTCGCCCGTTTCTGTTGCGGTCGAATCAGGAGGAAGTAAAAAATGACGAATATCAGTACCATTGGTAGCAGGCCCATCAACCCCCCACCAGCTCCACCAGTTTGTGCCCATGCATCTGAAATAAAAAAGCTCATCACGTAATCCCGTTAAAATTTGTCGTATATGATTAGCCTGGAAGCAGGCAATTTTTTGAGCGCCCGATTATGCCATAACCGAATTCAAAGAATGGAAATTATATTCATTCAATCAGTAGCAAAATTGTTCACTCTGACCTCGGCATTTGCCCTAGCCTCTGAAGGAATGGGTATCGGGGGGAAAACGGGTGAAGATCAAATCCGAAAAATCATGATCAATACCATCAGGCAAGCGCCTCAGCGCTGCGAACCCTTTTGCATCGCGGATAACTAAATCAACAACAATTCAGATGCGGTTCGCTGATAATCTTTTCTCGTCAAAAAGAGATGCCAACGTCTGCCCCCAAGTTGATGCCACAAAAAAGCGGATCGGATGCCGGCGAATAATGCCGCTCGAACCCTGTTTGCAATAGCCGAATCTGCTAGTTTCTCCTGGGCACCATTTACTATAATTCTCGGAGTTAAAGTGCTGATATTGCGAGAATATAGGGCTGCCAGCTTCTCATAAAGCGCTTCATCCTCATCGAAATTCCCATAATGTCGTAGATGCAACTGCTGAATTTCTGACAGTCCCTCGCCCACTGCTTCTGATAGTGTATCGTACTGCATTAACTTCATACTGAGCTGATGCATACCCACAGTGTATTGAAATATCTCCCTTGTTGACTCCTCAGCCTGGGTTGAAAGAATTTTAACCAGAGTCCTAAGACCAAGATTAACACCCCTTCTTGAACTGAATACGCCTTCTGTGGTTTTAGCATCAAGCCTCAATAAACTATAACAGGAATCGTGTAAGGCCTGAGTATCATGGCGGTCCATTACCGCTAGTTGATAGACCAGGGTCGCTGATTGGAAAATCCCTGCAAATGCAAGAGTTAAATCATTATCAGGTTTTATACGCATACAGGCGGCTCACTAAATAGCTGATTAGTTCGGGGACAGGTGTGGCTAGTATGAAGACGGTCAGACTGCAGGTTATACCCTCCGCCCCCAAAATACGCCATTGATGTAACGAATAATACATTATCTCACAACGGCATTAAAAAACTGACAAGGAAAAGCTGACAGGAAAGATTCAAAATCGCTAAAATAGTGGTAAATCCTGATTTTAAGAACACAGATCAAATTTTTATGCGAACGTCAGGAATGATTTCCGGGAGAATGGCGAATGATGTTTGCGAAGAATTCAGTTTCCCTGGTTAATGCATCAATCTTTGTTTCAGTCATTCGAAAACCATGTCCCTCTTCAGGGTACTCCACATAGTCGTGCATAATACCTTTCTTCTTTAACATATTTACTACCTCCTGGGAAACCTGGGGAGGAACAACTTTGTCTTTTAACCCCTGAAATAGTATGAGAGGACTCACCAGTTTGTCCATCTCAAAGATCGGTGAGCGCTGGAAAAATCGACTTTCGGGTTTTCTTGCAGATTCAGGGTTATAGGTCTCCCCGATTAATCTATCCGTATATTTTCCTTCAAATTTGTGGGTAATATCACACAATGTGATGAGATTTCCGATCCCATAATAGCAGGCCCCACCTGCGAAAATTTCGCCGTATCGTGTCAATGCCCGCAGTACTGCATATCCGCCGGCGCTACCACCACGAATAAAAATTTGCTTCTCATCCACCCAACCCTGAGAAATAGCATACGCCACCCCATCGGCAATATCAGAGGCATCAATTTCTCCCCATTTCCCCAGTAACTTCTGGCGATACCGACGTCCATAACCCGTACTCCCACGGTGGTTAATATCCAATAATGCGTAACCCAGAGAAGTAAGGTATTGTTTCAGCGGAGCTAACGCCATGGTGGTTCGGCTGGTCGGACCACCGTGAACCAAAACAATCATGGGAGGTTTCGTTTCAGGAGGGGCGCAATAGGATAGGTTAGTTGGTGGATAAAAATAGCCATGGGCCTGTTCACCATCCGCGGTTGGGTAACTAACGGGTACAGGATAACTCACGTTGTCAGTTTCACTTTCAGACGAAAACCGGTTAACGCTCAACCAGGGCCCGGGTATATCCAGCAAGTTCGTGGAGCCAGACAAAGATAGAATCTCAGCGGGCCTATCGCAATAGCTCGCCACAAACACGACGTCGTCACCGTTAGTAGAGAGATGCTGGCAAACTGCAAACTCCTCATGCAGGGCTTTTACATCGCTATTTTGGTTATGGCTATTTTGGGTATGGCCATTTTGGGTATGGTTGTCTTGAACATTGTCATGCTCAGCTTCATCGTTCTTCGCATCCAAACGAATCAGCTGATCGCCCATTTTGGTTGTTTCTATCGCAATAATTGAATTTCCGGAAACATACACCCATCGTTTTTGACCAAAAACCCAATGTGCTTCCCCTACCTCAGCATCACGTCGAGTAAGTCGGGTAATTTTCCCCGCATCATAGACATAGAAGTTCCAAAAATCCGTATCCTCGTTGTCACTGGCAAAAACCAAACGCTGATCAGGCAAACACCCGGGTTGGCTTATGGAGATCGGAAGGGCGTCGGGTAGGGAAAGAGGGGAGGGAGGGGGGGGGGGGGGGGGGGGGGGGGGGGGGGGGTGGGGGGGAGTGGGGGGGTGGTGTT
>JAALKB010000086.1 GCA_011088265.1 Gammaproteobacteria bacterium
CGAACATAGACCATACCATTAATAGAGCTGGACCCTCCGAGTACCTTACCTCTTGAACAATGCATTATGCGATTGTCGAGAAAGGGTTCAGGATCGGTGTGGAACTGCCAGGCATATTTATCTGTGTTCATTGGAATAGACAGTGCAGTTGGCATTTGAATGAACATGCTCCTGTCACTACCCCCGTATTCCAAAAGCAATACACGAACTGACGAATCTTCCGTTAGGCGGTTAGCCAGTACGCAACCTGCTGAACCGGCTCCTACTATAATGTAGTCAAAATTCTCTGACATAATTTATCACCAGAAATAAAAACTGGTCCACAATGACCCAACCCAGGGTTTCCAGGGGCTGCAATTTTGATCAAAGTCATGTGAATCGAATTTTACTGATCTCTAGATTTGATCCAGCACCTCTTCGAGCTCAAGAAGAAGATCATCGATGTCTTCAATGCCCACGGAGAGTCGAATCAGGGAATCACCAATCCCGAGTTTTTCCCTATCTTCAGGAGATAAGGATGCATGGGTCATAATCGCAGGATGCTCAATTAAGCTCTCCACTCCTCCTAAACTCTCTGCCAAAGCGAACAATTTGCAGTTTTCCAGCATCTTTGTTGCCTCCTCCAAACCGCCCTTTAAAATCATAGTGACCATGCCTCCTCCGGCTTTCATCTGACGCATAGCCAGGTCATGCTGAGGATGGGAAGCAAGACCTGGGTAAATCACCCTTTCCACCTTGGGGTGAGTTTCGAGGAATTGAGCAATGGCTAACGCACTCTCACAATGCTGTTTCATTCTAAGTGGCAGGGTTTTTAGACCTCGCAACGCAAGGAATGCATCAAATGGCCCTGAGACACCGCCGATGGACATCTGAAGTAACTTCATTTGCGCAATCATCTCGGGGTCATCACGAAGCACTGCCACCCCACCGATCATATCTGAATGTCCATTCATGTATTTTGTAACTGAATGCATAACAATATCAAAACCATGATCCAATGGGTTCAGCAGATAAGGTGTAGCAAACGTATTGTCACAAACTGTAATAATACCGTGTTTCCTGGCTATCCCGGCGATGGCAGCAAGGTCAACAAGGCGCAAAAGTGGATTAGTACAGGATTCTATCCAAACCATTTTGGTATTCGATTGGATGGCCGCTTCGAAGTTCTCTGGATCGGATAAATCAACGAAACTAAAGTCAAGTCCCGCGCTGCGTTTACGAATACGATTAAACAATCGGTTACTTCCGCCATAAAGGTCGTCCATGGCCACGACATGTGAACCGGTATCCAGCAACTCGAGGATGGTACTGGTAGCGGCCATCCCCGAAGCAAAAGCAAATCCCGCCGCACCGTTTTCCAGATCAGCGCAACATGCCTCCAATGCCTCTCGTGTTGGATTATCTGCTCGACTGTAGTCATACCCCATGTGCTCCCCGGGGCTTTTTTGAACATAGGTAGAGGTAGCATAAATCGGAGTCATAATTGCTCCGCTAGCAGGATCCGGTTCCTGTCCCGCGTGGATGGCACGGGTAGAAAATCCATGGCGTCTGTTTTGATTCATGATCTATTGACTTCACTTGAAATTGGAAAAGGGAGCATTCCTGGGAGACAGCATAGAAGGATCATCGCACTGATCGCCTCACTAACGGAAGAAAAACTGTACTGGCTCGCTGTTATTGAGGAATTTACTTTTTTATTTCGTTAAACGCAATGATAAACACGTCAACCCACCATCCATTTTGGCGATTTCAGAAACAGGCATAGGGATCACTTGGCTTCCGTGTTCGAGCAGTATTTTTTCAACTTTTGGAAACCCCTGAGGAATCAGGACAGAATCATTGAACCAAACAACCTTAGCGGCGTAATTTTCATCTGTCGGAACAACCAGCTGACCGTAACTCGACAAGCAGGATAACCCCTTGCATGCTTCAGTAACCAGCAGAGTTTCTTCATCAACAAAATTCACACTGGACTTAAAATGCAACGCTTCGGACACATTGACAATATCTCCCCGGTAACCGTATTCACCTAAAATAGCACACAATTGCTCCGCCCCCAGACGATTGGTCCTTTCTGATAGACCGACGATACAATGCTTGCCCACAACAAGAACATCGCCACCATCCAAAGTACCGGGAGCCCGAATTTTTCGACAGTCACGAAAAGTACGTAATGTTTCGTCCATGTATTCTGTCTCTCCCGTCCTTGCGGAGGCACCTGGATTGGTTAAAATAGCAATCTCCGGAGTAACTACCGCAACATCTTCCACAAAATAGGCATCCGGAAAACCATCTAACGCATCCAGTACAATAACTTCATTGGTCAGTTGACTCAGTACCTCATGGTAGCGTTCCCATTGGGACTTAAGCAGAGAAACATCCGGGATACCCAGATCCACAGAAGTTAATCCATCCATACAATTGTTAGCCGGCTGTCTCATTATCGCAACGTTATATTTCATATTATGAGCTCTTGGACGGGTATTATTGAAATAGGATTATTGAAATGGGACTATAAGATGGATTGTGGCAGGTGACTACTGACCAATTTGGGAGATGGTAACAATTTGCTTTCGTGTCTAGTTCTGGAACAATTCTTTTTTCATAAAAACGGAAAAAGGATCATCATTCGAATAGCCCCCAAATGCCTCCGTCTTCTGATAGCCCATTTTTTCATACAGGCCGATTGCTTCAGGTTGGTAGATGCCCGTCTCTAATCGAACGATACCAACCCCTCTTTCAAGAGCATGGAGTTCTAGTGCTGACATAAGCTGTCTGGAAATCCCCTTCCCCCTGGCTGCTCCTTCGACATATAGTCGTTTAATCTCTCCATAGAGTTCAGTCGATTCATCATCACGGCAATATTTTATTGCGCCACACCCGATCGCATCAGATCTTCCAGGATCACATTCGGTTGTTTCCTCGCTATCAGGATTTTTATCATAGGCAGCAACGAAATAGACATCAGATCGGGTTAGTTCTTCAATGGTATCAAGATGATTAGACTCATCAGGATACAGGGTTTGCTGATACTCATCCAGTTGCTTAATCAGCTCCCTAATATCATCATCCGAAGGACTCGCCTGAATAATACGAAACATTACTGGTTCTGCGCCTCCAGGGGGCGGAGTATGGATCTCGAAATAATCAATCGTTGAATTTCACTGGTTCCTTCCCAAATGCGTTCAACCCTAGCATCACGCCAAATCCGCTCCAGTGGTAAATCAGACATTAACCCCATCCCACCGTGAATCTGTATTGCCTCATCAGCAATAAAGGCCAACGCCTCGGTAGAGGCAAGCTTCGCCATAGCTGCATCCATATCGCTTAGTTGGTCTTTATTTGCACGGAAAGCCGCTTGATAGGTAATCAATTCAGCAGAGCGTAGTTTTAATGCCATGTCCGCTAATTTGAAACTAACACCCTGGAATTTACCAATGGTTTGGTTGAACTGCTTCCTGACCGCGGCATATTCACAGGCAAGTTCATAGGCCCGGTCACAACGCCCCAGGCAAATTGCCGCGACCTGCAGTCGGGTATTCCCCAGCCAATCGTTTGCTACTTCGAATCCATTGTCCACCTCACCCAACACCTGACTAGAAGCGACACGACAGTTATCAAACTCCAGAATACTATTATGGTAACCACGATGGGAAACGTTGTCGTAACCTTCCCGAATGTTAAAGCCTGGGGTGCCTTTATCTACCAGAAAGCAGGTGATTTTTTTACGATCTCCTCTGGATGTTTGTTCCACTCCGGTGGCGCAAAAAAGAATGACGAAGTCCGCGACATCAGCATGGCTGATGAAATGCTTGGTACCGTTGATAACAAATTCATCTCCATCCCGCTCAGCCTTGCATGACATCGAACGAACATCGGACCCAGCCCCAGGTTCTGTCATCGCCAGACAATCCGTTTTTTCGCCCCGAATACAAGGGAATAAATATTTTTCCCGTTGTTCACCAACACATGCCTGGAGTACATTGCTCGGACGAGCGACAGTGTATTGAAGGGCCATTCCCGCGCGACCCAACTCCCGATCCAGCATGCACATGGACAGAGTGTCCAACCCGCCACCACCTAACTCTTCAGGCATATTTGCGGCATAAAGACCAACTTCAATGGATCGATCAATGATTTGTTGTCTTAAATCCGGTCTCACCACGTTATTGCGTTCGACCTCTGCCTCATAGGGATAGAGTTCCTCTTCGACAAAGCGTTTAGCGGTATCGATTAGCAAGTTTTGCTCTTCACTAAATTCGAAATGCATAATATATCCTTAAGATGGAAAGGTTAAAGGTTAGTTTTCGGTTAGGCTTATTTAGGTCGCCAGAAGCTTAGGTTGCCAGAACAGGTTTCAAAGAGTTTGAAAAAAACAGTTGAACCTCCAATCCGTCCATGCCACGTTAATCCAGTCCACCAAAGTATTCCAGATGCCCATCTACGTTCATAATTTGTCCGGATACTCTGGAAGCTGATTGCGATGCCAAAAAAAGCGCCATATCCGCAATATCCTGCCCTGAAATAAATGTTCGCATTGAACACCCCTTTGTATAGTTATGCCGGATTTCTTCTTCGGAGACATTTTTATTTCTGGCTTCCGCAGCAATAACGCGATCCATCCTATCTCCGTCCACACTCCCTGGGCAAATGGCATTCGCGGTAATTCCATGCTTACCTAATTCCATGGCTAAAGACTTTGTAAAACCAATAATCGCCCATTTCGCAGATGCATAAGGAGACCGCAATGGATATCCATGCCAGCCCGCTGTGGAGGAAATATTAATAATGCGGCCTTTTTTCGCTTCCTTCATTAACGGAACCACTTTTCTGGAAAATAGAAAAGTAGCATCCAGGTTCACCCCCAGGCATTGATGCCACTGGGCCAGCGTAACATCCTCCACCGGCGCAGTTGGACCGGCAATGCCCGCACAATTCACCATCACATCAACCCCGCCCATACCATCCTGGTGACGCTTGAATACTTCATCCACATTTGCTTCGTTAGACACATCAGCCTGACTAAAAAGTACTGTTCCCAAATCATGATCAGGACAACTATCAGTACTCTGATCAAGATCCACTTTTGCCTGCTCCAATGCTTTTTTATCGATATCAATGATATGCACGTTGGCACCGGCTTTGAGAAATGATTTCGCTATGAAGTACCCGATCCCACTCGCACCCGCGGTGACGACTACGTTTTGCTTTAAAAACACTTTTTCTGAAGAGTACATTTTGCGTTTTTCACCTGCACATATCGGACCTAGCCTGGTAATCTTGCTATAACTAGCTCGTTTATTATGACTAGCCGGTTTACTATAAAGAGCCCCTGTATCAATCTGAGCCCGGTAAATTGGGACGGAATGTAATCAAAGCCAAGTCACGGAACTCTCATATATAGCAGGACTATTGGGAGATTTCGCAAATCAGCGGTCGATTGTTTTCCATTCAAAATACCCATCCACAACACTGTAGAAATTTCCAAATCGGGATTTTTCCGAAATCTATCCGGTTGGGATCAGAAGTGCAAGCGCTTTTATAGCCAGAACTTTTATGGCAATGGATTGCTTCTGTGGACAGGTCCTGTTTTATCCATTAGTTGAGACAATGCGGGCTATCCTCTCCAGATCCTGGGTTGATATTGCTGTCAGAGGGTTAGACTCATCCCACACATAACCAGCGAGCACTGAACAGATTTGCCGATAAGTGTTCCCATCCCGATAATCGCTATAAATTAAACGCTGTAAAGGTCCGCTATACTAGGATTCAACATAAACTTTAAATGCATTGATGCCTCGGATCAAAGGCAACTGGAAATCATCTTCCCAATTCGCTGCTTCCCCTTTAATCACACTGGTCACCAATGGCGCTGCCATCACCGCAGACTTTAATGCTATGGTAACGCCAGAAGAAAAAATTGGATCAATGAATTCACCCGCATTTCCGAGAATAACAAATCGATCCCCATAAAGCTTTTTGATACTCGAACTGTATCCCGACAGGCAAGACACGGGTCTAATAAGTTCTGCTCCCTGAAGTAGGGTGGATAAGTAGTGGTTTCTTTCAATCAGATCAAAGTACTCTTTTTCATCCAGGGAACCATCTCTGGAATTCGAGTTATTCTTTCCCTCATTGTTCGACGGCAGATCCATAACAGCCCCGACTGAGACCGTACTATCGGAAAAAGGGATAGCCCAATACCACGTTGAGTCAAGGGGTTGGGTTTGGGATATAGAGATTTTATTTCGATCAAACAGATGAGCTGAAATATTATCGGATAAATGACTGAATATCGCTTTTTTGGGAGGAAAAGAAGAAGGTTTATCCAATTTTAATAACCGGGCTAATACTCTGCCAAAACCGGAAGCATCAACAACAAACCCAGCATCAACATGATGCATTTCATCCCCGTATTGCACCTGGAGCTGATATCCCCGCTCATTTTTTTTAAGTGACGTGACCTGAGTTTCAAATACAGTATTTGCCCCCTGACCAATGCAGTGATTGATCAGGTCGTGGTCAAAATGCTGTCTTTTTACCTGATATGCATAGTTAATGCCCTGAGACACTTTATCCGAAAACTGGAAGTCACATTGTTTTTCCTGACAGGAGAATCGGGCACCATCCTTAAATTGGTGACCTCCATTGGTTACGACTTCCAGTAACCCAGCCTGACTCAGGCAATTCAAGGCTTCGGGCAAGAGGCTTTCACCTATCATAAACCTTGGGAATTTCTGACGTTCCAGCACCAGAGGGTAAATACCCTGTTGGATCAACAATGAAGCCATGGCAGCTCCCGCTGGACCCGCTCCGATGATAACGACGTCTGCTTTTTTAGGAATCATGATCCTCTAATTTCGTCTTTTAGCAGCCATACCAGCAACCATGCAGCTGGAATTCCGCAAGCCACTGGAATCGCAAAAAACTGCACCGCTGGAGTTTGACTGAATGACAGAATGGTGAATGAAAATGTAGTAGTCAGTGCAGATATAAAAATCGCGCCGCTGGTTGCTCTGGCGCGATCTTTCACCTCTGCTGTGAAAATGGCGTAGTCAATTGAAAGACCAGTAAGTGGGAATAATGAGGCTACTGAAAAGGCCGTAATCGGGAAGCCAAACCACGACACAGATGCAACGCCGACAAGAATAGCAACTAGCGGCACAAGCATAATTTTCAGGGCGTGAATTCTGTATCGAATCCATAAAACTACCAGCATTGTTGCAAGTACCACAAACAATGCGAAAATCAGGTTTTCTCTAAACGTCGAAAAAATCCTGGTTTGGTGGTCTGACAGAGAAAACTCACTGCAATAGTCCGCCTCCTGACACAAGGATGACATGAGTGGATAAACTTCTGGACTGGTTCGTATTACTGATGCGCAACCTGGTTCACCATCACAATACAGCAACAAATCGCGCTCGCTAAGCGCCCAGGGCTGTTGCACCACAGATGCCAGCTCATAGTGGTTCAACGGGAAGTTTTCTAAACCATCAGAAAATACGGGATCAGGAGTAAAACCCAGGGTATTCTCAATCAGTTCTGATGGGAGCTGACCAAACACATCAAAGGATTCCTTAAGAATACGGTAGTTATGGTTTTGAGTTTGAATCGAGGGAATTAACCGGCTAATCGCCTGAGTTTGTTTCAACTGTTCGGTATCTAAAGTGGCTAATAACTGCTCCTCTCGCTCCAGTAGAGATTGGTCATTTTTCCCATGAATAATGAAACCGGGCTGAAACATATCCAAACCGAGGGCCTGATTGATCAATTGATCTTCCTGATACTGATCTACCAGTACCTGTCGCAAGCGCTGCGCTCGATCATCAACATGGCCAAAAAAACCGATTCCAATACAGGCGGCGACGAGGATCGCAGTCAAGACCAAACGAATAGCCTGCGGTGGAATATTTTCCATAAAAGACCAGCTCAATGATGACTGCCTGAAATTAAATCGAGGATAAACCCACATTGCAAAGGCCCAGTTCGTTACAAGCGCCCCCACAATCACAACCGCAGACTGACTAAGTACCGGGATAGCCATAAATGCCATAACGCTAAAGCCCAGCAAGGTAGTCAACATACTCATAGTCATCCCACGGGATAGCTGTCTTCCTGATCTCTCAGACCCAAAACCAATTGGCATTGGCCCGGTGGACTCCGACTCAGCTAATTCTGGTCTGGTTGAATCAAAGTGATGCTGATCTCGTCGATGCATCCAATAATGCAGGCTAAAATCAATACAAATCCCAATGGCAGTGCTAGCCATAATTAGACCAATCAGATGAGGTAGTCCGGTAATAATCTCAGCCAATAAAAGACCGGCGACTAATGCTACGCCCAAAGTAAGCAGGCTAATAATCAGAGCGGGAATGGAGCTGATTGCCAATAGAAACAAAATGGTAGTGATGACAATTGCCACTGTGGTCATGAAGAAAATCTCTTCACTGGTTTGTTTTTTTATCTGGGTTGAATGCAACGGCACACCACTCATACTGATCTCCACATTAAAGTCCTCAGCAGTGTCATTAGCCAATTTCCTCAATTGTTCGATAGAACGAATCATTGCATCAGAAGTGATCGCTGTTTCGCTTAACTCAATGAAAATAAAGTGAGCATTTTCTTTAACGCGGGATTGCAAATATAGTCCATCCGATGTCAGGTTTCCCTTGGGCATTGCCCGTTCCGAAATAAATCCATCAATAACACCGAGAGGGTCGGCAACCGGGTCAGTGAGGTTCGTCGGTGGAAACTCCTGTAACTGTTTCATACGAAAATCCAGCGCGACGGTAGGATCTTTTCTGATTCGAGCAAGAGTTTCATCTGCAATAAGACGATCCCGATATGGGGTCATAAACTCTCCTCTTTGGTACAACACACCGGGATCAGGCCCGTCAATAATTGACGTTGCCAGTGTTGACAGGACAGAATGCTCTGCGAGTTCATCCGTTGCCATTTCTGTGGCAGTCACGCTTTTTCCGTGAATCATTATTACGATTCCATTGTATCTCTCCTCGTGTTTCTCGAACAAATTCTAAATCGCCTTGGACGTTTCAACTTCGGGAAACATCGATCCAAGATCATTGGGGAAAACCATTTCCCCTGCCTGTACAAGCCAGACTAATCTCCCTGCCAGGACGATAGAAATCAACACTACCAGGATTCCCAGCAGGTTTTGTGCTCTGGTTCTTACACTAGTTTTCACATGCCTCACTCAAAAGAAGCGACATCGGGGACAAATTAATCACAAATCTGTTTCCTCGCTTAAGCTCAAGATGAATAGATACAACTTGTGAGTGCTGGCCGGTAACGGTTACCTCCTTCAACAACCTGGATAACCTGCGTTTCGGTATTAGATTAATTTGATAACCAGCAGGACCTCCTCGTACAGCAAACTCAAATAGTCGCTGTATTTCCCCCGGATCCGGATTCATAAATAGCGAGATAAACCGCGTTATCGGATTCACTCTATCTCTGCTACCAGACTTCGCACTCCTCTGTTCACGTAAGCTACCGTTCGGATTAATCATCCATGACCTTTGTATCGGTTCTACCAAGGACCAAATCACACCGCCGTCGATCATCGATTCATAATTGCCGATGCTCGACTGTTTATGGGCTCCCTGCCGGGAACATTGGGAGAAATACCCCTGATGAGGCCCTCGTTGCCTGATCAAACCTGCTATTTTCGAAAGCATCTGCTGATCCGATGCCGTATCAGGGATGGTGAGAAATTCTTCTGACTCCCCCAAACTATTACTTCCGTGAGCGAGATTATTCCCCACACCAATGCTAAAAGAAGGAAGAAGGAATAAGGAAATAAACGACTTAAAGATAGAAAACCAGATATTCTCAGCCCCATAGCCAATCCTTGTTAGAAACCCAGGCTGATCAATCACCATACTATCTGTTTCTCCACTTTTGAATGCGGGTAGACAAACACTCTGGGCTACCGAATTGCAGCTCGCTGTTCTCAATGGATACCGAGACCTGAACTGTTTTTCCCTTGCTTAGGAGAATATCTGTATCCCTGTGGTAGATAAAATAGCGAATGACCAATTGAATTTCCCATTCAGTAATAACAGCAATAATTTCCAATTGGTCGCCATACCTTGCTGGTTTGATATAACGGGCGGAAGCATCCACTACGGGCCATGCATAACCCGAACTTCGCATTTGTGGATAATCATAGTCAATATCTGATAGCACCTTGCAACGAGCGATCTCAAAATATTTTAGATAATGACCATGCCAGGTCACTTCTATTGAATCGATATCATGAAACGGTACCGATTGTTCTACCCTGGCAATCGGACACCCTTCGTACTTCTTTTCGATCTTATTCCTTTTCATTGTTCAGCCCTGTTTTATTCACTATTCCCCATTCATTCTCAGTTAATCATGCAGAGCATGGGCATGCCGTTCATGTATAGCGTCGATATATGCACGGAACCCATTACGCTCCCAATCGACTAGCCCCCTGTAGGCTCCATACGCTAAACCTGCATACTAACTATCCCCCAATAATCACTCAGGGTTCCATTGAATTACTAGTCCCTCGACCAAAAATCGAAAAAGTTATACCACTGAAACGGATAGCGTTTGCAATTAGACTCAAGCTGATTCGCATATTGAGCGGCATAACACGTAATCGCAGCCTGTCGATTTGATCTGGGCAACTGGATCTGACTTTTAAAAAGCTTAAAATCAATTAGAAAATTGCCGCTCTTTCGGATAGAAAATAAAGTATAAACTGGTGATTGGAGCAGATGAGCTAAAACAAAAGGACCAATGGGAAAATTTGCTTCCGCCCCCAGGAATTTAATACCCACTGAGGTTGATGAATCAGAAGTTGTAGTTCGATCTGCGGCAATAACTAAAATCTCTCCCTGATCGATGCGCTGACTAAGATCAATCATCGTCATAGGGGTAATATCCTGGGGATCGATAAAGCGTACCTTTTTTTCAGAAAATATTTTGCCCCGGAACTGATTGAACGTTTGACTATGACGCATATTAATCACGATATTAAATGTGGTTTCAGGGTTAAGATGGCTCCTGGAAATCGCCACATCAAAGTTACCCAGATGGGATACCAGAATTATTGCTCCCTTCCCTTTACCATCCAGGACTTCAGCCAGGCAATCGAAGTCACTGCCTTTATATTTCGATTCTGGAAGCCCATATTTCCACGCAAACATGCGATCGACCATGGAGTGAGAAAATGCAAGAATATGTCGATAGACATGAAACCACCTAACCTTTTGAGCCCTGTCCAGGCCAAGGAGTCCAGCGACACTGTATCGTAATGCTGTGGCCGGTATTTCCCTGGTATTATTTTGGCTTGCCTCGGTAAACCGGCTGTCTCTAATAGCCTTATGAACCCGGGTTAGGTAGCGCTTGGAAACCCGACGTGTTTCTTTAGAACTCAGGTAGTAATAAAACGCAACCGGTATGACTAGCACCTTGACGAAACCAGGGCCAACCAGTTTCATGAAAAAAAGTAAAATGGAAATGCCCGACTTATTGCTAATTTCTTTACGTTCCGTCCAATGCTGTGTCTCCTGCTTCATCCCCTACTCCCATCCTGGGCTCCATTACGATGTCGCTGAAGAAGTGTTTTCAACTTCCTCGCAATCAATCGTGGAGACCTGATCAGCATGCCAAAAAAAAGTCGGGTATGCATGTAAGCAATTAACCCATTGTCCCTTATCAACTGGAAGCTGGAAAAACCTTCTTCTGGATAGATGACTTTGACCGGGAAATTCATAATGGGAATATTCGCCCAACTGGCTCTTACACAGATCTCCGGGTCAAAATCCATTCGATTTCCACAACGTCCACTTTCGATAATGGGGATGATGGACTTTAAGGGATAAATTCTAAATCCACACATTGAATCGGAAATGGAAAATGAAAGCGTGTTTATCCAAATCCATATGTGAGTTGCCCATCTACCCGCTTTGCGAGCGGTGGGAACAGAGTCGTCGTAAACTGGGGTTCCCAGTATCAATACATCCGAATTATGCCTGGACAAAGTCAAAAGAGCTGGTAGGTCATCCAGCGCATGCTGACCATCTGCGTCGACCTGAAATACATGAGTATATCCATCTAAACTGGCCTTTTTTAGGCCATCGCAGATAGCTGCTCCTTTGCCGCCATTGACTTCGCGTTCAACCAATACGCATTGATGTTCACTGCAAACAGAAGAAATCTGCTTTGAAACTGCTGGGGTACTACCATCATTTACCAGGATAACTGGCAACTCTAATTGCCTCAGTGTGGTAACTACAGCGGGTAATTTCTTCGCATATCCATATATTGGTATGACGGCAGCAAACTTAATCATTTCCAAACCCGGTATCTCCGCGATATGAACTATGATATAAAACACCGGATGCCATCACCACACCATCACCTTGTGAATAGTTGAAAGAGATCGAGGCATCAGTAAATGACAGACCAAGTTTCACTATATCCCCGGGTTGAATAATTTTCGAGAACTTTAGACGGCTCACTTTTGCTGGATCGGTTTTAACTCCCAGCACAACTGTGCAGTAATAATGTGCCCATTGCAAAAGAATGAGCCCCGGCACCACGGGCAACCCACTGAAGTGCCCTCTGAGATACAGTAAATCCGCAGGGATTTTCATCTCCAGCGCAGCATTGGATCTAGTGTCCATTCTCTCTCCATCCAGGATGTATTTTGAGATGATAATCGGATAGCGGGGATATTCGTTAGTGAACATTGCCTCCGCACTCTGGGCAGTAATTTTCCCCTGGGAGTTTTGCGCTATGTGGTCGACGTATCGAAAATAGCGTGGTAACGTCACTGGATCAAATATATCGGACAGATGAGTTCGAAGTTCACTGTCCAGTTCAAACTTACCTTTGCTACGATAACACTCCAACCCCGGAGCTGACAGAACAATACAGCCCCCCAGATACTCCCTTTGGGATGTTTCAAGAGGGGTTATATAGCACTGGTCAACGAATGGATGTTGATCAAGAACATTGCTTACGTGATCCAGAGAAATTCGTTTACCCTCAATTTTTTTGATTCGATCCAGTCGACCGCACAGCTGAAATTGGTTGATCGCGGTGACCAGAATCTCATCCCCAGTAGAAAGCGGTTCACCGTGCAATCCTGACACATGGGCACCCCACGCCTTTAATGGAATGCGGTTCCCGATATTAGTCTTTGCACCCAGCAATTTAATCCCCGGCAACAACTTCCAGTCGTCAAAATCAGTATTGATAGGGTGATGCTCACGAAAAGCCACCGCTCCGGTTTCAGTGCTGCCTAATATTTCGGTTAACGACGACCCAAAAAGGGAATGCATTTGATGACATTCTCCGATCCCTAATTTCCCTCCCGCGCAAAACACCCTGGAAACGGGAATTACCTGACTATCATCCACAATCGAATGTTCTTCTTTCAACTCGATGATTCGCTCAGCCATGCGTCCCGCCGTCGGACTTGCAATTACCACTGCCTTTTTTATTGGGGAAGATTTCGTGATGGCGTGGAGTTCAATGGCTTCCGTTGCTCTAAGTATTCCAGAATTGGTATAACCATAGAAAGGCGAACCCAGATACAGTGGTAAGAGATAGCCGAAACCAAGACCGTAAATATGCTGATGGGAAACCAGACAGAAATAAACCGAATCATTACGTAATTGCCATTGGGTCGCAAAAAGCGCTATTTCATCGGTTAACTGAGTAATATTCTTCTGAACCGGTTTAGGCTTTCCCGTAGATCCAGATGTAAGGAAACAAACAAAACCCGAACTGAAAAAATCAGCTAAGGGAAGCTCAGAAAAAGGGGGCGAATGTGAGTTGATTATCGACTCCGTTTCGTCCCATAGCCATGACCCAGATGTTGATACGTCCACTGGAGTCTGAGGAGTGAAACTGCTACCGATAAAACAGTATTCACCACTGACCACATCAGGGACGTTTTCTAACTGTCCTCTGGACACGATATAAACATTTCGACCTTTGATAATAAGCGCCAGCAACGCCACCAGGAAGAGATAAGGGTTTGATTCGTGAAGAACCCAATTCTGTTGATCATAATGATCTAGCTGCTCGACGAGACCAGCCACCGTGGACTCCAGATTGCCTAGCGTCTTCAACCCATATTGATCAACATACACAATGGTTTTAGGATCGTGGGAAAAGATTGAGTGAATCAGACTCTGGTGGGGTTCAGCCCGTTGAGACATCGTTTGTGACTCAGGCGGCTGATTCACTGTCCCCTTCCCGAGGCCCGTGATAAGCGCATCCTGGTGCTTATCCCCCCTCTTAGTATTCTCTCCAAACCAAGTAACAGACCTATCAGTCCATAAGAAAGAAATCCGGTGTATAGCGTCCACCATTCCAATTTTTCATAATAGGCAAGATAAAAACACACTGCGCCGTTTAGAATGAAAAAAACACACCAGATTTTCGTTAGATTATGCGTATAGCGTTGGCTTATTTCATCGAAATGTTCCTTTTCCTGCCGCCGTGCTAACCTTTCTATTACGCCGGGAGGAGACAATAGACTGGTAGAAAAAACGACAAACAACACTCCGTTGACCAGCACAGGATAATATAAACCCACGGACTCGATCCCTAACAATAACGCGACACAAATAATTAGTCCGCCGATTAGCAATAGGATATCCGATAGACGGGCCCCGGAATTATGAGTTTCGCCCTCGCCCGGAAGCTGTTTATTGAAAGCCGGTTTACTAAAAAGCTGAATGCTAAAAAAACGCGCAACTAGTATTACCGCAAGATAGATCGCTGCTAACTTCGGGAATTCCCAACCATAAAGCCAAATAAATATGGGGAATCCGGCACTCAGGAGAATAACGAAAAGGGACATCCGTCTGGTCTAATCAGGCTCTTTCTTAACGCAATCTATCTGGACCCCAGCATTAAATTACTGATTGGACAGTTGAAATTCCAGCTCGGAAATAACGTCGTCGACAGTCCTTACATTGCGAAACTTCTCCGGTTCCATTCGTTTTCCGGTCAATTTATACATCCAGGCGAGTAAATCGACGGCATCAATACTGTCAATATCAAGGTCGTCATAAAGCAACGCTTCTGGCGTTACAATCCCGGGTTCGATGTCAAACTCATTCTCAAGCACCTGTTGGAGTTCTCGCAAGATTTCTGATCGTTCCATATTTGGAAATACTCTTTATAGAAATAATGTGAATTAGTCGGTTTTGCCTGATGACTCAATAAATCTGGCCAAAGATCTTACGGATTCAAAATGATTACGTGTATCTTCATCCTGAGACTTCAACTTTATGCCATATTTACGATTAATCGCCGCCCCGATTTCCAGCGCATCAATGGAATCCAATCCTAATCCACCATCAAACAATGGTGTTTCAGGATCGATAGAATTCGAGCTCATTTCCTCCAGATTAAGCACCTCAACGATCATAGTAGAAATTTCAGACTCTAGCTCCTGCAAGGGTAATGCCATTTTCTCTCCAATTCCAATTAAACGGGTTTTCGATGTCAGGGATATTCCTGGATTCTATCATGTAATTAGAAGGGTTCATAAACCGGTTAACTCCAGTTAAATCTCTCTAAAAACAAT
>JAALKB010000087.1 GCA_011088265.1 Gammaproteobacteria bacterium
TGAAGGTGGTCGAACTGTTGGCGCCGGTGTGGTTGCCAAAATTATTGAATAAGACTTATCCAAATTTATAATAAGTAATCGCCCGGTAAGCTTTTGCTCGCCGGGCTTTTGCGCTAGATGAGTTGTAAAAACTGAAGTAGTCAGATCGAAGGCCAGTAGCTCAATTGGCAGAGCGGCGGTCTCCAAAACCGCAGGTTGGGGGTTCGATTCCCTCCTGGCCTGCCACTTCGTTCTAACAATTGCTACTTTGGGCCATTTTCGAAACGACTTTTGGGTGGATTAAATGATCGACAAGATCAAGTTGGTAGCCGCAATACTGATAATTGTAGTTTCAATTTTTGCATATTACTATTTCGCAGACATTATGCAGCTGGCTCGCATAGGGTTTGTTGTAGCAGGGGTTGCAGCTGGTGCTGGTCTTATGTCGACCACCGCAACCGGTCAATCAGCCTTTGCTTTTATTAAAGGCGCAAATATCGAGCGCCAAAAAGTAGTGTGGCCCACAAGAAGAGAAGCCATGCAGGTGACGATAATGGTGATTATATTGACCATCATTCTTGGCTTGCTAATGTGGCTATTTGATTCTTTGTCTTTTTACGGTATTTATGATCTTGTGCTCAGGGTGAGAGGTGGCTGATATGGTTGATGATACGATGGCACAGGATGGACAAAATACGGAACAGCCGACTAAAAAGCGATGGTATGTCGTCCAGGCTTTTTCAGGGTATGAGAAGCACGTTAAAAAGGCCATTCAGGAGCACGTGGAGCGAGCTGAAATGGAGGCGTTCTTTGGTGAAATTCTGGTTCCCACTGAAGAAGTAGTGGAAATGAAGGGGGGGCAGAAAAGAACAAGTGAGCGAAAATTTTTCCCCGGATATGTGTTGGTCAATATGGAAATGACGGACGAGAGCTGGCATCTGGTAAAAGGTGTTCCAAGAGTGGCTGGTTTTATTGGTGGAACAGAAAATCGCCCTATGCCTATTAAGGATAGAGAGGCCCAGGAAATTATCCAGCAGATATCTGACAGCGTGGATAAGCCGAAAATGAAATTTACGTTCGCCCCTGGGGAAATCGTTCGGATCGTTGATGGCCCATTTCAGGACTTTAACGGAACCGTTGAGGATGCCAATTTTGAGAAGGCGAAATTACGAGTGTCTGTGACGATTTTTGGTCGTTCCACACCCGTTGAATTAGATTTCACACAAGTTGAAAAAGGTTAGATTCTAACCTCCTTTTTTATTAACCGGGGAGCCCTGTTTTATATCGGGCGTTTGCACCCATTTCGGAGTCAACATAATGGCAAAAAAGATAGATGCGTATATAAAACTGCAGGTGCCGGCTGGCGATGCCAAACCGAGTCCCCCTGTTGGTCCCGCATTGGGGCAGCATGGTGTGAATATCATGGAATTCTGTAAGGCATTTAATGCAGAAACCCAGGACATGGAAAAAGGCATGCCGATTCCTGTTGTGATCACGGTATATGCAGACAAGAGTTTTACTTATATTAAGAAGACACCTCCGGCTTCCGTGCTCCTGAAAAAAGCTGCCGGGATTCAAAAAGGGAGTGGTGTTCCTAATAAAGATAAGGTCGGAACGATCACAAGAGCGCAGTTGGAAGAGATTGCGAAGATAAAGGAGCCTGATCTTAGTTCTTACGATATGGATCAAGCGGTTCGTATTATTGCTGGTAGTGCCCGGAGCATGGGTCTGGAAACAGAGGGGGTAGTTTAAATGGCTAATTCAGGAAAACGTATTACTGCAGCAGCGGCCAAAGTTGAACGTGAAAAATTGTATCCTTTGGGTGATGCTTTCTCTTTGGTGAAGGAGATTTCTTCGGCGAAATTCGATGAAACCATTGATGTGGCGATTGCCCTTGGGGTCAATGCCAGAAAATCGGATCAAAATGTGCGTGGTGCAACCGTATTACCAAAAGGCACGGGTAAGGTGGTCAGAGTCGCAGTGTTCGCTGATGGTGAAAACGCTGAAGCAGCGCAAGCTGCTGGTGCGGATATTGTTGGTCTGGAGGATCTTGCCGATCAGGTAAAAAAAGGCGAAATAGATTTTGATGTCTGTATTGCTACGCCAGACACCATGCGAGTGGTTGGTCAACTCGGTCAGATTTTGGGTCCCCGGGGAATTATGCCAAACCCTAAGGTTGGCACCGTTACTACTGATGTGACCAAGGCTGTGACTGACGCAAAGTCCGGTCAGGTTCAGTACCGTATTGATAAGGCAGGTATCATTCATTCTCCAGTTGGAAAGTCTTCTTTTTCTTCAGAAGACCTGGAGGAAAACCTGAATTCCCTCATTGCTGCGCTGATTCGTTCAAAACCGGCTTCAGCAAAAGGACAATATATTCGTCGCGTTTCAGTCTCCAGTACCATGGGGCCTGGCGTGAAAGTCGATCGCTCAAGTATTTCAGCGATCAAATAGGTTTTGGGGTTTCATGCAGATTTTTTTTCTGGATGAGATTGTCAAAGACCGCGGGTGAGCTTTGCTCTTAAGGATTCGCATCTAGTTTGCTCTATTTGCTAGTCGCCAGCGTAGACGGTGGCCCGAAGTCAGGAATTCCCCTGATGCAGGACACCATTTTTGTTAAATGGGAGTGTGTTTATGAGCTTAAGTCTTGAACAGAAAAAAGCTGTCATTAGTGAAGTGTCCGATGCAATTGGATCGGCACAAGCTGGTGTTCTGGCTGAGTATCGTGGACTGACAGTTGCACAATTAACCGCATTGCGTAAGGACGCGCGAAACTCAGGCGTATGGGTCAAGGTAGTTAAGAATAATCTTGCCCGGCGTGTGATTTCAGGCTCTGATTTTGAATGTCTTTCAGAGCATTTTGTCGGACCCGTTATTTTTTCTGCATCCGAAGATCCAGTTGCGGTTGCGAAGGTAATGTCCAGGTTTGCGAAAGATAACGATAAATTGAAAATCACAGTGGGAGCGATGAATGGCTCACTGATTGATTTGAATGCTATCGAAAGTCTTTCGAAACTACCGGGTCGCGATGAGTTGCTTGCGAAACTGATGGGTACGATGAATGCACCTGCTCAGAAATTTGTATCGACGCTCAATGAAGTTCCTACCGCGTTTGTCCGAATGCTATCTGCTATTGCTGAGGCAAAACAGGCAGCGTAACGACCCTTTGGATAATTGTGTACTGTTTTTAAGTAATATTTTTTAGTGTTCCAGCTATCAGGAGCAAATACTATGGCTTTAAGTAAAGAAGAAATCCTCGACGCAATCGCCGAGATGTCAGTGCTAGATCTGTCTGAGTTAATCAAAGACATGGAAGAAAAATTTGGTGTATCAGCTGCTGCTGCTGTTGCCGTTGCTGCACCAGCTGGTGGTGGTGAAGCGGGCGCCGCAGAAGAAGTGAAAGATGAGTTCGACGTAATCCTCTCCAGTTTCGGTGAGAAGAAGGTCGGTGTTATCAAAGCTGTTCGGGCTATCACTGGATTGGGTCTTAAAGAAGCAAAAGACCTCGTTGAAAGTGCTCCAGCAGCCATCAAGGAAGGTGTTTCAAAAGCTGATGCGGAAGAAATGCAGAAGCAAATTGAAGACGCTGGTGGTACTTCTGAACTTAAATAGAATTTTCGTTCTAATAGGTTCAGTAATAGCAAGACGGGCGTTAAAACCCGTCTTGCTATTCTTTGTTTGGAGAGATGAATTATTGAATTCAAATTTCTAACTGGTTGAGATAACCAGTTAGAAATTTGATTTTAAGTTGAGGTAGATCTGATGACAGTTTATTTCCATAGACTGTTTTTGGATTAAGACTGTTTTTGGGCGATCTGTACACGAGGACAACTAGTGGGCTATTCTTTTACCGAAAAAAAGCGAATCCGTAAGAACTTTAGCAAGCGTTCAGATGATTTTAAGGTTCCTTATCTGTTAGCTACACAGAAAAAGTCCTACTACCAATATCTGCAAGCCGATACTCCCCCTAAGCAACGAATCGATCAGGGTATTCAAGCTGCGTTTAAATCGGTATTTCCCATCGAAAGCTATAATGGAAGCGTTATTCTTGATTTTGTTACATATCGTCTGGAAAAGCCAAGATTTGATGTGACCGAATGCCAACAACGGGGGCTGATTTATTCCTGCCCTCTCAGGGTTGTGCTACGCCTTGTTATTTTTAACAAGAGCGGAAGTGGGAAGAAGCCAAAAGATGTCATTGAGCAAGAGGTTTTTCTTGGTGATATGCCGTTGATGACCGATAACGGAACATTCATCATCAATGGAACAGAAAGGGTTATCGTTTCTCAACTTCATCGTTCCCCAGGGGTTATTTTTGACCATGATGGCGGAAAAACACATGCTTCACGTAAACTGCTTTTTACTGCGAGGGTTATTCCTTATCGGGGCTCATGGCTGGACATGGAGTTCGATCCAAAGGATTTACTTTATATCCGAATAGATCGTCGAAGAAAGCTCCCTGCAACCATTATTTTAAGAGCTCTCGGGTATAGCACCGAGGAAATCCTTTCGATGTTTTTTGAGAATGATACGTTCAATCTCAAAGGTAAGACAGCGACGCTTGCGTTGGTTCCGGAAAGACTACGTGGACAACAACTGGAATTTGATCTTAAAGCGGCTAAGGGTAAAGTTCTGGTCGAAGCCGAAAAACGAATTACGGCTCGGCATATTAAGGAATTGGAAAAGGCAGGGATCAATCCAATTGAAGTGCCAAAAGAGTTTATCGTAGGAAGGACTCTGGCCAGAGATATTATCGATAAATCCACTGGTGAATTGTTGATAGCGGCGAATCATGAGATTGTCGAAGAAACACTGGAAATACTGGCCGAACATAATGTCTCAGAAATTGAAACAATCTATACCAATGACATTGATTGCGGGCCGTTTATCTCAGAGACATTGAGAATCGACCCCACTGAATCGGAAGAACAGGCCCAAATTGAAATTTATCGCATGATGAGACCGGGCGAGCCTCCAACCAAAGAAGCCTCTGCCGCACTGTTTGCAAATTTATTCTTTAATCATGAGCGGTATGACCTTTCCGCTGTGGGTCGTATGAAACTCAATCGTCGTCTCGGACGAGAGACCGACGAGGGTCCTGGTACGTTGAGTAAGCAGGATGTTGTTGACGTAATGAAAAAAATTGTCTCGTTGAAAAACGGAAAAGGCGAGATTGATGATATTGATAACCTTGGTAATCGACGGGTCAGGTCCGTTGGAGAGCTGGTTGAAAACCAGTTTCGAATAGGCCTGGTTCGAGTTGAGAGAGCGGTTAAAGAACGTTTGAATCTCGTAGAAAGTGAAAATCTGACTCCCCAGGATCTGATTAATGCGAAGCCCGTTGCGGCGGTTGTTCGGGAGTTCTTTGGCTCCAGCCAATTGTCCCAGTTTATGGACCAAACCAATCCGTTATCAGAAGTAACTCACAAGAGAAGGGTCTCTGCACTAGGCCCTGGTGGACTTACCCGGGAGCGAGCGGGTTTTGAGGTTCGGGACGTGCATCCAACACACTATGGTCGCGTCTGCCCCATCGAAACCCCGGAAGGCCCAAATATCGGTCTAATTAATTCGCTTGCATGCTTTGCTCAGACCAATGAATATGGCTTTCTGGAAACCCCCTATCGGAAAGTGGCAGATGGAAAAATAACCGATCAGGTGGATTATCTTTCTGCCATTGAGGAACATAAGTATGTCATCGCCCAGGCTAACGCAGTGTTGGATTCGGGAGGTACGTTTACTGATGAGTTAGTTTCCTGCCGTCATAAAAACGAGTTCTCGTTATCGTCGCCGGAACAGATTGATTATATCGACGTTGCTCCGCAGCAAATTGTATCGGTGGCTGCGTCGCTGGTACCCTTTCTTGAGCATGACGATGCTAATCGGGCGCTGATGGGTGCGAACATGCAACGTCAAGCAGTGCCCGTGTTGCGTAGTGAAAAGCCCTTAGTAGGTACGGGTATGGAAAGAACCGTGTCCATTGACTCTGGCGTTACGGTTGTGGCTAAACGGGGAGGGCTTGTTGATTCTGTTGATGCTTCCCGCATTGTGGTGCGCGCGAATGATGATGAAGTTATCGAAAATGAGCCGGGTGTCGATATCTACAATCTGACTAAATATCAACGTTCAAATCAAAATACCACCATTAACCAACGTCCACTTGTGAAGTTGGGAGACACGGTTTCCCGGGGTGATGTTCTTGCCGACGGACCTTCGACAGATATGGGTGAACTGGCTTTGGGACGTAATGTACTTATCGCGTTTATGCCCTGGAATGGTTATAACTTCGAAGATTCAATCCTGATCTCGGAGAGACTGGTTAAGGAGGACGTCTACACTTCTATTCATATTGAGGAATTGTCCTGTGTTGCGAGGGATACCAAATTAGGATCTGAAGAGATTAGCCGGGATATTCCTAATGTTGGCGAAAGTGCACTGTCGAAACTTGATGAGTCCGGCATTGTGTATATTGGTGCCGAAGCTCAGCCCGGGGACGTTTTGGTCGGAAAGATTACGCCCAAGGGTGAAACTCAATTAACTCCGGAAGAAAAGTTGCTTAGAGCCATTTTTGGCGAAAAGGCCTCTGACGTTAAGGATACGTCCTTGCGTATGCCCGCAGGGATGAAAGGCACGGTAATCGACGTTCAGGTTTTCACCCGGGAAGGTTTGGTGAAAGATGCCCGGGCTGCTGCAAATGACGATGATGAATTGACTATGGTACGTAAGGACCTTAATGATCAGTTGCGTATCGTTGAGGGTGATTCTTTTGCCAGAATCGAACGTTTGCTGCATAACCATGTGGCAGAAGGAGGTCCCAATGGTCTTAAGGCCGGGGATAAGGTCACAAAAGACTATCTGGAACAGTTATCCCGTAAGGAGTGGTTTGATATTCGATTACGTAATGAAGATGCCAATGCAGCGATCGAGAAAATACGCGATCAGCTGGAAATGCAGCGCAAAGAGTTCGATCGACGATTCGAAGAGAAACGTGAAAAGATTGAAATGGGCGATGATCTTGCCCCTGGCGTATTAAAAATTGTGAAAGTTTTTGTTGCAGTCAAACGTTGTCTTCAGCCGGGAGACAAAATGGCGGGTCGTCATGGAAACAAGGGGGTTATCTCAAAAATTGTCCCCATTGAAGACATGCCTTATATGGAGGACGGCACTCCGGTAGATCTTTGCCTAAACCCTCTCGGGGTTCCATCCCGGATGAACGTTGGTCAGGTTCTTGAGACCCACCTGGGCTGGGCCGCCAGTAATTTGGGCAGCACGATTGATGACATGCTTCGTAAGAACAAAAAGGCAGATCAGATTCGTAAATTCCTTGGAAAGGTTTATAACACGAGTGGAAAGAAAGAAGATCTCGATAGTTTTAGCGATGAAGACATTTTTGATTTGGCGGGAAACCTGAAAAGAGGCGTCCCAATGGCGACTCCTGTTTTTGACGGCGCTGAAGAAAAAGAAATCAAAGGAATGCTGAAATTGGCTGGTTTGCCTGAAAGTGGCCAAACGACACTTTTTGATGGCCGCACCGGTGAGGCGTTTGATCGACCGGTCACCTGTGGGTATATGTATATACTCAAGCTGAATCACCTTGTTGACGACAAAATGCATACCCGCTCCACTGGCCCTTATAGTTTGATTACCCAGCAACCCCTTGGAGGCAAGGCACAGTTTGGTGGTCAGCGATATGGAGAGATGGAGGTTTGGGCGCTTGAGGCTTATGGTGCTGCATATACACTTCAGGAGATGTTGACAGTTAAATCAGATGATGTCGTTGGACGCTCCAAAATCTACGAAAATATTGTCCGCGGGGATCACGGTATGGATGCTGGGATGCCTGAGTCGTTCAACGTTCTGGTTAAAGAAATTCGTGCTTTGGGTCTCAATCTTGAACTCAAACAGGACGTCAACTAACCATCAACCGAAACATACAGAGGTAGGTCCAAATGAGAGACATTTTTAATCTGTTTAAACAGAGTGATACGGTTGAAGATTTTGATTCCATTCGTGTCAGTATTGCATCACCGGAGAAGATTCGGTCCTGGTCTTTTGGCGAGGTCAAAAAGCCTGAAACAATTAACTACAGAACTTTTCGGCCTGAGCGGGATGGCTTGTTTTGTGCAAAGCTATTTGGTCCTGTTAACGACTATGAGTGCCTGTGTGGCAAATACAAGCGGCTGAAACATCGGGGGGTTATTTGTGAGAAATGTGGCGTTGAAGTCACTTTACCGAAAGTACGAAGAGAACGGATGGGTCATATTGATCTTGCCGCTCCATGTGCTCATATCTGGTTTCTAAAGTCACTTCCATCCAGACTTGGTTTGTTGCTTGATATGACGGTTAGGGAAATGGAAAGGGTTCTGTATTTCGAGGCTTATGTCATTGTCGACCCTGGTGCCACTGATTTTCAAAGGGGTAGTCTTCTCACCGAGGAGTCCTATCTCGATGCTATCGAAACCTTTGGAGATGAGTTCGAAGCAGGTATGGGGGCTGAAGCTATTCGTTCTTTACTGAGTGAGATCGATCTGGAGGAAGAGGCTTCGTTGTTGCATGAAGAGTTGGATTCCACAAAGTCTGAAACAAAGATCAAAAAACTGACTAGTCGTCTAAAAGTGGTTGAGGCATTCATTAGTTCAGGAAACAATCCTGCATGGATGATTATGGATGTGCTACCCGTGCTTCCACCAGATCTCCGCCCTCTGGTTCCCCTTGAGGGTGGTCGTTTTGCAACATCAGACCTCAATGACCTTTATCGCCGAGTAATCAATAGAAATAATCGATTGAAACGTTTGCTCGATCTGAATGCTCCCGATTTGATTGTGCGCAATGAAAAAAGGATGCTACAGGAAGCTGTGGATGCCATGCTGGATAATGGTCGACGAGGTAAAGCCATAACGGGTGCCAACAAACGTCAGCTTAAATCTATCTCTGACATGATCAAAGGCAAACAGGGACGCTTTCGTCAAAATCTCCTGGGTAAGCGGGTAGATTACTCTGGGCGTTCGGTTATCGTGGTTGGTCCAACGCTTAAGTTGCACCAATGTGGTTTGCCGAAAAAAATGGCATTGGAGTTGTTCAAGCCATTCATTTTTAGCAAACTTGAACTTCGCGGATTGGCGAGCACCATCAAACAGGCAAAAAAAATGGTGGAGATGGAAAGCCCAGAGGTTTGGGATATTCTGGAAGACGTGATTCGTGAGCATCCAGTGATGCTTAACCGTGCTCCTACTCTCCACCGTTTAGGTATTCAGGCGTTTGAGCCGGTGTTGATTGAAGGAAAAGCCATTCAGCTTCACCCTTTGGTTTGCACACCTTATAACGCGGACTTCGACGGAGACCAGATGGCTGTTCACGTTCCGTTGAGTATCGAAGCTCAGTTGGAAGCTCGTTCGTTAATGATGTCTACCAACAATGTTTTGTCTCCCGCCAATGGAGAACCAATTATTGTTCCGTCCCAGGACATTGTTTTGGGGCTTTACTATATGACTCGGGAAAGCGTTGATGCCATAGGGACTGGTTGCTATTTTTCTGATCTTAGTGAATTGCGTCGCGCATATGAGTCCCGACAGGCCCATCTGCATGCTCGAATCAAGGTCAGGATTCCAGTATTGGACGAAAATGGCGAAGAAAGTGATGAGACCAGAGTGCTGGATACCACTTTGGGTCGAGCGCTACTCTATGAAATCTTGCCTAAGAAACTGGATTTCAGTTTGGTGGATCGGCCAATGAAAAAGAAAACGATTTCAGAACTGATTGATGTTTCCTATCGAGAGGCGGGTCTCAAAGAGACAGTGATATTCGCTGACCAATTGATGTATACCGGATTTAGGATGGCGGCACTCTCTGGTGTGTCCATCGGTGTGGACGATATGGTTATTCCAGAGAGTAAGGCCAGAATTCTGGACGAGGCGCAAAGAGAAGTGGTTGAAATCCAGCAGCAGTATAGTGCGGGCCTTCTAACGGACGGTGAGCGATACAATAAGGTTATCGATATCTGGACCAGAACCAGTGAGCAGGTGGCTGACTCCATGATGAGAGAGTTGGGAGTCGATAAAGTTACTAACCTGGATGGCGAAGTCGTAGAACAGGATTCGTTTAACTCCATCTACATGATGGCGGACTCGGGTGCCCGAGGATCTCACGCTCAGATCAGACAGCTTGCAGGTATGCGGGGTTTGATGGCGAAACCGGACGGATCGATCATCGAAACGCCAATTACCGCAAACTTCCGCGAGGGTTTGAATGTTCTCCAGTACTTTATTTCTACTCACGGTGCGCGTAAAGGTCTGGCGGACACGGCATTGAAAACCGCGAACTCGGGTTATCTGACCCGGCGTCTTGTGGACGTTTGTCAGGATCTGGTAGTAACAGATATTGACTGCGGAACGACTAACGGTCTGTCGAGAGAAGCCCAGGTTCAAGGAGGGGAGGTGGTTGTTCCGCTTAAGGACAGGATTCTTGGTCGATTTGTGACAGAAGACATAATTAACCCATCTACGGGTGAGATTGTCGTTTCATCTGATGAAATGGTTGATGAGAGATTGGTTGAGAGAGTTGAAGAAGCCAATATTCATGAAGTCACTGTTAGATCTGCGGTTACCTGTGATACCCGATACGGTGTGTGTGCCAAATGTTATGGTCGCGACCTCGGGCGAGGACATGTCATTAATATCGGTGAGGCAATCGGCGTGGTAGCCGCGCAGTCCATCGGTGAGCCTGGAACCCAGTTAACTATGCGTACCTTCCATATCGGTGGTGCTGCTTCGGGTTCTTCCGTCATTAGCCAGGTAGAATTGAAAAACAGCGGTAAGATCCATTTGAAAGGCGTTAAACTGGTTCGTAATAGTGAGGGAAAAAGTGTTGTTGTAACCCGCTCAAGCGAATTGATTGTTCAGGACGATCACGGTCGAGATCGTGAACGCCATAAATTACCTTATGGCGCTGTGCTTGGAATTGAAGAGGGTTCTAATGTTGAAATAGGCGATATCGTGGCGACCTGGGATCCCCATACTCATCCGATAGTGACCGAAGTTGGCGGAAAGATTGTGTTCACTGACATGGTTGAAGGCGTCACGGTAAATATGCAAACCGATGAGCTCACTGGCAGGAGCACGTATGTGGTGCTTGATCCACAACGACGAAGAGGCAGTGCTCATGATATTAAGCCAACAATTAGTCTGGTAGACCCCAAGGGAAATCCCGTAAAAATTCCTGGCACTGACGTTGACGCAAGATATCAGTTACCACCGGATTCCATTGTTATGCTGGAAAATGGGCATGAGGTACAAAACGGTGATGTGTTGGCAAGAATACCCCAGGAGTCATCGAAGACCCGGGATATTACGGGTGGTTTGCCGAGGGTTGCAGAGCTATTTGAAGCAAGAAAACCGAAAGAACCTGCGATCCTCGCGGAGACTGGTGGCGTTGTGTCATTCGGAAAAGAAACCAAAAGTAAATACCGATTGGTTATTACCGGTAAGGACGGGGAATCTAATGATACGTTAATTCCGAAAACGCGAAGAATCAATGTCTTCGAGGGGGAAACGGTTGAGCGAGGAGAGGTTGTTGTAGACGGTCCTCCATTGGCTGCTGATATTCTGGCTTATCGGGGTGTGATCGCTCTTGCCGATTACATCGTCAATGAGGTTCAGGATGTTTACCAATTGCAGGGCGTCAAAATAAATGACAAACACATCGAAGTGATTGTTAGACAAATGCTGAGAAAGGTGAAGGTTCTTACGGTGGGTGATAGCGGATATTTGCCGGGTGAGCAAGCGGAGCGATCTTTATTGTTGGATGAAAATGAAAAGCTCATTCAGGAAGATAAAGAACCTGCTACCTATGAACCAGTATTGCTCGGTATCACAAAGGCGTCTTTGACGACGGAATCATTTATTTCTGCGGCTTCATTCCAGGAGACAACGCGGGTTCTCACTAACGCTTCGGTAAACGGCAAGGTAGATCGCCTGCGCGGCCTTAAGGAAAACGTCATTGTGGGTCGACTTGTTCCCGCAGGAACAGGCCTGGCTTTCCATGAGGAAAGAAAACGAAATCGTAGTGAAAATATGCTGAAAAACCAGGAGCTTGAAGATCTCTTGAGTGCCAGTAGTGAAGGTCTGTCAGACATCGACGAGATCATGGTTTCTGACAGTTAGAACAAACCCTGTATCGAAACGCTTTTCCATAGAATGTCGAGCAAAGCAATATAATTGTTATTGCTTGACAGGCCTTGGTTCAAAGCATAGAATCGCCGCCCCGTGGGTCTATCCGGTAAACCATTTGGTTTTCCGTTCAACCCATCGGAGAAGTGAAAAAGTTAAACACGAGATAATTTGAACGAATGCCAACACTAAACCAATTGGTTAGAAAGCCGCGAAAAAAGCAGGTCAAAAAATCCAATGTTCCTGCGTTGCAGGCATGTCCCCAAAAAAGAGGTGTATGCACTCGGGTTTACACAACGACGCCTAAGAAACCAAATTCCGCATTGCGGAAAGTTGCGAGGGTGAGGTTGACCAATGGTTTCGAAGTAACAACCTATATTGGTGGTGAAGGGCATAACCTGCAGGAACACTCTGTCGTGCTTTTAAGAGGCGGTCGGGTAAAGGATTTGCCGGGTGTTCGGTATCATACTGTGCGAGGAGCTCTGGATACGTCTGGAGTTTCTGATCGTAAGCAGGGACGATCGAAATACGGTGCCAAGAGGCCCAAGTCTTAAGAACTTAAATCAGCCCTTTCCCGGGCCTTGTGGTTGGCTTCAGGCCACCCGCCTTTTTGAAAACTCCCGTTCTTTAGGTTATTCCTGAAGGGGATTCGCTTAGTGTTTTTTGAGCGTATTTTAAGGAATGACAACAGAAATTAACAATAACCTTATAAGGTAAGGGCGATTTTTTTCGCCTTGCATTTTTATAACGAGCCGAAAGGTTGTCGAGACCAAAGACATGCCAAGAAGAAGAGAAGTCCCGAAAAGAGAAATTCTGCCCGATCCCAAGTATAAGGATCAGACAGTTGCCAAGTTCATTAATATAATGATGCTGGATGGTAAGAAGTCTATCGCTGAAAAAATCATGTATGGTGCTTTGGACATGATAAGGGAGCGGGGCAAGGAAGACGCTATCGGCGTTTTTAACGAAGCTCTGGAGAAGGTAAGTCCGGGTGTTGAAGTTAAAAGTCGACGTGTTGGTGGTGCCACTTATCAGGTGCCTGTGGAAGTTCGACCGAACAGGCAAATGGCATTAGCAATGCGCTGGTTGGTCGATGCCGCCCGTAAGCGAAATGAGAAATCCATGACCGCCAGATTGGCGGGTGAGTTTATCGATGCTTCTGAGGAGCGCGGAACCGCGGTGAAGAAACGCGAGGATACTCACAAAATGGCCGAAGCGAATAAAGCGTTCTCGCATTATCGTTTCTAGCTATTTAACCTTTTCCACCCCTTAGCCTCGATAGATAATCCTGTGAGCAGAAAGACTCCTCTTAACCGGTACAGAAATATTGGCATTATGGCCCATATTGATGCTGGGAAGACGACGACCACTGAGCGCGTGCTTTTCTATACTGGATTGTCCCACAAGATTGGTGAGGTTCATGACGGTAATGCGGTGATGGACTGGATGGAGCAGGAGCAGGAAAGGGGGATTACGATTACTTCTGCTGCCACTACCTGTTTTTGGAGTGGCATGGCCAAACAGCACCCAGAGCATCGAATCAATATTATAGACACTCCGGGGCACGTTGATTTTACGATTGAGGTTGAGCGGTCGTTAAGAGTGCTAGATGGGGCTGTAGCGGTGTTTTGTGCTGTAGGCGGAGTTGAGCCCCAGTCAGAAACTGTCTGGAGACAGGCTGACAAATATCGGGTTCCAAGAATGGCTTTTATTAATAAAATGGATCGCGTTGGAGCCGATTTTTTTCGCGTAATAGATCAAATTAAATCTCGCTTGGGAGCTAACCCGGTTCCAATGCAGATTAATATCGGATCTGAGGATCGCTTTGAGGGAGTCGTCGATCTGGTGAGGATGCAAGCGATTCATTGGGAAGAGGAAAATATGGGTGTGTCCTTTGTGCAAAAGGAGATTCCTGATGAGTTGCTGGAGTTGGCCCAAAAATACCACGAGCAATTGGTGGAGGCTGCTGCGGAAGCAAGCGATACACTGATGGATAAGTATTTTGAAAAAGGAGGGCTTTCTGAGCAGGAGATAACGGAAGGTATTCGCATCCGAACTCTCAGAAACGAAGTGATCCCAATTTTTTGCGGATCCGCTTTTAAGAATAAAGGAGTTCAGTCGATGCTTGACGGTATTCTTGACTTCATGCCTAGCCCATTGGATGTGGAGGCGATTCGAGGTCTCTCCGCGGATGGGGCTAAGGAAATTGTAAGGCAGTCTGATGATGCAGAGCCCTTCGCGGCATTGGCCTTCAAAATCATGTCTGACCCGTTCTTTGGCCAATTGGTTTTTTTCCGTGTCTACTCGGGTGTAATGGCTACCGGTGATACGGTTTTGAACTCAGTCAAAGGAAAGAAAGAGAGAATTGGCCGTATTCTTCAAATGCATGCGAATGACAGAGAAGACATTAAAGAAGTTCGTACGGGAGATATTGCGGCAGCGGTTGGTCTAAAGAGCCTTACCACAGGGGATACTCTGTGTGCTGTTGGTGCTCAAGTTGTGCTGGAGCGTATGGAGTTTCCTGAGCCAGTGATTTCTCAGGCAGTGGAGCCCAGGACCACGGTGGATCAGGAGAAGTTGGGTGTTGCGTTGGGCAAATTAGCCCAGGAAGATCCTTCTTTTAGGGTTAGGTCTGATGAGGAGTCCGGACAAACTATTATTTCGGGAATGGGTGAGCTGCATCTGGAAATTATTATTGATCGCTTAAAGCGCGAATTTAGCGTAGATGCGAATGTAGGGAAGCCTCAGGTTGCGTACCGCGAAACCATAAGTAGCGCTGTGGAACAGGAACACAAGTATGCTAAGCAAACCGGTGGGCGGGGCCAATACGGGCACGTCCATTTACGACTGGAGCCCCGGGAATTAGGTGCTGGTTATGAGTTCGTGGATGAGATTAAAGGTGGTGTTATTCCTAAGGAATATATTCCATCGGTAGACAAGGGTATTCAGGCGGCCATGCAGTCAGGGGTGGTAGCAGGGTATCCAATGATTGATATCAAAGCGACACTTTTTTTTGGATCATACCATGACGTGGATTCGTCTGAGCATGCATTTAAGGCGGCGGGTAGCATGGCCTTTAGAGAAGGAGCTCGGGCTGCGGGTCCGCAACTTCTCGAGCCAATGATGGCGGTGGAGGTTGTGACCCCGGAAGAATACATGGGTGGAGTTAACAGTGATTTGAGCTCCCGAAGAGGAATGATTCAGGAAATGGAAGATTCTGGTAGCGGGAAAATTGTTAGGGCGGAAGTGCCTTTGTCTGAAATGTTTGGTTATGCCACCTCCTTGAGATCGGCGACTCAGGGTCGGGCAAATTACACCATGGAGTTTAAGAAATATGCTCCGGTGCCTGGTAAGGTGGCCGAAGCCGTTAAGAACGGCTAGCTGAACAAGTATGATTTGCTGAATTTTCTGGAATTACAAAAATGGCGAAAGCGA
>JAALKB010000088.1:0-7199 GCA_011088265.1 Gammaproteobacteria bacterium
CGATATCCCCTTCTCCATACTCTCCTCTCTCCGCGTTGAATCGAAAAATGCTCTCTAGATTCTGATTAAGCCGCATGAGCTCATCGGGCAGTTCCAGTAATTCAATGAACCGTTGATTCCATGCCACCAAATTCAGATTTTGGTCAAAAACAGTGACACCCTGGTCGAGATATTCCAGTACTTTTAGAGACCAAACCAATCCTCAATTCCCCAAGATGATAATAATTTTCATGGTGATGAGTATTATCCGCTTTTTCCTCATTTGTCATGCTTTTTACATTCTATTTACAATTTTCCGATGGATATGTTTGTGCTGCATGGCTTCCTATGGTTAGAATGCCCAACGATTCGTGGAAGACCGATACCTTGTTTTCAACGTGGTGCAATCGATTGGTGGTTTGTTTGATAATTCTATTGCGTTTGTAAGTTATCTTCGGAGGTTGCTTATACGGGATATCTTTATGGATAGTCTCTGTGAGTTGCTGCTGTGCGCTTCTTTATATGAATCGCCTTCCGGGTTCTTCGCAATTTTGAGTTGTCCGGGTTCGGATTTGACTTTAGGCTGAAATTGTCAGATAGAGTTTTTAGTAATTTTAAGTAAATAGAGTTTGTAGTAAGTAGTAGGGTAGTAAATAGTAGGTAGGTAGTAATAGATCGCTTTTAGTTAAGGAAAATGACAACAAGAGTCTATCTAAATGGCTTATGCCGTTAGATGGTCAATTTAATCCTGTAAATACCAATATGACAGATACTTTTCCAAAGTTGCTAATTCGAAATGCCGATACATTGGGCGACAAAACAGCCATTCGGGAGAAATACCTGGGAATATGGCAATCCTGGAGTTGGCGGGAAAAAAGGGACGAGATCTTTGCCCTGGCAAACGGACTCGCAGCTTTGGGTTTCAAACGCGGGGACAAGCTCGCCATTATTGGAAGCAATCGTCCCCGGCTCTATTGGGGGATCTGTGCGGCGCAATGTCTGGGTGGCATACCTGTGCCCGTTTATCAGGATTCGGTTGCGGAGGAACTGCAATTTGTTCTCGACCACGCGGAAACAAGTTTTGTCCTGGCAGAAGATCAGGAACAGGTTGATAAAGTGCTAGAGGTAAAACCCAATTGCCCTTCCCTTAAAACTGTGATTTTTAGCGACTCCAGAGGCCTTAGAGACTATGAGATTGAAGATCTCCACGACTTTACACATACGCAAAAACTGGGCAGGGAGTTTGCTTCCAGTAATCCTGATTACTTGCGTACTGAAATAGATAAAGGGACCGGGGATGACATAGGAATATTCCTGTATACCTCTGGTACCACGGGGAAACCAAAAGGCGTCGTGTTATCCAATAGCAATGTATTGATCACTGCTATTAATAGTGTCGGGTTAGATAATCTCACTAAAGATGAGGAAACGCTTTCCTATCTCCCTATGGCTTGGGTCGGCGATCATATTTTTTCCTATGGACAGGCCTATGTGACCGGGTTTTGTATCAATTGCCCGGAAAGTGAAGAAACTGTGGGAACTGATCTTAAGGAAATTGGACCGACTTATTACTTCGCCCCTCCTCGGGTATTTGAAAATATTCTAACCAGCGTCATGATTCGCATGGAAGATGTCGGCTCATTCAAGAAAAAGTTGTTCCACTACTTTATGGGAGTAGCCAGAACCACTGGGACAGCAATGCTGAATGGTGATCAGGTTTCTTTTCTGAATCGCCTGAAGTACGGTGTTGGTGATTTCCTGATTTATGGACCGCTTAAGAACACCATGGGATTCAGTCGAATCAGACTGGCTTATACCGCTGGTGAAGCCATTGGACCAGAAATTTTCGATTTTTTTCGATCATTGGGCATCAATATCAAGCAGCTTTATGGCCAGACAGAAGCGGGAGTTTTTGTTACTACTCAGCCGGATGGCGAGGTTTATGCCGATACCGTGGGGAAGCCTTCTCCAGGAGTGGAAGTAGAAATTAACGATGACGGTGAAGTTATCTACCGAAGCCCAGGGGTTTTTCAACATTATTACAAAAACGAAGAAGCAACACGGGAGACCAAAAATGCGGATGGATGGGTGATGACCGGTGATGCTGGCTATTTCGATGATAAAGGACATTTAAAAATTATCGATCGGGCCAAGGATGTGGGTAAGCTGAACGATGGCTCGATGTTTGCACCTAAATACATTGAGAACAAGTTAAAGTTTTTTCCACAGATTCAAGAAGTCGTGGCTTTGGGGAAGGAACAGAATTTTGTTACGGTGATGCTTAATATTGATCTGGAAGCGGTAGGTAACTGGGCTGAACGCAATAATATTCCATATGCAAGTTACCAGGAACTAGCAGGGCATCCTGAGGTATACAACATGATGTTGGAGAACGTCGAAAAAGTGAACAAAGACCTTGCGTCTGACCAATTTCTTTCCGGTTCACAGATTCATCGATTTCTTATTCTGCATAAGGAGCTGGATGCCGATGATGGTGAGCTGACAAGGACGCGTAAAGTCCGTCGCCGAATAGTGGCTGAGAAATATGCAGTGCTGATTGATGCGCTATATTCAGACAAACCTGATTGTCACATTAAGACTGAGGTGACCTTTGAAGACGGTAGAAAAGGGTCGATTGAGGCTGATATCGAAATTATGAACGCGAAAGTATTCGAAGTCATTGACCAGAAGACAGCCAGGGCGAGCTAAATGACGATGCAAAGAAATTTTGGGGAGCCGATACTTGAGATCAAAAATATTTCCCTTTCCTTCGGGGGGGTGAAAGCCTTAACTGATGTTAGTTTTAATGTTCTCGAAGGAGAAATCAGAGCCATTATTGGTCCTAATGGCGCAGGGAAGAGTTCAATACTGAATGTCATTAGTGGGTTTTATCATCCCCAGCAAGGAGAGGTCTGGTTTCGAGGGGAGAAACGTTCTGCGTTGAAGCCCCATGAAGTGGCTAAGCAGGGTGTTGCTCGGACCTTTCAGAACATCGCTTTATTTAAGGGCATGTCCACGCTGGATAACCTGATGACTGGCCGTATTACCCACATGAAAAGCAACCTGTTTTGGCAGATGCTTTGGAAGGGTCCTGCGGAGCGTGAGGAGATTGAACATCGCGAGAAAGTAGAACAGATTATTGATTGTTTTTTCTTGGTACGTGACTGAATCAAGCAGGTATCCGCCTCCTGAAATGGTTAAGGAGTACCCCACATGCATCCGAGCGAACGATATCCAGAAACCTGGATGTTTTTGAAAACAGAAGGGATTTTTCTCTGCCACCACTCTATAAATCTGGCTATAAGTCTGGCTATAAATCTGGCCATAAATTTGGTTGTACGATGATTTACCTATACGGATTCAATGGTAGAAAGTATAGGGAACGGGGTTTTCGAGGGGAGGAAATACATTCCTCCTGGTTGGTGAAGTTTTTGTTATCAGCATTGTAATCGGATTTTTTATGTCAGATTTTTACGATTTATTGGAAGTACAGAATTCGGATGAGCGCGAAAAAGAGTTGCTAAAATCTTTATCCGCTCAGTTGACCCATGCCCGGGATACCACAGTTGCCTATGGTGAACTATTACGCTCATTTGATTGCGAGGGCATAACTTCATTTGAGCAAATAGCAGCCTATCCAATCACCAGAAAGTCGGAATTAATCGAAAAACAGCAGCAAACCCCACCTTTCGGCGGGCTGACTTCCTCCTCTTCCAGTCGCCCTGCCTACATTTTTTCTTCACCGGGGCCAATCTATGAATTGAGTATGAGCCGACCCGACTACTGGCGATTTGCTCGAGCACTTTATGCCACAGGATTCAGAGAAGGTGAGGTTGTTCATAACTGTTTTTCTTACCACCTCACCCCAGCGGGCTCATTGGCAGATACCGGTTGTCACGCGCTAGGTTGTACCGTGATTCCCGCAGGTGTGGGGCAAACAGAATTACAGGTACAGACCATTCATGCTATGTTGGTACGCCTTCTTTTTTGAAAATTATCCTCGAGAAGGCTGATGAGTTGGGTGTGGATGTCTCCAGTATTAATAAAGCGCTGGTTTCCGGGGAAGCATTACCCCCCCCTCCTTGAGGTCATTCTTTATGGAGCGTGGTATCTATACATTGCAGTGCTATGCCACTGCTGACCTGGGACTCATTGCCTATGAATCATCCCCTGATTCCGGATTGATCATTGATGAGGGCATCTACCTTGAGGTTGTCCGTCCTGGCAGCGGGGATCCTGTTGCTGATGGAGATGTGGGGGAGGTCTTGGTGACCACTCTTAATCCGGATTATCCGTTGATACGGTTCGCTACTGGTGATCTCTCTGCCATAATGGGGGGACAAAGCGACTGCGGAAGAACCAATCGAAGAATAAAGGGTTGGATGGGACGCGCAGACCAAACCGCGAAAATTCGTGGAATGTTTGTTCATCCGGAACAAGTGAATCGGGTAGTACAGAATCATCCTGAAATTCAGAAGGCCAGATTAACTATCGAATGGATTGATGAAAGTGACCAAATGACGCTTCATTGTGAAACTGATCTCCCTTCCTCTTCGCTGTGTGAGGCGATTGCCAACAGCATCCGCGAACATTGTAAGCTAAGAGGAGATGTCAATCTGGTTACGCCAGGTTCGTTGGCTAATGATGGTCTGGTGATCGAAGATGCCCGGAAGTATGATTAATCAGTGATCAATGTGATCGCTCCGGAAAATCAAACAGCACTGCTAGCTGGAGTTCGGGTTGTCGATTTATCCCAGTATGTTCCGGGCCCTTACGCCACCCGGTTAATGGCCGATCTCGGTGCTGATGTTATCAAGGTAGAGCCCCCTGGCGGGGAACCCATGAGAAGGTTAATGAACCAGGATGGGTCGTCCGTCTCTGTTTTGTATAACCACCTCAATCGTGGCAAGCGAATACTGTTTGTTGATCTCAAATCCTCATCCGGTCAGGGTCAGTTTTCACAGCTCATTTCACAGGCGGATGTGTTACTTGATGGTTACCGTCCGGGAATGCTTTCAAAACTGGGGTTTAGTGCGGATAGCCTGAGATCGCTGAATGGTGGGTTGATCCATTGCTCTCTTTCGGGGTTTGGTGTAAGTGGGCCAGATGCGATGAAAGCGGGACATGATCTGGGGTATTGTGCAGTGGCAGGGATGTTTAGCAATACGACCAGTGAAGGCCGATCTCCTCAAATTCCTTTTCCTCCTCTGGCAGATCATGTTGGTTCTCTACAGGCGATGAATGCCATCCTGGCTGCACTGGTTAGTCGTGCCAGGAATAATCGGGGCTGTCATTTGGATGTCAGTCTTTATGAGTCAGTTTTATCATGGCAATATTTCTCGGGCGCGCCAGAGGTTACCGATCTGCTATCCGGCGGCGCAGCCTATTACAACATCTATCCAACAAAGGATGATCGTTTTATAACTTTAGGTGCGATAGAGAGAAAATTTTGGGCGAACTTTTGTCGTGGGATAAAAAGAAGCGAGTGGATACCCCGGTATGACGATGCATTACCCCAAAAGGCGCTGAAACGGGATGTGGCCATGATACTAAAGTCGGGAACCCTGAGTGAGTGGCAGATAGCGTTATCTAAATTGGACTGCTGTTTCGAACCTATTCCGGAAAATAAAGACGTGTTCGCTCATCGGCAAACCAGCGCAAGAGGACTTTTTACAGAATCAGGGTTCTCCTATCCTGCGGTCATTAACCATTTCGCAACCCCCCAAAACAGCTTGTTCGTGGATTATTTTTCTTTATCAGAATGCCATTGGTATAGCCGAAATTAGCCTGCAATTTACTTTTAAAATTGATTTGCATACCTTCATCAGTTAGAATTCCACTCCTACGCTACAACGTATATTAATTAACGTTCCAGAAATAAAAACCGTTGTAAGACGTTGGTGTTACAAGAAAATATAACTATAACTGAAGGGTGGGGTATCGCAGAAAGAGTCTGGCAGAAACTCCAATTGATGCCGTCTTCGCAAAAGAAAAGTACTGATGCAAAAAAAATTGTTTGTCACCGGTTCGAGCGGGGTGCTCGGTGAACCAATAGTTAGTCAATTTGAGGGTAAAGAGCTAATTACACTTTATCATCATAATAAACCTAGCTATCGGGATGTTGAATCGTTTTCCGGGGACATCAGTAAACCTCAATTTGGCTTGGATAACCAGGCATATGATAAGTTAGCCGACAGCATCAAAGGCATCATCCACTCCGCCGCGCTAACCAACTTCATCCAAAAGAAGAAACTGCATAGGACTAATGTGCAGGGAACTGCTGAAATTCTCAAGTTGGCCCGACGTGCTGACGTACCGATTTTTCATATTTCTACGGCATTCGTTCATCCGGTTTTTGAAAAGCCTGATGGCGATAATCTATACGTTGAGTCGAAACTGGCCGCGGAAAAGTTGCTTCAGGAAAGTGGGCACCCGGTTTCCATTATAAGACCTTCCATTGTTACAGGAGATTCGACGACAGGGTATATGCCGACCTTTCAGGGATTTCACGAAACCATGTGCTCTTTTCTTAGTGAATCGATGAGGGTAGCTGTGGCTAATGATCAGGGATACATCGATATTATTCCCCGGGATGTGGTTGGAAAGTTGATTGCTGAAATTATTAAGCAAAATATTGTTAACGAGGAGTTTTGGCTGAGCACCGGTGAAAATGCGGTTTCAATCAAAGCCCTGATTCAATGTGCCCAGGAAGTTAGTGTGGAGATGACTGGGAAAAAAGTTCGGGTTCCATGGATGCTTAGCCCAACGATTTATCGTAAGGTGATTAGACCGCTTTTGTTCCGTTTTGTACCACGGGGGGTTATTCAGGATATCCGGCGTTTGGAACAACTTGAAGGCTATTTTGGGACGCATAAAAAGTTGCCTTCTTCGTTGGATGAACTGGATAAAAAATGGAATATTCGTGCGGAGTATTCTGAAATGGATTCTTTGCGCCGAAACGTTCAGTGGCTATTTAATACCTATATCATCACGGATGATGCGGCAGACCCTTCAATTGTTGCAGCAAAAAACTCGGATAAGGATACGGGGTATTCCAGGCGATCGGCTTATCTATCTCGATTGAGCTACCTTCTTTGCGGGGACTCTACGGGAGGTCATGGTCCAGGCGGACGGGGTGATCACTGAAAATAAGCCAGAATCAGGAGGTCGTGGCGCAGTTTACGCATTTTTTTGCTCAGGTGGCCTGTTGAAATACCTGC
>JAALKB010000088.1:7299-15348 GCA_011088265.1 Gammaproteobacteria bacterium
GAAATACCTGCAAAAGGAATAGCAAAGATATCTGAAGATTGTCTAAAGAAGGCTGTTTAGAGAAGGTTATCTAGAGGTTGTGCTTATCCGATCTGAGCTGTGGATGGCATACGTGTTCCCCAGCTATTATCCCAATGTCAGTCTGTTTATCATGTTCCATCTAATTCCTGGAGCTTCTTCTTGATTCGATGCGTTACAGTCTTCATCTCGTCAAGGGTATTACGAATGTCTTCCTGACGAAGTTCCAGTTCCTTGCGATGGGAAGAGATGGTATTTAGAACGAATACCAACTGGGCTTTTTCATTGGGTTCTGTGTCATAGAGCTCCATGGTTTTTCGAATCTCTTCAAGGGAAAAACCCAATCGTTTCCCCCTTAAGATCAGCTTCAATCTAACCAGATCACTCTCCCTATAAATCCGATGGGATTTATGCCTTTCTGGCGACAGTAATTTTCTATCCTCATAAAATCGAATCGCGCGGGTTGTTATATCAAAGTGTTTCGCCAGCTGGGAGATTGAATAAGTGGTTTTCTTTTTCGCTGAATGGATTGTCACTGAATGGATTCCTGCGGATCTGTTGGCGATTTAACTTCACGCCTTTCTTGTCCAATATGTAAACTATGTTGCTGTTTTTATTGCATGGCTTAAGTTGACGTTTACGTAAACGTGATGTAAGTTGCTACGGTATCAGAACCCGTGTATTTAGGCGAGAAAAATTTGACTTCCTCTTCAGAATTACCTTCCAGTAAAGCACTTCCCGTTCGGTTTATTACCGCAGCAAGCCTTTTTGATGGGCATGATGCGGCAATAAACATCATGCGACGAATCCTGCAATCTAGTGGCGCTGAAGTCATCCATCTTGGCCACAATCGTTCGGTGGAAGAAATCGTAACTGCTGCTTTACAGGAGGATGCCCAGGGAATAGCTATCAGCTCCTATCAGGGGGGCCATGTGGAGTATCTGAAATACATGGTTGACATGCTAAAGCAACGGGGCGGTGAGAAAATTCGAATTTTCGCTGGCGGTGGTGGGGTCATTATTCCGGAAGAGATTACCTTATTGGAGGATTATGGTGTCACCAAAATATACTCTCCGGAAGACGGTCAAAAACTGGGATTGACCGGCATGATTCAGCACACAATTCAAGGGAGCCAATATGATCCCGGTGTGGATGCTCCTGAAGACATTAAACCCCTTTCTCAGGGTGATTGGCGGGCTCTTTCCCATGTGCTGACTGCTATCGAGAATAGTAGTTGGGATTCGAATCTCATGGGAAAAGTGCATGATTCGCTTTTAATGTCCAAAGACGATACTCCTGTTTTGGGAATTACCGGAACGGGTGGAGCAGGAAAATCTTCCCTGACCGATGAACTCATTCTTCGTTTTCGGATGGGGCTGGGAAGTGACTTAAAGATTAGTGTCATTGCAGTAGATCCTACCCGCAGAAAAACTGGGGGAGCGCTGCTCGGTGATCGTATTCGGATGAATGCGATTAACCACGAGAATATCTATATGCGGTCTGTCGCTACCCGACAGTCGAATTCGGAATTACCTGACTATTTGCCGGATATGATTGCCGCCTGCAAACTGGTGGGTTTCGATTTGATTATTGTTGAAACACCCGGTATTGGTCAGGGTAATGCGGGCATTTCCAATTTGGTGGATTGCGGTTTGTACGTCATGACACCGGAATTTGGTGCCCAAAGCCAGCTTGAAAAAATTGACATGCTGGATTTCGCGGACGTGGTTGCCATTAACAAGTTCGATAGAAAAGGAGCTGCTGACGCCTATCGGGATGTGAGTAAGCAGGTACAAAGAAATCGGGAAGCCTTTTCCCAACGTCCTACTGAGATGCCGGTATTTGGGACCATCGCAGCCCGTTTTAACGACGACGGGATGACAGCATTGTTCCAACAGATTCTCAATGAGTTTCAGGGGCAAGGTCTACTACTTCCTGAAAACAGACTTCCTTTGGTTGAAACCCGGTATTCCACTTTTCAAACTGAAATTATTCCAGCATCACGGATACGATATTTAGCTGAGATCGCTGAAACCATTAGGAGTTATAAGTCCCGGGTCGAAGCACAATCGACTATCGCCCGGGAAATCCAACAGCTCAGAGGCACAAGGGATATGTTAACGGCGGCTAATAATGGGAAAGACGGAGCAGAAAGTGCGGTGATCGATGGTTTGATCAATGAGCGGAGTGCCAGATTGGAACCGGGACTGGATGTCGCCTTGGAAAACTGGCATCAAATGCAGGAAGACTATACTGGTAAGGAGATGATTAGTGTTGTCAAAGGGAGAGAGATACGTACCGAATTAAAGCGTGAAACCCTGTCAGGAACCTGGGTGTCAAGGGTGGCCTTGCCGGACTTTCACGACAACGGTGATCGGCTCAAGTGGTTGATGCTGGATAATTTACCGGGACGTTTTCCTTTTGCTGCGGGTGTTTTTCCATTTAAGCGGGATAATGAAGACCCCACCCGTATGTTTGCTGGTGAAGGAGACGCATTCAAGACTAACCGACGGTTCAAAAAGCTATCTGAGCACTCTGAAGCAAAGCGTCTATCTACGGCTTTTGATTCGGTGACATTGTATGGGTGTGATCCGGATGAGCGCCCGGATATTTATGGGAAAGTGGGTAATTCAGGTGTGTCCATCGCAACACTGGATGATCTGAAAGCCTTGTATGATGGCTTTGATTTATGCAGCCCCTCGACTTCTGTGTCTATGACCATCAATGGCCCTGCACCAATGATTCTTGCCATGTTTTTAAACGCGGCAATTGACCAGCAAGTCGATCAGTTTGCGAGGGAAAATGGTCATGAGCCCGATGAAACAGAGAAAGAACGGCTAAGTGCCTATGCATTGACTAACGTGAGAGGTACGGTGCAGGCAGATATTCTTAAGGAAGATCAGGGACAGAACACGTGCATATTTTCTACCGAGTTTGCTCTTAAGCTAATGGGCGATATTCAGGAATATTTTACCCACCATCAGGTGCGCAATTTTTACTCTGTTTCAATTTCCGGCTATCACATTGCAGAGGCGGGAGCTAATCCCATCTCCCAATTGGCCTTTACGCTGTCCAACGGTTTTACCTACGTGGAAGCCTATTTGGCACGCGGTATGAAAGTGGATGATTTTGCAGCTAATCTGTCATTCTTCTTTAGCAATGGAATGTGCCCGGAATACACGGTAATGGGCCGAGTGGCGAGGAGAATTTGGGCGGTTGCGATGCGGGAGCGTTATGGCGCGAATGAGCGGTCCCAGAAGTTGAAATATCACATTCAAACATCTGGGAGATCCCTGCATGCCCAGGAGCTGGATTTTAATGATATCAGAACCACATTACAGGCATTAATCGCTATCTATGATAACTGTAATAGCTTACACACTAACGCCTTTGACGAAGCGATTACGACCCCTACCGAGGATTCAGTGCGACGGGCACTGGCTATTCAGTTGATTATCAACAATGAATGGGGGTTGGCGATGAATGAAAACTCCAATCAGGGTAGCTTCATCATTAACGAGCTAACGGAATTGCTCGAAGAAGCGGTGCTTTGTGAGTTTGAGAGAATTTCGGAAAGAGGGGGAGTGCTGGGTGCCATGGAAACCGGCTACCAGAGAGGTAAAATTCAGGACGAGTCCATGTTGTATGAACATCGTAAGCACGACGGAAGCCTACCCATTATTGGAGTGAATACTTTTCTTAATCCCCATGCTACGGAAACCCAGCAAACCATTGAACTCGCCCGTTCAACTGAAGAAGAGAAACAAAGCCAGATCTCACGACTTCGCGACTTTCACCAACGCCATGATGATCGGAGTAAAATTGCCTTGGACAGAGTGAAAAAGGCAGCTATCAATCATGAAAATATTTTCGCTGAATTAATGAATGCGGTTCGATATTGCTCACTTGGCGAAATATCCGATGCATTGTATGAGGTTGGTGGGCAGTACCGAAGAAACATGTGACGACATCGCCTCGGGTGGTTTCTCGCCTTAAGTTGTCCGAGGCTGCGGTATGGGCTTGTGGTACAGATTGGTGGGGAGCCTCGAATTTCCCTGTTTCTGGCTTCCAAAACAGCTCCAATGGGCAGATGTCTGGGGGGTAGTATGGGGAGGTAAGTTGAGAGGAGGCAGGCTGAAGCGTGAACCGACAGTGGCTGGCTCATTTCCCCGGGATCCTACTTGTGGACTAATGCATCCCAGGTATCTGCGGTGACCCCCTGCTTTTTTAGAACCACTTTCTGAATTTTACCAGTTGCGGTTTTGGGTAGCGTATCAAGGAAACGTATGTATCCTGGAACCGCAAACCCTGGAAGGGTTTCGAGGGCTATTTGATGGATCTCTCTGGGGTTTGGTTTATGTCCGGGAGTAAGTTGAATCGCGACCATGACTTCATCTTCCATGCCTTCACTATCATGAATACCAGAGGTGGAACTTCTCGCTCCCTCGACTTTTTTCTTATTCATTGTTGCGGGTACACCATAGGCTGCGATTTCAGTTATGCCCTCAATGCCAAGCAGTGCCTGTTCAACTTCATAGGAAGAAATATTCTCTCCCCTTCGTCGTATGGAATCCTTGATTCGGTCGACGAAAACGAAATAACCGTCATCCCTTTTTCTGGCTGCATCACCGGTATGAAACCAGAAACTCCGCCAGGCCTCGATGGTTTTATCGGGCATATTTGCATATCCAGACATGAAGCAAAAGGGCTGCCTGGGCCTTACCATGATCTCCCCTACAGTGCCGTCCTGAACGGGTAGGTCCGTATTGGGGTCGCGAATTTCGACTTCGAACCAGCGACTGTATACTTTTCCACAGGTTCCGGGAGCGGATTCGCCGAGTTTTCCGTAAAGAGGAATGTTTACTTCGGTCATACCATAAAGGGGCAAGACGTCTTTTACGCCAAATCGATTTCGCAGAATTTTTTCAGGTTGCTCTGGTAAAGGTGCTGCACCAATCACCCGTAGCTGATGGTGTTGATCTTCGGGGGTTTCTGGCTGAGCAACCACGAAGGCCGCGGTGGCTCCAAGCAGGTTGGTGTGAGTCGCATTGTGTATTCGAATATCCTTTAGCCAGTTGCTAGCGCTAAAGCGAGTGCGAATTACTGCTTTGGCTCCCATTATGAGGCAAGGGTAAAGCTGCATATATAGTCCATTTGCATGGAACAGAGGTAGGCTGATATAGAAGGTGTCACTGGAACGGAGATTTTGGTTTTCAATGGTTCCAAGGGCAAACATGAAGCAATGGGCTTCGGGCATCATCACCCCTTTTGAGGGCCCTGAGGTGCCGCTGGTATACATGATGCAGGCAAGGTCGGATGATTGGGTTTGGGGGTTGAAAGGTTGATAGGAGACTCTGGTTTGCACCTGGCTGGGTGACATTTTCTGAATTAATTTAACCGGGACTTTGCTGGAGGTTGACTCCACTGCCTCAGTAACCGCAGAAGAACAGGCCGAATCAGCCACCACTAGCGCGGGGCTGGAATTCGTGATTTGATGCTCCAGTATCTTTCCCTTAAGTCCGGTGTTGATGGCGACCATGACCGCGCCCAATAAAGAAAGCCCAAACCACAATCGGCAAAAATCCGCGGGGTCTTCCACCATTACTACTACTTTATCCTGGGTCTTGATCCTAAGACGGGACAGAACTGAAGCTGTGTTCCGTGCCTCAGTCAGGCAGTTTGCATAAGTCCATTTTTCTCCATCAATAAACGTAATAGCCGGTCGATTTCCTAGTGCCTGGGCTTGGGTAATTAGTACTTTAGATAGTACCCAGGCGTCGATCTTGTCTATTTCTGGATATTTCATCTGAGTTTTATGTTCTCGTTTTTGCTTCGGGTAGAGCTTCTAATCGCTGGTATTCCCCGGAGCTAAATAGAGTAGGTGTTTCGAGGTGAGCCATTGCCATCTCCGTCATATCACATCCCCAGAACAACTTTCCTCCGGCTAATATCGTCGGAACACCGAATAACCCCAGATCGATTGCGCGTTCGGTATTGTCTCTTAGTTCATCCTTAACCCATTGCTCACTGATCTTTTCTTGAGGGGCATCAATTTTGAGCTCCTCGCAAAGCCTGTCCATATTTCCTGGTGCAGAAAGATCCATTCCCTGGCCCCAAATGGCATTAAAGATACCGCTCACAACATTAGGTGCATTTCTTTGTGATACACAGAGTCGTAACAGGGGCAGGGGGTTAAACGGGTGAGACGGGGGTGTTTTGTATGGGATTCCCTGTTTTTTCGCGGACCAGTGACAATATTGATAGGTCATGATGCGCTTTTGGGGAATTTCAGCGGGTCCAAGATGGGACCAATGTTTGAGCAATCCGGCGAACAAAATTGGGCGGTAGTTAATCGAGCAATCGCCGTAATGGCGTTTGAGCTGCTCATGCTGGAGATAGGCGTAAGGGGAAATAAAGTCAAAAAACCAATCGATAGAATCACAATGAGAAGAAGTTGTTTCATTCATGGTTTTAAGCTAACGGAATTTCCGGGGTTTTCTTAATATAACGATACCGAACTAGTGATGTGATTTCCTGATTTTGTCATTCAGTAGCGCCTCTATTTCCCCAGCATGGTAGAAATGATTCAAATAACTGGGCTCAAAATCACATGATTCAACGGCTGCGATAAGACGGTCGCTATAGGTATTGTGAGTATAATAAACGGCATTAGCATTATGTCAAATATTGAGGCGTTGAATTGTTATCCAGGGAAACATCGATTAGAGAGTTAACCCGAAATTTTCATTGGGAGATCCCCGAGTATTTCAATATAGGGGTAGATGTCTGTGATAAGTGGGCAGACCGGGAGCCAGATAGACTGTCGTTGACCTATGTAGACAAAAACCACTGTAGCCAGGACTTTTATTATGCCGAGCTAAAACGCCATTCCAACCAGCTCGCCAATTTATTGACCAGCATGGCCATCGGTGAGAAAGACAGAGTTGGCATTCTGCTACCCCAGGTACCAGAGACCGCAATAGCCCATATTGCGGTCTATAAACTCGGGGGAATCGCTATCCCGTTGTTTACGTTATTCGGTATCGAAGCACTTCAGTTTCGATTGAGCGATGCGGGAGCCAGGACGGTGATTACCAACCGTGAAGGTGCTAACAAATTACTGGAGATTTGGCACAAGCTACCTCAACTTGAGCATATTTTTTGTATCGATGACAATGATGACAATAACGACCTCATCGATCACGGTATTAGGTCTCTCTGGCCGGAAATGAAAAAGCAGGATCGGGATTTTGTGGCTGTGAATACGCTCGCCAGTGATCCGGCTCTGGTCATCTATACCTCTGGTACTACTGGGCAGCCAAAAGGTGCGTTGCATGGGCATCGGACTTTGCATGGGCATCGGACTTTGCTTGGACATTTACCCGGCGTAGAAATGAGCCATGATTTTTTCCCCCAGATTGGTGACAAAATCTGGACCCCTGCGGATTGGGCATGGATTGGTGGTTTGCTGGATGTGCTGTTGCCGGCCCTGCATCACGGTGTTCCCGTGGTGGCGCATCGGTTCGAAAAGTTTAATGGTCAGATCGCGATGGAGTTTATCGAACGTCACCAAATTCGAAATGCTTTTATTCCGCCCACTGCGCTAAAGATGATGAGAGCGGAAACTGATTCCAGTCGTTGCAAACAGCAGATGCGCACCATTGCCAGTGGCGGAGAAACGTTAGGGGCGCAGTTGCTTGATTGGGGTAGGCAGAAATTTGGACTAACCATTAATGAGTTCTATGGTCAGACAGAATGTAATATGATTGTTTCATCCTGCGGAGCAATTGCCCCAGCTCAAACAGGGGTGATGGGGTTCGCTGTTCCCGGTCATGATGTGCAGATAGTTTCCAATGAAGGGGAGATATGTGAACCCGGTGTCATGGGAAATATCGCAGTGAGAACGCCAGATCCGGTGGCGTTTCTGGAATACTGGAACAACCCCCAGGCAACGTCTGAAAAATACCTTGGGCAGTGGCTAATAACCGGTGATACAGGTATCAAAAGGACGGATGGCAGTTTTTGTTTTGT
>JAALKB010000089.1 GCA_011088265.1 Gammaproteobacteria bacterium
TAAGCCAAACGAGCATCGCTAAAGAAATAAATTACAGACCTCAGATTACACTACCCAGTTTTATTGGATCAGTTTTATTTCCTAAAACCCGAACCACAGAACCGATTTATGGTTCGGTTTATGATTGGGTCGATAAAGAGGCTCCACAAACTAAAAGCGCTGCCAATGAGCAGCGCTTTTTTCTAATAAAATCGTTTCCTACAGGATGTAAACAAAGATGAACAACCCTAACCAGACCACATCAACAAAGTGCCAATACCAGGCTGCAGCCTCAAATGCAAAATGACGCTCCGGAGTGAAGTGCCCCTTAATCGCTCTTAGCAACATAACAAGAAGCATAATCGCACCAAGGGTTACGTGCATACCGTGAAAACCAGTCAGCATAAAAAAGGTCGAACCATAGATCCCGCTGCTTAGCTTCATCCCTTCATGATAGGCTTCCTGATACTCCACCACTTGCAGATATACAAAAATAAAGCCCAGAGCCACAGTCAGAAACAGTCCAATAATCAGCTTTCGTCGATCATTAACTTTCATTGCATGGTGGGCCCAGGTCAGGGTTAGGCCTGAAGTCAATAGGATAACCGTATTGATGAAAGGTAGCGGCCACCATCCCATATGGAAGTCACTCTCCCCCATGTCAGCAGGCCCGTTTGTTGGCCATATTTCAGTATAACCGCTCCATAGCTGACGATGTGTTTCTGCGCCGGAACCCTCCCCAAGTAACCACGGCACAGAAAACTCCCGGGCATAGAAAAGAGCACCAAAGAATGCTGCGAAAAACATTACTTCTGAAAAGATGAACCAGCTCATACCCAACCTGAACGACTTGTCTTCCCATTTGCTGTAGACCCCATGTTCACTTTCACGGATAACCTCACCGAACCAGCCAAACATCATAAAAATGACAACGGCAAAACCAGCCAACATAATTGGCATCCCCATGGAGCCTCCATTTAGATAGGATGAAAACCCACCAAATAAAAGCGTTAAACCGATTGATCCCATGATCGGCCATTTCGCGACTTCAGGAACAAAATAGTGGTTACCTGCTTGTGCCATATCTATTGCCTCAAAAAATGTAGTACTAAAATCTGTTAAGTAAAAGTGTTATTTACCCGTGAGCTTTCCTGTATCAAAAAAAGTATAGGACAAACTCACCGTATCGATTGATTCCGGTAAACCTGGATCAATGACAAAAACCAGTGGCATCTCTCTACTTTCCAATGGTTCAAATGTCTGTTGGTTAAAACAAAAACACTCGGTTTTATTGAAATAGGTTGCCGCTTTCCCCGGCGCAACACTGGGGATCGCTTGACCAACAATTGTCTTATCGATTGTGTTTTTTGCAACAAAACTGGTTTGGTATTGTCTGCCTGGGTGAACCATCATACTAGTCACTTTGGGCCCAAAATCCCAGGGGGCTTCATCATTCACGGTCCCAAGAAACTCTACCTTCACCATCCGGTCTGCATCCACCGTGAGCTGACTTGCTTCAGCGGTACTGATACTCCCAGTTTTTCCATTTAAACCCGTGATATCGCAAATCAAATCATACATCGGCACCATCAGATAACCGAACCCAAACATCAAAACCGGTATTAGAAATAAGTAGGGGACTTTGACTTTTCCGCTCATCACTTTAATTTCCAACTAGGGTGTCGCCGTAGTTGCCATGTAGATAAACCCGAAATAGAACAGAAAAGCAATAGCGAACAGTATTGCTACTGTTCGCTTAACCCCTTTATTTCTATTCGTATTCACTGATAAAGTGCCGATGTATAAAGCGCCAATAGATAGTTCAATCTTATTAAGTAACTAGCTACTTAATAACTGGCTGAACGGAAAACGAGTGATAAGGAGGAGGTGAGCTAAGTGTCCACTCCAGCCCCTGTGCACCTTCCCAAACCTGGTCGGTGGCTTTGTCTCCTCCACGAATGCACTTGATAACAAGCACTAGAAGTAGAATCTGGGAGAAGCCGAAACCAAACGCACCAATGGTTGCAATGGCATTGAAATCAGCGAACTGCACCGCATAGTCCGGGATTCTTCTTGGCATTCCCGCCAAACCCACGAAATGCATGGGAAAGAAAAGGATATTAACAAAAACTGTGGATGTCCAGAAATGCCACTTGCCGAGTGTTTCATTATACATGTTTCCTGTCCACTTGGGCAACCAATAGTAAACACCCGCAATGATTCCGAATATTGCACCCGGCACTAATACGTAGTGAAAATGGGCAACGACGAAATAGGTATCATGGTACTGGAAGTCTATGGGCGTCATGGCCAACATCAAACCGGAGAAACCACCAATGGTAAACATGACCACAAAACCCAGAGCGAAAAGCATCGGAGTTTCAAAAGTCATTGCACCACGCCACATGGTAGAGACCCAGTTAAAGACTTTTACCCCGGTCGGCACGGCGATTAACATGGTGGTAAACATGAAAAATAGCTCTCCCGTTAAAGGCATACCCACAGTAAACATATGGTGGGCCCATACGATGAACGAAAGGAATGCGATGGACGCCGTTGCATACACCATTGAGCTATACCCAAACAATCTTTTGCGGGAGAAGGTTGGAATAATTTCTGACACCAGACCAAAAGATGGCAAAATTAGAATGTATACCTCGGGATGTCCGAAGAACCAAAAAATATGTTGAAACATGACAGGATCTCCGCCGCCTGCCGCGTTGAAAAAACTGGTTCCAAAGAACTTGTCAGTCAGCAGCATAGTAACGGCGCCGGCCAGAACAGGCATTACAGCGATCAGTAAATAGGCCGTGATAAACCATGTCCAAACAAATAGCGGCATTTTCATAAATGTCATGCCGGGGGCTCGCAGGTTCATGATGGTGGCAACAATATTGATTGCACCCATGATGGAGGAGACACCCAGCATATGGATGGAGAAGATCAAATAAGGAAACGCATCGCCGGTTTGTAATGACAGCGGTGGATACAGTGTCCAGCCCGCTGCGGGACCACCACCGTCCATGAATAATGTGGAAAGCATAATGCCAAAACCAAATGGCAGTATCCAGAAACTCCAGTTATTCATTCGAGGCAAAGCCATATCAGGAGCACCAACCATAATGGGTAGCATCCAGTTCGCTAATCCAACAAATGCAGGCATAACCACACCAAAGATCATAATCAACGCATGCATTGTGGTCATTTGGTTGAAGAAATGCGGATCAACGATTGTCAAACCTGGCTGAAATAGCTCTGAGCGTATGATCAGGGCCATGAGTCCGCCAATAAAGAACATTATGAACGAAAACCAGAGATATAACGTGCCAATATCTTTGTGGTTGGTTGTGGTTACCCAACGCATTAACCCTGGCGCTGGCCCGTGATGATGGTCTGCTTCAGTTGCTGCTGCATTCATCTTGTTTTCCTCTTTAATCTAAAAACTTTCGAGTAAGTATTTGAAAAAGCTACTTTGTCTTATCTATGTGAACTACGAACTAGCGAAGTTCTTTTATTTCGGACGGCTGCACCACATCACCGGTGTCATTACCCCATGCATTACGCTCATAGGTCACTATCGCGGCAGCATCAACGTCACTCAACTGAGCGCCGAATGCCTGCATGGCGGTGCCGGCTTTACCATTCAGAACGATATCGATATGAGCCTTGACATCACCCAGGGCGATTGGGCTATCCACTAACCCCGGGAAAACACCGGGAATACCCTGACCATTTGCCTGGTGACAGGCAGCACAGGCAGTAGCATAAACGGATTCCCCTCTTGCCATCAGATCGTCCATTGCCCATTTCTTATCTGCGGAGTTCGCTTCCGCTTCGGCAGCAGCAATCTGCTCACCCACCCATTCGTTATATCTTTCTTCAGAAACCGCTTCAACAACAATTGGCATATATCCGTGGTCTTTTCCGCATAATTCCGCACACTGGCCACGATAAACACCTTCTTCATCGATATTCGTCCACATTTCGTTAATGTACCCTGGAATTGCGTCTTTCTTAATGGCAAACGCCGGAACCCACCAGGCGTGAATCACGTCATTCGATGTAAGAAGGAAGCGAATTTTCTTACCCACAGGTACAATAATACGGTTGTCAACATCGAGTAGATAGTTCTCTACACTATTTACGTCCACTCCGGAATTCTTCACTCCAGCTTCCCGGCTTGCTGTATCGAGGCTACTGAAAAAATGAACCCCTGAATCAACGTATTCATACTCCCATTTCCATTGATGGCCCGTCACTTTTATGGTTATGTCAGAGTTACTGGAATCTTCCATTTTAATTAGTGCTTTTGCTGCAGGAAGTGCCATGACAATCAGAATAACAAAAGGGACAACAGTCCAACCTACTTCCGCAACCATACTTTCATGAAAAGTTGCCGGTACGGCACCTTGAGACTTCCGATGCTTCAGAATGCTATAAAACATTGCACCAAAAACAAGCACCCCAATAACCACGCAAATCCAAAGGACCATCATGTGCATGTCATAAACTTCACGGCTTATTTCCGTCACACCCTCAGTTAGATTGAGCTGCCAATCCGCCAGAGCTGATCCGGATAAAACCAGCAATATCGCACCTAACAGCGCGCCGGGAACCCGTTGAATATTTTTCATTGAACTATGAAACCTCACCAACTTTTTAAATTAAGAATCGAAACTGTTTAGCAATCAGTAACACTCGTCATTTGCATTTTGACACAAAAGACCCTTGAACTAATTCCATTAAATCTACAACCAGCTAATTGCTGGTGCAATATCGCACTTTAGATAATTGCTTTTGTTCGACAACCATTGTAAATCTGTCATTATAAGTCGGGAATCGAAATAAGTCGGGAATCGAAGCACATTACAAATACATCCAAAATCGATAATCAATGTTCGGAGCCATTACCATTAACAGTGCTAACAGCGCTCTAACAGTATTCTCCGAACTCTTTATTCTATTCACATCATTTTATTTACATCGATACTGCTATTTAGGTGCTGCTATTAACAATCGATGTAATATCGCGCATGGTAGTGACGTATCAGCTATATTTAGCCGACTAACTTTGCTATCGATGCCATGCCCAGCCTCACCTGGGACCATAACTAATAAACCATCCAGCGAACAATATCAATATAATGGGTTACCCCCACCAAAAGCGCGGGATATTAGCTAAACTATCATACAAACACAAGCACTTAGCCAGCTTCTTTAACGTGCTTAGCGAAAATCAATACCCATCATCACCTGCCACACAAGCTCTTCCCAGGTCATCCATCAAAAGAATATCAATTACAATTTCAAACGACCAATAATTTCACCATATCGATGACCAAGCTGGGTTAATCTCTCTAGTTCAAAACCGGATATCGGCTGGCCTGAGTTGGTAGATTCCCGCTGAATTCTTTCCATGGTCCTGATGGTCTCCTTAAGCTCCTGCTGCAAAGTCTGTTGGTGTTCGAATTGCTGGTCTTTACTCATTTCCTGCTTGTTCTCCTACTAGCATCCCGCTAGCTCTTTGTTCTGGGATCATAATTGGAATCATAATAGCGAAACGCTGTCAGGCCGTCGCAATAAGATATTGCACGGCAAACCAGACCATCAGCAAAAACACGATAACAAAAATAATTCCAGCTAGAAAAAAATGCCAGAATTTTCCACTTTCAAAATCCCGTTTGCGGTTTTCGTTATTTTGAATACCGATAAAGGAGGCAAATACACTTTGCAGAATAGTCAGGAAGGTCACGTTTTGATTCGACACTTCCTGTGTATCCAATTCTGCGTTGACGTCTGATTTAGAGGATTTCATGTGTGCATCTAGCTGGAAAGCGTTACAGAAAAGCCCGAATGATTATTCGCGCATAGTGATCAACAAGCAGAAAGGCGAACAATGCGCTCAGGTAAAATATAGAGTAGCCAAAGGTCTTCATCGCATACTCATCTCCCTCGGATCGGTAGAGCTTTATTGAGTAGTAGACGAATCCCATACCCAAAGCCAGCGCACCAGCCAGATAAATTGTTCCGCTCATCATGATCAGGAAAGGCATCACCGTTATTACCACCAGCAGTATTGTGTATAGAAGGATGTGAAGCTTGGTAAATGCAATCCCATGGGTTACCGGTAGCATGGGAATTTCCGCCTTGGCATAATCATCCCGTCGTTTAATGGCCAACGCCCAAAAATGCGGTGGGGTCCAGATAAAGATGATCAAAAATAGCAGTAGGGCTTCACTGTGCAACTCCCCTGTCACTGCGGTCCAGCCCAAAACAGGTGGTGCAGCTCCGGCGGCGCCACCCAGAACAATATTCTGAGGCGTCGATCGTTTGAGAAACATGGTGTAGATAACCGCGTACCCCACCATGGAGGCAAATGTAAGCACCACCGTTAGAGCATTAACAAAAGCCACCAAAATCACCATGGAAAGCCCCGCGAGCAACAGCGCAAATGTCACAGCCTGCCGACTTGATATGCTGCCTTGAGGTAGGGGTCGCGAATTGGTTCTCTCCATTCTCGCATCAATTTCTTCATCAACCCAATGGTTAAGCGCCGCCCCAGCAGAGGCACCCAAACCAATACCAATCATGCCCCAAAACCAGGCACTAAACGGAATTCCTCCCTCGGTAGAAAGAAACATCCCCACCAATGCGGTAAAGAGAATTAGCGCAACCACTTTGGGTTTACACAATTCAAAGTACTCCTTCCAGTGGAATCGGTTTTGCATAACCTCAAGCATGATTTGGAAAATCCGGTTGTTGTAGTCGATTTATTTCTTTGCGAAGCTCTTTGGCTAAAGACTGTCTTTCGTCACTGGTTAAACATTGACCAATCTCTACCCACTCTCCTCTCCAGCCAAGCATTAGACTTTCAGGATACCAACGGTGTTCAGGAGGCGTTAGCTTTACTTGGGCCCAATGCAGAGGGAAACACCAATTCTTCGCTTTTTCCCTTTCGATATGCTCGATCTGAAGCTCTTCCCTGCTGATTAGAATGCGCTCGGTATACTGGGATTTCTTAACCACGAACCACAATACAAATCCAACGGTCACAACGTCCATCACCGCAAACGGCAAAATCATCCAGTAACCTAGCCACGCGAATCGTAATGCGACACCCAAACAAATTACGACCAGCAAGACGAACGGTCCCAACCAGCGACGCCCATGATAGGCAGCGTTAGGTTGAATCACAAATTCGGAACAGGACCTGGCCATTAGATTAACGGTGAAATCGGAAACTAAAGAAGCTTTTTTCTTAAAAACTCCCAGGACGAATACTACCAAATTATCGCATCTAATAGTGATTGCTATTTCACTAATTCCGGACCAATTATTTTTATAAACCGTTTTTCACTTTACGTCCTGCCACGATTGTTATTGCATCAGGATTGGCATTTGGACAGAATAGCTATTTCGATGTCTCCCTAATTAGGTAGGAAACGTCCAAACCCCCGATATCCGAACACAATATGTATCCGTACTCAACATGAAAGAACTGCTTGCCATTAAATCTGATTTTAACCGTATAGACGAATGGGCTGAGGCCTTTGCGGATATGGACATAGAGATCTGTTTATGGGACGAAATTGACGACCCCTCCACCATCGATTACGCACTGGTATGGGTGCCCGAAGCGGGTGCTTTGCATCGATTCGAAAATCTCAAGATTATTTTTTCTATTGGTGCCGGACTTGATCACCTCATGGGACCAGGCGTATTGCCACCCAATATCCCGGTAGTTCGCATGGTAGAAGATACACTGACTGCGGGAATGGTTGAATATGTCCTGTATAACGTACTTCGATTTCATCGATTTATGCCAGAGTACGAAAAAAACCACCGCCGAAAAAGCTGGGATGCAATCCTGCAAATCCCCGCAGAACAAAGAACAGTGGGAATCCTCGGTCTTGGCGTTTTAGGGCAGGCTTGCGCTAGGGTTATCGCGGATTTAGGTTTTAACGTTGTCGGCTGGAGCAGAACCGAAAAACATCTTGATCGTATCACCTCCACGTTTGGTGACGAACAACTGGACGAATTCCTGGCCAAAAGCGAAATATTGGTTTGCCTGCTCCCTCTCACAAGACAAACCCGAGGCATTATCAACCAACGGACCTTGTCAAAGCTTCCCAACGGCGCCTATCTCATCAATGCTGGGAGAGGGGGGCATCAGATAGAGGTAGATATTTTGTCCGCTCTGGAAAGTGGACAACTTGCGGGAGCAGCACTTGATGTATTCGAAGTCGAGCCATTACCCGTGCACAGCCCCCTTTGGACCCACGCCAATGTGACCATCACTCCTCATGTTGCAAGCATGACCACCCCTTTTTCCAGCGCCAAGCATGTCTATGAAAATATCCAGCGATTTCGCCGCTCAGAACCACTTACCCATCTGGCAGACATGGAAAAAGGCTATTAGGAAGGGATTGGATGGTCAACCGGCGCTTTATCCATCGAATAACTTGCATTCCAGGACTTCCACCATTATTCTCCGCTCGTGGACCATCGATGGCCCTGAGTTCAAATCTGGAGCTTAAACCTGGGCCTCAAGTCTTTTATTTAACCTTTTTGCGGTTATTGTCATGTCCAGGTCAATGGACAAACGACCCCATGCCGCATCAACTGCTTTAATTTTCAGGAGAGTATGCAATGAATCCATTAAAAAGCATTTCCGGCACCATCGCCGCTGGCTTTGTTATTTCAATTATTATTATGGTCATCTTATAGTTTTATAAACTGACCCTCCATAAACCCATTGGGACTTCGTTATTATTCTCGTTGATTATTAGCGGGTTCTTCACTATTTCGTTAACAAACTTACGTTAAGAGGATTAAACATTATGAATACCTGGTCATTATTTGTCTGGTTGCATGTACTCGCAGGCATTACCTGGATTGGTCTTTTGTACTACTTTAATTTCGTGCAGGTTCCAGCAGCGGCTGAAGCAGCATCGGATTCCGACGGCCCAGGACCTGCCGCAATTTCCAAATATGTAGCACCACGAGCTTTACTCTGGTTTCGTTGGGGTGCCCTAGCCACCTGGATAACTGGAGCTGGCGCCCTCGAAGCTTCTGGCATTGGCATTGTGAACGCGTTTATGCTCAGCGGTGGAGTGGCAGTGAAAACCATTGGAATTGGTGCTTGGCTTGGCACAATCATGCTTTTCAACGTCTGGGTACTGATTTGGCCTAACCAGAAAAAGCTACTCGGCATTGTTTCCGCATCTGATGCTGAAAAAGCAAAAGCGAAGAGTATTGCCTTCATGGCATCGCGTACCAACACCATGCTATCTATCCCTATGATTTTGTGCATGATCGGCTTCGCTCATCCTCTACCGTTTTAGCCTTTGGTGCTTTAAGCCCCAGGTATCTTAAGGACATTTTAGGAGGCATTTTAGGACAAGCACCTCCCAGGGCTAACTCCTTAAACCGCTGGAAAGTCTGGCGAGCCGGGCTGAAATACGGATACGCTTTCGCAAAGAGCCAATAAGTAAGTATACTTATTGGCTCTTTGCTTTTACCTGGTTTCGATTTTTACTTTACCAACTACCGTTCCCTGCGTGCAGATGGATAATTCCTTCTTTAAAGAGCTTATTGAACGTCGCCACCAAATGCTGACGTCCGATTATAAGTCAGCGCAAATAGCGAGCACGAGCATCGAGCTTGATCAAACCCGGGTTGGTCGACTTTCCCGAATGGATGCCATGCAGGTACAACAAATGGAACAGGCCCTAATCCGTCGCAGACAAAAAGAGATCATTGAGCTGGAAGATGCATTGGAACGAATCCAGAACGGTGATTTTGGGCTTTGCCAGCAGTGTGATGAACCAATTAATCCCAAAAGACTGGAAATTGATCCCACAGCAATATTGTGCATTCGGTGTGCCCAGGCCAATGAATCGAGAACAGGTTAAGACTATTGTCTAACAGACTCTGTGGCAGAGAAAAATACGGCAACCGGGTTCACCCTAATACATCCAATCAGAACATCTGGTCAGATCCTAGCTTTCTATTGGAAGTTAATGCCCCCTATAATAGCTACTCAACGCCATTAATTGGATAGATTATGTTCTTCAAATCTCAAAACGCGACCCTTCCCGACGAATCCAATGCGATTCCAGGAAGAGACGAAGAAATCGTGGTGACCAATCGACATTTCGTGAATGGCAACCCTATTAAAGCCCCATTCCCTGAGGGGCTGGAAACTGCCATGTTTGGTCTCGGGTGTTTCTGGGGCGCAGAACGAATCTTTTGGCAGCAGTCCGGTGTTTATTCCACTGCGGTTGGCTATTCCGGAGGGATCACAGAGAACCCTGGATATCGCGAAGTATGTAGCGGTTTAACCGGACACACCGAAGCAGTGTTAGTGATATTTGATCCCAGGAACGTTACCTATAACGATCTGCTTTTAGCTTTTTGGGAGGGACATAATCCAACCCAGGGGATGCGGCAGGGCAACGACATGGGAACGCAGTACCGCTCCGGCATCTATACTTATGACGAAAAACAATACGAGCTAGCCATACAGTCCAGACATAAATATCAGGAAGAGTTGTCTCAGGCGGGACTGGGTGAAATAACCACTGAGATAAAGCCGGCAACTCCATTTTATTACGCGGAGGACGACCACCAACAGTATCTCGCTAAAAACCCTAACGGCTATTGCGGCCTCGGGGGAACGGGAGTCCGCTGTAGTGGCTAGGGGGAAAAATTAGTTCGGATTTGTAGTCAGTTTTTGGGAGACAATGGCGGTAATGGGAACGAGGAAACGTTATTTCCAGACTTATCGCTATTTTCAATAATTTTGTTACTTCCCTCTTTTTCTACTTCGTCAATCCGGATAACGGACTGCAAAGGGATAAAAGTTCGGTTAACCTGACCAAACTCTGTCTTTAGTCTTTCTTCGGATGGATCCACCAATAATTTGGACTTTTCCCCAAAGATGAAATCTGCCACCTCCACAAACGCATACATATTGCTTTGGGTTACTTCTCGAGCATATAGCTCATAGACCTGGCCCTGATTGTGGAACTGTACTTTATAGATATTCTTTTTCTTATTCATTAACCGATATACATGAACGTCATATTTGTCCATTATATCACTGAAGGTGCAGTCTAATATTTATGATGAAGCGTCCTGTTTGGCCAATTGTGATTTATTTGATGTGGTCCTCGTTACTGACGTATAGCTCAGTGTTTTCGGCGGAAATCCCCCCTTCGACAAATCTCACGGACCTACTAAACAAATACGGAATTCCAAAAAGTTCCGTGAGTATCGATATTCGGGAAGTTCAAAACCAGACACCTGTATTGATTCTCAATCGAGACATCCCCAGGAATCCAGCGTCTGTTATCAAGTTGCTCACAACTCTGTCATCTCTCGAATTATTGGGCCCCGCCTACAATTGGGAAACTCACTACTTGCGGGAAGGTGATTTAGTAGACGGTGTACTCAAAGGCGACCTCATTATGCAAGGCGGCGGCGACCCCTTTCTTACGGTTGATCGATTTTGGCGCCACGTTCAGTCTATCCGACAACGAGGCATTCAACACATCAGAGGGGATTTCGTGATCGACAATTCCCTTTTCGATATCCCGCCCCATAATCCTGGGGCATTCGATGGCAAAGCTACCCGCTTATATAATGTTGGACCCTCTGCATCGCTGGTTAATTTCTCCGCCACCCAATTCATAATCCGACCCAGTGACGGAAAAATTTCGATATTCGCTGATCCTCCGCTCTCAAATCTTCACATTGAGAATAATCTCAAAGCTGGAAATGGAAAATGCAATGGTCCTCAAAGTGGATGGTCATTCGAGACAACAACCCGGGAGAACAGGCTTATCGCTCGCTTTAACGGTAGATACCAATCTCGCTGCGGACAATACTCTCTGGGTAGAAACCTTATTTCAAATGAGCAGTACACTTTTAGATTATTTGAGCAACTTTGGCTTGCCAGCGGTGGCACGATTGATGGCAACCTCAAAATTACCAATGCTTCACAAAACGCCATTCCCATTGTTAGCCAGCCCTCGGAATCACTATCAGACATAATCTCCAGCATCAATAAGTTTAGCAATAATGTCATGGCGAGACAGTTGCTGCTCACTACCGGATTTCATTTGTATGGCAAGCCGGCAACCCTTGAAACCGGTATGGGGGCCATTCAAAGCTGGCTCGATCACCACGCCCTCTCCATGCCAAACCTGGTATTGGAAAACGGCTCCGGTCTCTCCCGCAAAGCCAGAGTAACGGCGAAGGAGCTGGCCGATTTGTTGGATCATGGCTGGAGAAGCAATTATCGACCGGAATTTCTGTCTTCTTTTTCATTATCTGCGCTGGACGGAACCATGCGTAAAAGACTCAAAGAAACACCCATTCAGGGAAGGGCACGAATAAAAACCGGTCTGATCAACGGCATTAGAAGCATGGCCGGATATCTGCACTCAAAAAGCGGACACCACTACAGTGTTGTTATGATGATTGATTCGAAAAAGGTGAACTATTGGAATGGAAACCAGATTCAGGACGCCTTGCTTTCCTGGTTGTATTATCGTTAGTCAAGGTTTTTCAGGTCTAGTGGTCGCTCTTTTTGCTGCCAGCGTTTTATTAGGGGATCATAGTCATCCGGTTCCTTTTCGAATGTCAGGAACTGGTGCCCATCGATATTGATCCAGGGTTGTGCACTACGGAGCCAAAGATGTGCCACCGGACGGAGGTCTCTGATTCCTCCAAGCAACCCGGCTTTAAGGCTCAGAATTCCGGATTGGTGATCTTCTGCATGATAAACCCTTGATCCGCATACACCGCAGAAAGCACATAGTTTTGAGTTTCCACTCTCAGCCAGTGTCTGCCAAAAACAGGGCTCCCCTTTTGTCAGCGAGAACTGATCTCGATGCACCCACAGGGACAAACCGAATGCACTGGCGGATTGCCTTTGACAATCTGTACAGTGACAGGCATACAGTACGATAGGCTCTCCGTTGATCTCATAGGCAATGCGACCACACTGACACTCCCCACCATACACACCAGAGGAATTTCTCTTCGCCTTGTCCATCATTTCTTTTTTTGCAGAAGAAAGCGATCTATTTCTGCCCCTACCGGCTCAGGGGTGTCCATATGCAGATGATGGTTTCCCGGGAGGTTAGCCACATCAATGTCCGGGATAGCATCAATACGTTCCAGGGTTGTTTCCCGCTGAATAACGAACCCAGACAATGCCTGAATCAACAAAACCGGACACTCGATCCCGCCCAGAATTTGACATACCTGCCCCTGACTCATGTACAAAAACGAAGGCTCTCTCAACCGCTTGTCGCTGTTGACAAACACCTTATCGAATCTTTCCGAGGCAGCACGACGCACTAACAACTCCGCATTCTGCGCTGCTATCTTTCCCGCAACCTGACGGCTACTGATTAGCTGGTCCCAGGACTCATAACCTTTGGGCGACTTCATGGACATCTGTTTTCTCATAAGATGTGATTCTCCAGCCTTTCTGATCTGGCCAGGAACTCTGTCATCGTTGTGAGACACTGGACCGATCCCATCGATTAACACAAGGTGGTTTACTTTTTCGGGAAATGTAGCACTGAAAATGGAACCAATACCTGCGCCCAGAGAGTGACCAATCAAGTCGCATCGCTCCCACTCCAGGCTGTCCATAATAGACAACAGGTCGATGACGTAATCCGTGAGGTGGTAGACGCTGCCGATTGGACGATGTTCCGATTTTCCATGTCCAGGAAGATCAATACAAAACCAATTATAATGATTCAATTGTCTTGCCAGGGGGATAAAGCTCGCCGCATTATCCATCCAGCCATGTATCGCTAGTATTGGGCGACCTCGGGGATCACCAACCTGAAGAGCGGATACCTTTCCGGTTAACCCATTCAATATTTGTTCTTTGATCTGCATTCTGTATTTTCCGCGGGCGCAGTTATTACACCGCGAGGTAAAAATCGCTTTTTATATCTTTAGAAGTTCGACTTTTTTGCAATTAGTGAGTGTATGATAAAATTTCACGTGAATACCGGTCCAGTTCTGATGAACCCCAACTCTGATTTACTAATTTTAGAGAAACATTAGGTTGTCAGCTATGAATATTTGGCGTATAAATTCAGGTAGCGCAAATCCTTTTCGGGAGTGAAACTCGTGTCCTGGCCGATAGGCCCTATCACTAAACAAACCCTAATCTATTTAATAGAATCCAGAAACACCAGACTAAATGTTCGCTTTCGCAAAAAGACTCTTTCCAACCGATACTCGGGGCATCATCCTGGGCTATCTTTATCGTTGTCCGCCCTGCGCCCTTCCCAGTGTCACGCTAAATAGAGGTGGGGCTAACATATTAAGGGCGTGTTATTTTAACTTCATATATTTGATTCGCCGGCAACCGAAAAAAATACTGAAGTTTCCAACTACATTGAGACCCTCCGTAGAGATGGGATCCTAAAGATAGAAAACTTTCTCAGTGACGCCGAACTCGATGCGATTAGAGCTGAGTATGAAAATGTTTATGAAGACTTCATTGTTTCCTCCAAGATTACTGTTCCAGTACAAAAAAGATATTGGGTTAGCCGCTCGACCGTAACCGCCAGTGAGTTTAAATCGAGTAAAGCAAACGCGATGAAACAGTCTTTTCTAGCAAACGATACAATAAAGAACATCATTGAAGGAGCAATCAAGAGAAAAGTCAAGATCTTGCCAGCAGCTGCATACACAGAAGAGTACTACCAAGCTGAAGATCTCGGCAAAGACAGTCAAAACCCCACCGTTATGCCGCACTATGATGTACCTTACCACTCATACAAGGCATTCTTTTATTTGGACGATGTTGACGAAGGAAATGGTGTTTTTCATTACTCCATTGGCAGCCATCGATTCAACTTAAGAAGACTAATACTGGAGTATTTTACTTCCATTAACGTTTCAGCAAAAAAGACTCCTCAGGTGAACTATAACGACTCAAAACATCTGGGCACTTACAAAGAAGCCATGATACCTATGATAGGAAAAAAAATACGCTAATTATTTTTGATGCCATGGGAATCCATAAGCGAGGAAGTTTTTCCACAACCAAACCCAGACGTATGGTGCAATTGTGTTATCGCTCAGTTGACTCAAAAGCCAATACCTATCGTAAACTTATTGACCGCATTATCAGCGCTTAATTGGTTAACTAGTCCGTCCTGAAAAAAGGCGCGATGTCGTTAGCGATCATGCGTCATTT
>JAALKB010000090.1 GCA_011088265.1 Gammaproteobacteria bacterium
TATGAAAATAGAAATATTCCAAATGCTTAAACTCCATTCGGGCGGCACTAAATAGCTGTTCGCATATTTCCACATGGGGGCTCATTGACCCCCCTACATCGAAAAATAATAGAACCTTTACTGCATTACGTTTTTCCGGCACCATTTTAATATCCAATAATCCCGCATTGCGGGCAGTGCTGCTAATGGTGTCATCCAGATCCAGTTGTTCAGCGGCTCCTTCCCTTGCGAACTTGCGTAGCCTTCTCAGTGCCAACTTAACATTCCTTCGACCCAGCTCAGTGGAATCATCCAGATTCCGAAACTCCCGTTTCTCCCAGACTTTTACCGCTTGGTTATGCTGCCCTTCCCCACCGATACGAATTCTTGAAGGATGAAAACCCCCGTGTCCAAACGGAGATGTACCCCCAGTTCCGATCCATTTGCTGCCTCCAGCATGTCTTTTTTTTGCTCCTCCAACCGCTTTTTAAACTGTTCAATAAGTTCGTCCAATCCACCCATGCTATCCATTTTAGCCTTATCTTCATCGCTTAGTTGTTTGATGAATTCACTTCGTAACCATTCATCCGGAATCAGCGCTTCAATTAATCCTTCCATCGAATCAAGACCAGACATAAAGGCAGTGACGGCTTTATCAAACTTATCGAAGTGTTTTTCGTCTTTCACCAATACCGTACGGGCCAAATGATAGAAATCTTCCTGGTCCGCAAAGATCACTCCCTGTTTTATTGCTGCTAACAAATCCAGATGTTCCCGAATCGTAACTGGAACACCAAATGATTTCAGACAATAAAAAAAGTTCGTCAGCATGGAGCAGTCACACTAATTTTTAGTCTCCCGTCGATGCATAAAAGCCAGGCGCTCCAGAAGGTGAACATCCTGTTCATTTTTTAACAAGGCACCGTAAAGTGGTGGAATTGCTTTACGGTGGTCTCTGTTCTTGAGGATGTCATCCGGGATATCATCAGAAAGCAGTAATTTCAACCAATCGATTAACTCACTGGTTGAAGGGCTCTTCTTCAATCCTGGAATATCCCTAATTTCGAAAAAAATCTCTAATGCATCATTCACTAGTCCAGGGGTGATATCAGGATAGTGAACGTCAACAATCTCCCTCATGGTTGTGGGATCGGGAAAATTGATAAAATGAAAAAAGCATCGTCTGAGAAACGCATCCGGCAACTCTTTTTCATTATTACTTGTAATCACGATCATGGGCCGGTGCCGAGCCTTTATCGTCTGTCCTGTTTCATAAACAAAGAACTCCATCCTATCAAGTTCCTGTAACAGGTCATTGGGAAATTCGATATCCGCCTTATTAATTTCGTCGATCAGTAATACCACCTGCTCATCAGCTTCAAACGCCTCCCACAGCTTTCCCTTGTTGATGTAGTTGGCAATCTCACTCACCTGTTCGTTCCCAAGTTGGGAGTCCCTAAGGCGGGAAACCGCATCATAATCGTACAAACCCTGCTGAGCCTTGGTAGTAGACTTAATGTGCCACTGAATAAGGGGCATGTTCAGACTGCTTGCAATCTGCTCTGCCAACATAGTCTTCCCGGTCCCGGGCTCACCTTTAATGAGCAACGGTCTCTCTAATACCTGAGCGGCATTCACCGCAAGCTTTAGTTCATCCGTCGCAATGTATCTATCTGTGCTCTGAAACTTCATGTCTTTTCACTGAAATGGATGATGTTAATTTGTCAATTATGCAGCTTCCACTCATCTATCTTGAGCTCCAGGTTTAAACGGTTTCATCAATTCCGCCAAACAAATCCCATAAGGCCGGTAAAAACCGCGCCAGCTCCAGACTCATAAGGGTAAAACTTGCATCGAACTCAGCCGCCGCATCTGACGCTCCATCGTCACTGGCCTGCTCTATCAATGTGTCACTGAATTGCAGGCGCTTTACTTCAAGGGTGTCACTCAGCACAAAGGACATCGATTCCCCCCAATGCATCGACAGCTTTACCACTACCTTACCGGCCTTGATATGAGTAGCAATCTCTTCAGATCCCAGGTCCTGATGCCGACAACGAACCACTGCAGCGGTCTCTTCTGTGGACCGCAACTCACATTCGTCTCCAATTTCGATAAAGGACGGCACAGCAGCGGTGCCTCCCAGCCAGCCAGTGAACACACCGCTTACAGATTCGGTCATTTCCACCGGTCTCACCGCCAATGATCCAAGGGTTTCCCGCAATAAACTGACCCATTCTTCCGCCTTTTTCCAACTGGTTGAGTCGATAATCAAGAGCTTCTGTTCAGGAAGGATCATTCCATTCATTAAACTGGATCGGGTAAAGGCCTTTGGCATTAGCTCAAAGGTCATTTCATCGCGCATGTCCACACGCTCTTTTCGCGTCACCCGACGCTCATGCTCCGCTTCGATCAACGCTACCTTATCCATCACCGCTTCCTTCACAACACTGGCCGGCAGTAGCCGTTCTTCACGTTTTGCGGCAAGCAAAATAGCGCCGCTCCCCCAATGAGAGAACTGATCGCTGAGACGTCCCATCGGAGATGTCCAACCCAGACTAAACGGCTCCTGGGAACCGCATGGCGCAAACTCTCTCTCAGCCAGCTTGGCCTCCAGTATTTCCTGAGTATATTCGGGCACTTCTTCGAAATAAAAAGCAACCAGGTTTCTGAACCACATAATCAAAATCCGTGTAAAAGGGCGCGCAGTATAACTGATCCTCAGTATTCTGAAAGTACCCAGGGACTGTGGCGGCCCAAATGGCACCGGAGATCAAATACTGAAGTCCACCAAAGCAGTATATCCATAGCTGTGTCAATTGCTCTTGCCTGGTCAACCCTAACTGGGCATAACTGGACATAACTGGATTGGTGCAAGGGTTTACTAGCTTTTTTGGATCAGTCAGTGACTCCGAAGAAAATCAATCCTATAATCTGATTGAAACTCAATCAATCACGGGACTCCCAAATGAAACTATATCGATTTCTAACCGGGCCAGATGATGATGCATTTTGCATGCGAGTCACTGAGGCATTGAATCAGGGCTGGGATTTATATGGGAGTCCAACCATGACCTTTAACGGCAAAACCCCTATTGCAGGACAGGCCCTTGTAAAACAAGTCGATGGTAAAACCTTCTCCAATGACATGTGTCTCCAGAATCAATAGACAAGGTGAATAGATAAGGTGAATAGATAAGATGAATAGGCAAGACCAATAAATTGGGTTACTCCGAAACCTTTTACCTCTTCAACTTTGAACACTAACGGTATCACTCTTAATCACCCTTGAGGGGCTAGTATGGATTTTTTGCAATTTAGTCGGGAAGAGTATCTCCAAAGGCAGCAAACTGTTTCTCAATCTCTGGCAGAACACAACCTTGACGGCCTGATTCTTTTTCGTCAGGAGTCCATGTACTACCTAACGGGTTACGATACCAGTGGTTACACCATGTTTCAGGCTGGCTATATCGGCGCCGATGGCAAAACCGCTTTGCTTACCAGGACGGCGGACCGTCTGCAATCCAGGATGACTTCGATTTTTGATGACATACGAATATGGACTGACCATGAAGGCGCAAACCCGGGTAATGATCTACGGGAAATGCTCGACGATCTTGGTTGTAAGGGAAAGCGTCTTGGCGTTGAGTACCATTCCTATGGTCTCACCGGGTTGCGGGCAAAAATGGTGGATGACGCATTGCAGGGATTCTGCGAGCTAATAGAAGCCACCGACATTGTTCGTGAAGTACGTTTGATAAAGAGCCCAGCAGAACTTGATTATATCCGCACTTCCGGGGCATTGTGTGATGACATATTCGACATGAGTGTGGAAAAGACTCGCCCTGGAGTCCCAGTCAAACATGTCTATGGAGCCATGATGCAAACCCTCATGGAAGGTGGCGGCGATCCCACCGCATCCCGTTGGCCCATGGGCGCAGGAGAGGCCGCAGCTTTTTGCCGGTATCACACGGGAAGCGAAATCATTAGTGAAAACGATCAGATTCTGTTTGAGCCGGCAGCTGCATATCGCCACTATCATACCTGCACTATGTATAACATTCTCACCGGAAAAATCAAAAAGGAACATCGCAGTATGAACCTTGCAGCTTGCGACGCCATTGATGCCTGTCAGGAATCACTTCGGCCAGGAATTACCGTAGGAGAACTATATGATACACACTTAAAGGCCGTCGCGAACCGCGGGCATGGCAATGCCGCTTTGGCTGCCTGCGGGTACTCACTGGGGATTGCCTACCCACCCACCTGGATGGATTGGCCGATGCTGTGGAAAAATAATCCCCAGGTTATTCAGGCAGGTATGGGTTTTTTCATCCATATCATATTGATCGATCCGGAAAACAGGCTTAGCATGTGTATTGGCGAAACCGCCATCGTAACCGATGGCCCCTGCGAGAGAGTCAATCATATTCCAAGAGAATTGATTGCGATTTGATATCAGACAGATTTGATGCAAGACAATGTTGAAATGCAATTTCCCCATACAATCAACAAACTCAATCAATAGGCGCAATCGACGAACGCAATCGGCAAGCTGATCCTTTTTTCTGAGACTGTGAGTTTCTCCTGAATCCAAACATGGTACTTACATGAAAACACCATTTGAACCTGGCTGGTACAACAGTACATGTCCCCATGATTGCCCTTCAGCCTGCTCATTGCAGGTTGAGAAGATTGCGCCGGACAAAATTGGACGAGTGCGCGGTGCGACTCATAACTCCTATACTGACGGCATTATCTGTGCCAAGGTATCAAAATACTCCGAGCGCGCCCACCACCCTGAACGCATCATGCACCCGATGATACGGACTTCTGCCAAGGATGCACCACCTTCATTCGTTCCTATCAGTTGGGACGGAGCGATGGAAATGATGGTAGAGAAATTTCAGAAAGCAGCAAAAGAATATGGAGCTGAATCAATCTGGCCCTATTATTATGGCGGGACCATGGGACTGGTTCAACAAGGTAGCAGTGTACGACTTGCCAATGAGTATGGTTTCTCAGGGATGAAACGTACTTTTTGCGTAAAAATCGCCTATGACGGATGGACCGCAGGTGCTGGAATTCGTTTGGGCAGCGATCCCCGGGAGCTTGCCCTAAGCGATCTAATTGTTCTTTGGGGATGCAACGCTGCGGCCACTCAGATTAACGTGATGCATCATGTCAGTAAGGCAAGAAAACGAGGCGCAAAACTCATTGTGGTTGATCCTTATGAGACACCCACCGCGAAAATTGCTGATTTACATATTGCTCCCCGACCAGGTACAGATGGCGCGATTGCATGCGCGGTGATGCACCAGCTTTTCAAAAACGGTCACATTGACAGAGCTTATCTTGATCAATATGCCCAGGATACCACTCATCTTGAACAACATTTGCAAGCTCGTGATGCCAATTGGGCAGAATCCATCAGTGGCGTACCCGCGGCACAAATCGAAGAATTGGCAAGTTGGTATGGGACTACCCCAAAAAGTTACATTCGACTTGGCATCGGTTTTTCCCGTTCACGTAACGGCGCGGTCAATGTGCATGCCGTATCCTGTTTACCTGTTCTGACCGGCGCCTGGCAATATCCTGGAGGAGGGGCACTACTTTCCACAGGAAATAGTTTTCATCTTAAGGAAGACCTTTTTCACGGATTTGATCCGGATGAACCACGAAACTCAAGCGGCGCTGGTCGGGTTTTGGATATGTCGGAAATTGGGAAAATTCTCTGCGGTGATGATACCGCATTGCTATCTGGCCCCCCCGTAAAAGCCATGTTGATTCAGAACACCAATCCCATGCTCGTTGCGCCGGATTTGGCAAAGGTAAGACAAGGACTTTCCCGAAGCGATCTGTTCGTCTGCGTGCATGAGCAATTCATGACTGAGACAGCGATGATGGCGGACCTGGTTCTTCCCGCCACCAACTTTGTTGAACACGGGGACATTTATACAAGCTATGGACACACTTTCCTTCAGGTCACCGAAGAAATTATCGAAACTTCTGGCCAATGTCGCTCCAACCACGAACTAATTAACGAACTGGCCCACCGGCTCGGCACCCAAAATCGTTGCTTCGACACGAGCGAGAAAGAAATGATCAGCGAAAGTCTGACGCGCTCGGGATATCCTCCAGTGAGCGAATTCGACCAACAACATGTTCTTGACTGCGCTCCGGAATTTACAGACGCCCATTTTCAAAACGGCTTCCATTGGCCGGACAAGCGCTTTCGTTTTGCACCAGACTGGCCTGCGCTAGGTTCCGGAGGCAATGGGATGCCCGCCTTGCCTGATCACTGGGATATCATTGATCAACGGAGCCCAAGCCACCCTTTCAAACTAGTGGCAGCTCCATCAAGGGGATACCTCAATAGCAGTTTCAACCAGTCTCCTTCTTCCATTAAGCGGGAAAAAAAGCCCTGGATCAAAATTCATCCCAAAGCTGCCCAACTATGCGGACTTCAAAACGACGACCAGGCCACCATTGGAAATGAACGAGGTTCTGTCACAGCCACGGTGCAAATAATGGAGAATATTCAGAGGGATACCGTAGTGGTCGAAGGAATATGACCCGCCAGCGCTTTCCCGGAAGGCATCGGTATCAACGTACTCATTAGTTCCGAACCGGCGCGACCCAGTGGCGGCGCTGTTTTCCACGATACTGCAGTTTGGGTCCGTCCAGCCACTATCCAATGAAAACCTGTCGCCGTTATTAAGAATCATAGATATCGGTAAAGTCATGGATACCCCCGATGAATAAAAACGCCTACTCCGATTTGCCCTTGTCCGATGCGCTGGCACAGTTGGAAGCATGCACTAGTCAGCCTTTTGAGTGCGCACAACCTATCCCCCCGGCATTGAATCATGCCCAGTCTTTTCTTGCCCATGAGCATGACGTGATTTTTAGCAAGGAATGGATCTGTATTGGCCGGGAGGACGAGATTCCAAATCCCGGCGACTATTTAACCCATGAAGTTGCTGGGGTATCCGTGCTAATTGTGCGTGAGAAGAAAGAAATATTGCGAGCCTTTGTGAATGCCTGCGCTCATCGGTTTGCCTGCCTGGTGCCCGGTAACGAAGAAGATAACACCAGCAGCAAAGGAACAGCTAAGCGCTTTACCTGCCGTTATCATGCCTGGACCTATGGTCTGGACGGGCAGCTCATCAATGCTCCCTATATGAAAATGAAAGAAGGATTTCAACTATCAGATCATGGCCTTCGGCAGCTTCAGCTATCCACCTGGCAAGGCTTTGTTTATGTCACATTAGCCAGCGAAACCATTGAACCGCCTGATCAAAGATTAAAAACACTCACAAACAATGTTGTCGGTCGGTATGACATGGGTTGTTATATCACCGTTTTGCGGGAAACCATGATCTGGAATGCGAACTGGAAAAATCTGATAGGGAATTTTACCGAAAGTTACCATGTGCCCATGGCCCACGGGGAAACCTTCGCGAAACATGAAAAACCACTGGAAGAATACGTTTGTGGAGAGGATAACAATCACTATGGCTACCACCGGGCAGCGCAAAAGTCCGACACAGGACTAGGCGCAGCTCATCCGAAAAACCAGCGGCTTAGCGGGCAATGGCGTCGAATGATGGTCGACTTTTGTGTATTTCCAAACCACCTTGTCACCCTGATGCCTGACTATCTTTGGTATATTTCTGTCCAACCCAAAGGTACTGATCAAATGATTGCGACCTGGGGAGTTGCCATTCCGCCGGAAGTTTTTGACGACATTCCTAAAGCGGGTTATGAGCAATGGGTCAGTGAATTCAAACACTACATGGACATTGCCAATGAGGAAGACAAGGAATTGGTCGAGGCTCTACATATCGGTACTCGCTCTCCTCTTCTTCCAACAGGTACCTATCACCCTTTGGAAAAAAATCTTTGGCAATTCACGAAATATCTATCCAGGATGTGTCGTGGATCCCCATAGTTCAACTTCCGAATCAATGATGTACTTTTATAGTTTGTTTCCCTAGTTTGTTTCCCTAGTTCATTTCTCTAGTTTATTTTCCTTTGTGATAAACAAAAAAACAGAACGGTCATTGGCCGCGATCGCGGGAGGCGGGAGTAACGCTCAACTTCCTTCATCGTGTTACACCGACAGTGGCTACCATGAACTTGAATTAAATCGGTTCTTCGAAAATAGCTGGATGGCTATTGGGTTTGCTTCGGAATTACCTCGAACAGGAATGGCGAAATCCGTCGACGTACTGGGGAAGCCGGTGTTAGTGACCCGGGATGATCAAGGTAAGTTCCATGTCTTTGCGAATATCTGTCGGCATCGAGGACATATTTTGGTGGAGGGGGAGTGTACGAACAAAAAATTGTTAACTTGTCCCTATCATGCCTGGAGCTACGACCTCAAGGGTAACTTTGTTGTCGCTCCGTTTTGGGATGGCACTGAAAACTCGTCTCCTACATCTGAAGAAAAAAGCAGTATGGGGCTCATCTCCATCGCCTTTGAAATCTGGTACGACATTATATTTGTCAATCTTTCAGGCAAGGCAGAAGCCTTTGAAAAACATATTCAGGAACTGCAAATACGCTGGCACCAGCATCGACCACCTTCGCTGTTGAACTGTTTCAGTCAGCAATCCTATTCACTAAACGGCAATTGGAAACTGGTTGCCGAGAACTTTCTCGATAACTACCACCTCCCCTGGATACACCCGGAGATTGGCGACTCCATTGAAGCATCGCTAGGTCTCGAAGTCGAGAATCAACGACTGTCGAAGGACATCATCGGTTGCGTTCATCCTACAGCCGGGGAAGAAAAAAACAAAATAGAAAAGCCTTTGCCCTGCTGGCCCGACGATACCCGTAGACACCCACCGTTATCTCTTCAGCAGGACTTGTTTTTTATCTTTCCAAACACCTGCCTTGTGATGGAAGGAAACTATCTCTGGTCAATGATTCTGATGCCAACAGCAGTGGATCAAACGGATGAAAAGATCGCCTTGTACGTCATTGGTAATCAGGCAATGAACCATGAATACGCACTCTCCCGAAGTCAATTGGCAGACATTATCTATCGAATCAATGACCAGGACTCACAGGTAATCAAGCAGTTACAGACGGGACGAAAAATGCACGCGGCTTCTTGTGGAATTTTTAATTCCCGACACGACCAACTCGGAAAATGGTTTCATCAACGCATATCGGAAATGATGTCTGGAGACATTGGACCACAACATAAACAATCAGATTAAGAAGAACCCAGACACCTGAAGCCGCTAGCCACTGCGTGAAGGAAAAATTGGACGTTATCGATTTATTCCATTCACTCTGATCACATCCCCTGGGTTGCAGAATTCACAGAAACATTCCCGGACGATGCCCAGCCACAGTCGTGCAAGCTGATCAATTTTCACTCCACGATAAACACTCTACCGGTCAGCGCGCCTTCCACGGATTTGCAATATGCCCGTCCAACCTCTTCGTTTGAAACGTGTCGGTGTCCCCTGAAAAAACCATCGTATTTCTCCCGGGATGCTTCAAGAATTTCGGGGCTAACCACATTGATACGAATCCTTCTTGGCATATCAATAGCAGCAGCAGTAACGAAACTGTCCAGAGCGCCATTCGCCGCCGCCGCGGCAGCACCACCTATGATGGGATCACGATTCAATACGCCGGTAGTGAGGGTGAAAGACCCGGCGTCATTCACATAGTCCAATCCTTCAAGTACCAGGTTTATCTGTGGTAGCGTTTTTCGATTGATGCCCAACATCACATGATGGCCTTTCATTTCGCTTAAGGGACCAAAATGCCCATCACCGATAGAACACACCACCGCATCAATTTTTCCGACCTGTTTATACATGGCACGTATGTTCTCTACGCGCTCGATATCTATTTGGATGTCTCCCCCGGTTCGGCCCACGGTAATAATTTCATGTCGCGGTGACAACGCTTCCAACGCCGCTTGACCAACAGTGCCGCTTGCGCCAATCAGGATAATCTTCATTTTCTTTCTCCTATTAGTATCAGATAAGTATTTCTCTATCTGTAAAAAAAGGGCCCATGAGGATAACGATACACCAACGACCCGTAATCATGAACCACATCAACTCATGCGTATTTCCGTGTCATTTCCAACTGTATTTTCACGGGCATTCCAATGAAAATACAGTTGGAAATACCAAATTCATGAAGGCTAATTTACCATATCCAAAAACTCTACCGGTGTGAGATCCCTGAGTCGTCTGGTGTGCGTATCATACTCTGCCCCCTGCTTCACCAATCCGATGGCAATCAAATCAGCGCGGTGGGATCGAAAGTCGGAGCGATACTCCGTGACATATCGGTTACTGAAGGGAATCAGCCGGTCAATGGTCACATTCCATCGTTTTCTCACTTCTTCCAGAGGCTCCCCTCGTTGAGAAATCAGAACCCGATAGCCATCACGTTTTTCTCTATCATATCCATCAAAAATCCTTGGCGATGAATTGAATACAATGGCATCTACCTGATTATTTTTTGCAGAAACACTGAGCGCCAAACCACCACCTAATGAATGTCCTGTAACTGAAACATCCCGACCTGAATTTCGTCTATATTCTCTAAATTTTTTGTTTGCTAATTTATATTGAATTGAAATAGGAATAGAGATGTTCGCCGTAATATTGTCCCACCAACTGTCCGTTCCTCTAAACGAATAAATGGATTTCCTGGTACCTTCCTCTTCCCAAATGTCCAATGCTAGCCCCGTCAAGAAATTGCGATAGGATGCCTGGGTTGGCGGAATTTTTTCGCTTTTCTGATTCACCTTTTGCCATCCGGTTTCTTCTATGGGAAACCGGACCCGTTCCGGATATAGATAAGCGTTTGAAGAAATTGCGGCATACAGAGCCGTCTCACTTGCGGTTTCGCAATCAAGAAGATTCCCAATACTCATCGACGTACTGGCGCAACTACTGAGTTGTAACACCATGACACATAGAAGCAGTAAACATGAATATTTTTTTATTATTTGCGGCATAACCCCTGATCCTTGATAACACTATCGATAACCATATCAAAAAAGCAACATTGAATAACCGCGGTTTTGTTTTGAGGCTCCCGGGCGAGAATTTTTATATTTGAATACGTGCATTTGAGTGCCTGGACTCAATCTCTTCACGGGTTTCAGGAATTATCAACTCGTTAACGAAAGTGGAGAACCCTATCTGGAAGAAACTAACGGGGTTCTGCAAGCGTTGTTCCCCAGCCACGGACCCGAGTCTGATGTAGTCGTCGCCGATAGCGATCAGCGTCGTACCCACAACCCCGATGAAGCAGACATCGGTTGTCCTATAACACAAAATCTCCTTTCCTCCATTGGTGACGATAAATGGATTCATCCCGGGTGATCTCACTCATCAAGCGGTTAATAAGCTCACGGGAGTGTGTTCCTGACAACCCCTCAATTTCTTTTACATGGGACCCCAGGTAGAGATTCCGCTGTCCGGTTACTGGGTTTTTTCGAATCAGCCTCTGACGAACGGGCCGCATGTAGGCCCGTTGCCCCCAGCTAACCGCATCTTCGCTTATCCTGGTCCGTGAATGGATGTAGTCATGTATTCCAATTAAAGGCTCGATGTGGTTTTGGGTCTGGTCATCAAGCCGTTCATAAGCCGCTCTGGCACTGGTGAATTCGGTATCTCCACCGATTTTTGGAACTTCATGGGCATAAAGCAGGGAATACAGACTTGGTACCTCCCGGAACGAACTATCGGAATGCCACATTTGATTACCCGTCTGAGACCTTACACTCTGGTTATTATTGCTTAACTTTTCTCCCCGATCATCGATATTTCCCACTTTCCCCATATAGGTAATCTGACCATGGCTGTAATAGGCGGTGTGCTCCTCTTCAAGGGAGCCAAACATCCGGCTAAATGTCATTTGACCGTTGTCATCCAGGTCCTGATCTCTAAAAATCAAAAGCGAATATTTATTCACTGCTGCCACTATTTCGCTAAATTCATCGTCGCCAGGCTGCCTGGAAAGATCAATATTTCGAATTTCCGCGCCAAATTCCTCATGAATCAAAGAGATATTCATAAAATGCAGACCCACTACCGGGTACGGGTTAAGTTTTAATCTTCAATGTCTAGCCCTTCAGTGCTAACCCTAACTCCATTAGGAGCAAGTCAACGTGGCTTTCATCAAACACCATTGGAGGGCGAATTTTCAATACGTTGTTATGAACTCCGTCGACTCCGATTAAAACACCACGATGTCTCAATTTATTCACAGTTTCTCCCGCCAGCTTCGCTGCGGGTGCCCTGGTTACCTGGCTCAGTACCAGCTCGACACCGATAAACAAACCACTTCCTCGAATATCCCCAATTGATGGGCATTGTTTTGCCAGTTTCGTTAATCCCATTCTGATTTTTTCTCCCATAAGCCTTGCATTGGACATTAGCTCCTCATTCTCAATCACCGTCAGCATCGCTGACGCTGCGGCACAGGCTACCGGATTTCTGCCAGTGGTACTAAAAAACTCTCCATGCCGTTCGAATTTTTCGGCAATTTCTCTCCGTGTTACGACCAACCCCATGGGATAGCCACCTGCGATTGGTTTTCCAAATGTCACGATATCCGGGACCACCTCACCAAATTCAAATCCCCACATGTGTGTTCCCATTCGCCCGAATCCAGATTGAACTTCATCGGCAACACACAATCCACCTACCTCTCGAACCAAACCATACACGCACTCCAGGTATCCTGGCGGTGGGGTAAAAATGCCACTTGAACTCATAATTGAATCAAGCATAAATAGCGCAGGGCGATAACCTCTGGCACCAAGACATTCTATTGACTCCTTTGCCATTGCCCCATAATGTTCTCCCCGCTGTGAGTTTGAGCGCTTCCACTTTCCACGATAGTCATCGGGGATAGGCACAGTCTCAATTTCGGGGAAATACCGCTTTGCCTTACGGGTTTCCCCATGAGAAAGTCGATATGTGGCATCTGTAATACCGTGGTACGAATTATCCATAATCAATCCGCCGCTCTGGCCAGTCCAATGGGTCGCCAGGCGCCATGCCAGATCATTCGCTTCACTGCCCGATGAAACGAAATAGCAGGTATCCAGTCCATCGGGTAACGTCGCGGTTAATCGTTCGGCGTATTCACTCACTTCATCATAGATATAGCGGGTGTTGGTATTCAACTTTGCCGTTTGATTCCCAATCGCCCGGGTCACCTCGGGGTGACAATGACCAGCATGGGGCACATTATTGTAGACATCCAGATATGCTCTATCATCGGTGTCGTAAAGCCAAACGCCTTCAGCACGGGATAAGTGTAAAGGATCGTCGTAGGCAAAGTAATCCGCATTACCAAGATACCGATGCCGGCGTCGCCAGGCGACCTGCTTGTCGACAGCTATCGGCAGACAAGCTGTCGCGGGTGAAGGGGAAACACAAGCAACACGAATCATGGATTCAAACTCCCCGGGGCCCACATTATATAAAGCCTCCAACATCGATACGAACCGCAAATGCAAACCATCCAGATGAGGCCTGTCATCCTGCCATGAATTTTCATGGTTAGCCCAAGCCTCCAATAACAAACACGCCGCCAGACGTGCCGCCATTAGATCAGGGATCAACCTCAGTTCACTGGGTTCCAATGGGTGAACTGAGTGAAACCCCTTGATAATCTCTGTCGCACGAGCCAATGGTTGAAGTGATCCAGCGGGCCATTCAGCCGCCGTATTCGCCAGATCCTGAATGACAGGTCCGTAGATCATGTCCCCAAAATCAAAAATACCGGCTATTTGGCCTGGATCGTCCGAGGAAACGACAGTATTATGGAATGAAACATCATTATGAATTAGCTGGGATCGGCACTGAGGAAGTTTTGGTTTCACCAATCGCTCGAAACGATCCAGTGACCAACGCACCAACTCCCTTTCCTTTGGATCTTCAAGATGACAGATTAATGAAGCTAATGCATCAACGTGTTGAGTGTCCCATGCTAAAGCATGCCTCGCAGCAGGATGAAAAAAACCGCGCAAAGACAAATTCAATCTTCCCAGGGTTACACCAAGATTAAACATTAACTCCGGATCCTCTGAACCTTGAATAACTGAGTCGCCTGGCAACCAGCTAAACATCCTTGCCCTTAACATTTCTCCTTTGTTCGAACGAAATGTCGCCCAGCTTTCACCCCCCGTTGTTTTCCAGACTCTAGGTGTACAAAGGTCCGAGCAAACTGTTTCAATATGCATTAATGCCTTACATTGCAAGTCAAGAATCTCATCTCGCTCCGCCACATTTGCAATTTTCAGCACCACTTCAACATCTTTCGCCCGAATTAGGAAATTTCGATCCCTTTCCCCTCCCAGCTCCAATAGCTCCCCGGAGACATGAAATTCATTCGCCGCAACTAATCTCACCTCATCCAATGCAACAAAGGGAGGTTCAACACGCAAGCTATCCAACAAGTTATTCAAATTCAATTTTTATCTGAAACAGATTCCCGACGCATTATTACACGCCCCCACACTCAAACACCATTCCCCACCCCATATTTCATTTTTGAGACTTGTTTAAGGGGCTTTTTGAGGATGGGCTTTTTTCAGGACACCCATTAACTGGACTAAATGGCATGGGATGTAACATCATTGCATCCGTAACGGGATGAGTGAATCAGTTAGATGAGTACATCGAGTCTGGAATCCGGCTATCGCCACTCATCCAGTGAAAGAGCCTTCCTTCTTTCATCAGGGAGAACGATCTGACCCACCGGGTGGTTTATAAAAACCCTGAAATCTACGAAGGTGGGGGTAAGGCGGTCGATTTACGGCGCTGGCAAATCCATTGCTGACCAAGGAGCTGACTGTATGACTTCAACTTCTCCCCTGAACCCAGCGCCCTCGACGTCCAGACCCCCTGTCGATGAAGGGCATCACTCCAGTGTGCCTCCGTTAAACCCAGGCGTAATAGAATATCACCGCATGATGGCGCTATATATCCCCGCCTGTCTTCCCTTACCAACCGGCCGCTCCAATCCAGCAAGGTGAGGTAGTCTGTAAAAGTCAGGGGGAGTGATCCTTCACCATGATTGTCCCTCTCTCCAGTGACCTCATCAGGAAAACCCATCAGTTGAACCCCTTCATGACGC
>JAALKB010000091.1:0-13701 GCA_011088265.1 Gammaproteobacteria bacterium
CCCGTCCGTAACTGGGTTTGATGCCGCTAAGGCCGCAGAATGCGGCGGGCTGTCGAATCGATCCGCCAGTGTCTGACGCAGTGGCCACTGGAGTGAGTCTGGCAGCTACCGCGGATGCCGATCCACCGGAACTACCCCCAGGTACCGTTTCAGTATTCCAGGGGTTTCTGACTGGACCATAAAAACTGGTTTCATTGGATGACCCCATGGCGAATTCGTCCATGTTGGTTTTCCCGAGCATTATCATGCCACTTTGATTGAGCTTTTCTACGATGGTTGCGTCATAAGGGGAAACGAAGTTCTCCAGCATTCTTGAGCCGCAGGTTGTGAGTACACCCCGAGTGCAAAAAATGTCTTTTTGCGCCAGAGGAATGCCAGTGAGTTGACTAGTTGGGTTATTTTGATTCTGCTGCAGTTTTTTATCGGCAAGTTGCGCCTGCGCTAGTGCGTTCTCGGTCGTGACACTAATGAATGCGTTCAGGTTCTGATGGGCCTGTATTCGGTCAAGGTAATGTTGTGTTAGTTCCACACTGGAATATTCTCCAGAACGCAGGGATTTTGCGTGTTCGGAGAGGGTTTTTTCTTGCATGTTATCAGCTGGTTTGTTTATTTTTCGATTTGGTCAAATGGCGCGAGCGAGTATCACAACTAATTATCCAAAGACGGTTCACTATTCAAGATCAGGACCATCAGCGATAGGCCCGACGATTAGCGGGGCCATGCTGATCGCAGACTGCACTTATTTGAGAACTTTGTCTGGCAATGGATACGGACCGGGCTTTGGAATCTTCATTACTTGACGCTAGTTGCTTGCTTTTTTGCTTGCCGATTGTTTTTGTGAAGATATTCTGTTCAACGATTATTGTTATTCTGGGAAAAATGCTGTCTAGCCCAGGTTTTTATCAGGATTTCTTGTTAGCGTTGCGGCTATTTCCTGATTAGCCGGTTATATTGGACTAATTTCCTATTCAATCACCTTGGGCACGAGATAAAACCCACGTTCCGCATCAGGGGCGATAGACTGGTAGTTCTCCCTTTGATCTGTTTTTGTCACCAAATCTGCTCTTAGGCGTAGGGCGGCATCCTGGGGGTGAGACATAGGCTCTATGCCGTCGGTGTCAATTTGATTCATTTGTTCGACCAAATCCATGATGCGGGTGAGCTGGGTGGCATAAAACTCTGATTTCTCATCGTCCGTCCTGAGTCTGGCCAAACGGGCGATGTGATTAATATCACTTGGGGTAATTGACATGGTTTTTGAATGTTCTTAAGTGATTCTTTGTGGACGCAAAGGAGAATTCTAATCCTTTCCAATACGGTACCGGTATATGATATCGGATCGGCTAATATCCGTCATCATCACTGAAGTGATTTCAGTGCAGTTTTTGGAGTAAAAATCAGGGTTTTTTAGCGAAGCTATCAGGGTCGTTGGTGAAGATTTATTCCTTACTCACCATTAAAAGCGCGTCAACTTACCATAGGAATGTGCTGTTGAATAGTCTGGCCCGCATTGTTAAAGTACGGATGTTAGCTTAATGGCAATATTTGCCAGCACTCCAACCGAAAATTCAAGACTAAAAAACATGCTAAAACGCCTTATTGGCTTCTTCTCTAATGACTTAGCCATTGATCTTGGCACAGCAAACACTCTGATTTACGTTCGTAACAAAGGCATTATCCTCAATGAACCATCGGTTGTTGCCATCAAAAGTGCGCCAGATGGGTCGTCAGGTAAGAGCGTGTTGGCTGTGGGGCAGGATGCGAAGCTGATGTTGGGTAGAACTCCGGGGTCAATCCGGGCTATTCGCCCTATGAAAGACGGTGTTATTGCAGATTTTAACGTTACGGAAGACATGCTTAAGTACTTTATTCGTAAAGTACAGGAAAATAAATTCTTTTCCAGTCCGAGGATTATCATTTGTGTTCCATGCGGCTCAACACAGGTGGAGCGAAGGGCGATCAGGGAATCGGCGACCAGTGCGGGAGCAAGGGAAGTGTATTTGATTGAAGAGCCGATGGCCGTAGCGATCGGCGCTAACTTGCCAGTAGCGGAACCCACAGGATCCATGGTGGTGGATATCGGTGGTGGTACCACGGAGGTAGGCATTCTCTCCCTTGGTGGTATGGTGTATTCCAATTCATTGAGAGTTGCCGGTGACTCTTTTGATGAAGCTATTATTAACTATGTCAGACGTCGCCATGGGGTGTTGATTGGAGAGGCTACTGCTGAGAGAGTGAAGAAAAGCATTGCCACCGCCTGGTCTGAGTCCGAGCATATGGAAATGGAAATCAAAGGGAGGGATATTTCCGAAGGGATGTCCAGGAGTCTGGTGATTACCAGTCAGGAGATCTATGAAGCAATTGGGGATTCGTTGGAACAGATTGTGCAGGCTATTCGTCAGGCTTTAGAAAAAACCCCTCCAGAACTCAGCGCAGATATTGGTGAAAAAGGCATGGTAATCGCCGGAGGAGGTGCTCTGCTGCGGGACATGGATAGGCGTTTGATGCAAGATACCGGTTTACCTGTGGTTGTTGTGGAAGAACCATTGACATGTGTGGCACGGGGTTGTGGACGTGCCCTGGAAGAAATGGATGTGCTGGGCGATGTTTTTGCAACGGATGGTTGATCCCGAAACTGATAACGAAACCGACCTGAAAGTAGACATAATCAAGACCGCCGCTTTCTAATATTCATGGAAGATATCGATCTGATCCCTTACCAATTCTACGGCCTGATGGATTGCTATATTTTGAGCTGTATTTCGAGCTACCCTTCGAACTGTATCCTGACAAGTCCTCGCACTTAAGCCAAATGGACTCCCTCGCGCCATGAGCAACGACCGATCTTCTGTCATCTATCGTTTTATGATGCTCGTGGTCCTATCAGTGGCGTTGATGATTATTGATCATCGAAGCGGGCTGCTGAGGACGGTCAAGATTGTCACTCCTGTTATCAATATTCCCTTTGAGTCTGTAGTGGGTTTGCCAGGTAAGGTCCAATCATCCTTGGAACGGTATTATCCTGATAATAAACTCTATGATCGTTTTATCGAACTTAAGAAAAAGCAGGTGGTGTTAGAAATCAAACTTCAGCAATATGATGCTTTAATCAAGGAAAACCGAAGGCTATTTACGCTTTTATCTGCATCAAAAAAAGCTGGCGACGAAGTTTTGCTGACGGAAATCATCGACGTTGGGCTCGAACCCTTTAGCCACAAAGTTGTGGTAAATAGGGGAATTGAGTCGGGTGTCTACCTGGGGCAGCCTGCTATTGCGCCACTTGGGGTGCTGGGGCAGGTTTCCGAGGTTGGCTTCCGCCGCAGTGTGATTACGCTTATTACTGATCCGAGTCATGGGCTGCCGGTTCAAGTAGAACGAAACGGGTTACGAACCATTGTGAAAGGATCGGGCACGTCGGACAAAATAGGGCTCCCTTTTCTTGATCGTCAGGCTGATATACAGCAGGGAGATGTTCTGATTACCTCTGGTATGGGGGGGCGTTTCCCGGTTGGCTATAAAGTGGCTGAAGTGACTGAAATTGTCAAAGATGCGAATGAAGCGTTCCTGAATATTACGGCAAATACATCAGCGCAAATCAACTTCTCTAAAGAAGTATTGCTGGTGTGGAACGATGATCGACCAGGCTTCCCCAGTCGGTCTGCCATGAGAGGACGGACCCAATGAGAAGCTCTGGTTCGCGCGCACCTCGTCGATCTGGTGTTATTATTTTTACCATTGTTATTGCGCTGCTACTTAATCTGACTCCTTATCCTGATTGGATGGAGAATGCCCGACCGGATTGGGTGACGTTGGTGTTGTTTTATTGGTGTCTTGCTTTACCTAACCGGGTGGGTGTTGGCTGGGGTTGGGTCGTGGGGATTATTCTGGATGTTTTGTATTATTCCATTTTGGGTCAGCATGCTATTGGTAAGGCATTTGTTGCGTTGATAGCCGTCATCGCCCATCGAAGAATGCGGATGTACCATCTGTGGCAACAATGCGTGGTGGTGTTTCTTGTTTCCTGTGCCGATATCGCCTGCACACTTTGGATATATCGCATCACAAATAACACAGGGATCGAGTTGGTGTATTGGACGTCGGCATTGACCACTGCCTTATTGTGGCCTGTGATCTATACCATATTAAGATTTGTCAGGCAGCGAATTGGGGTTAGTTAGACGTGATTCCTGTCAGGGACTATCTGAAAGAAAGTAAGATTATTCATAATCGGATTGTTTTCCTGTTCGGTTTTGTTTCCCTGATGGCGTTGATATTGATCGTCCGCCTTATTCATCTACAGATTTCACAACACCAGCATTTCTCTACGCTTGCGCAGAATAACCGTATCGATATTATCTCCCTGCCTCCTGTGCGAGGACTGATTTATGATCGAAATGGAGAAGTGTTAGCTCAGAATTTCCGCGTTTATAACCTGGAAATCCTGCCAGATAAAGTTGAGAACATGGACGAGACGTTGAATGAGCTTAGGCAACTTATCGATTTGTCTGACGATAATATTCGGCAATTCAAAACGCTGTTAAAGAGAAGACCTAGCTTCGAAAGACAGACCCTTCGGGCTAACCTTAAGGAAGATGAGGCGGCGAGACTAGCGGTCAATCAACATCGTTATCCCGGTGTGGAACTGCGTGCTAGATTGCAGAGAAATTATCCCAAAGGCGAACTTATTTCTCATGTTGTCGGTTATGTGGGTCGCATCAGTAGCGAGGATTTGGCGCAAATTGATAATAAACGTTATCGAGGCCTGGAGTATATCGGCAAGAGCGGAATTGAATCGTATTACGAATCCAGTCTGCTGGGGAAGTCCGGTGTGCAACGGGCAGAAACAAACGCGCACGGTCGGGTGGTGCGTAGCCTGGAGCAAACGGAGCCGGTTGCGGGCCAAACGATGTATCTTGGATTAGACATCAAATTACAAAGAAAGAGCATTGAGGCTCTGGAAGGGTTCGAAGGAGCAGTAGTGGCCATCGAACCCAAGACCGGGGATATTCTTGCCTTTGTGAGCGTTCCAGGGTTCGACCCGAATCCTTTTGTAAACGGTATAAGCAGAAAAAACTATGATCTCCTTCGATCATCGCCCCGTACGCCACTGTTGAACCGGGCGCTTTATGGGCGTTATGCACCCGGTTCAACCATTAAAGGATTTATTTCCCTTGTCGGTATCAAGAATGATATTGGCCACGATACGAAAATTTTCTGCCCAGGATGGTTTACCTTGCCAGGGCATAAACATCGATATCGGGACTGGAAAAAAAATGGACATGGTCAGGTGAACGGTCATAGCGCCGTGGTTCAGTCCTGCGATGTGTATTACTACCGGCTGGCGAAACGGCTGGGTATCGATCGTCTCCATGAGGGCATGAGCCATTTCGGTTTCGGTCAGAAATCAGGTGTCGATTTGCCTGGGGAGCCAAGTGGCTTGATGCCTTCGAGAGACTGGAAGCAAAGAGCTCGAAGCCAACCCTGGTATCCGGGAGAAACCGTGATTACTGGAATTGGCCAGGGTTATATGCTGGTGACGCCGCTGCAATTGGCAAGCGCGACCGCAATGTTAGCGAACCGGGGACAGAAAGTTGAGCCCAGATTCTTAACCGCAGTGGAGAATGCACAAAGTCAGGTGCGTACAGAAATTGCTCCAACCTTGGTGGAAACCAACGCTGGAGTCAGTCAAAGATCGTATGCACAGATTATTGAAAGTATGGAGGACGTTATTCATGGCCAACGAGGAACTGCCCGAGGTATTAGCGAGGGAATCAAGTATCAAATGGCCGGAAAAACTGGAACTGCACAAGTCAAAAGTATCGCGCAAAATGAAAAGTATGATGAAGAGAATGTAGAAAAGAAGTTTAAAGACCATTCTCTATTTGTGGGATTCGCACCATTGGATGATCCAAAAATAGCCATTGCTGTTGTGGTTGAGCATGGTGGAAGTGGGGGTAGAACGGCAGCTCCCATCGCACGAAAACTGTTGGATTATTATTTGCTGGATAGATTAGGCATGTATCAGGAGGAGTCGCCGGATGATAATTCCTGACGTACATTTCCGAATGAAGGTGCGATACCGAATGAAATTTTGATGAGTGAAAGGCTGGCTAGTGAAAATACAGTGAGATGAAAATACGGTGAAATGGGTGAACATCTTTGCAGAATTGACTTTAAGGGAATTCATTCCTTTTGAATATCGGTGCCTGCGATGAATGCAAGTCACCAAAAATTCATCGACATTCCTCTACTGACTGCTATTTTAATGGTTTGTGGACTTAGTCTGATCGTGCTCTATAGCGCTGGTGGGGAGGACATGAAACTGCTCGCCAAGCACAGTGTTCGGGTAGGTTTCGCATTTGTTCTTATGCTGATTGTCAGCAGGATATCACCTTCGTTTCTTTATCGCTGGTCACCCTATCTCTATGGAGTGGGACTGGTGCTATTACTAATTGTGCTCGCGGTAGGTATCATTGGAAAGGGGGCGCAACGTTGGATTGATCTTGGGCTTTTTCGATTCCAACCCGCTGAATTGATGAAATTGGCGGTACCTATGATGGTGGCCTGGGTGTTGGCCCGATGGACTTTGCCACCGAGACCACTGGCGCTTATTACGTCGATTATTCTCGTATTGTTACCAACTGCTCTAGTAATTTTGCAGCCGGATCTTGGTACGGCAATACTCATCGCATCCACCGGGTTGCTCGTGATTTTTCTTTCTGGAGTCGGTTGGAAGCTGATTGTTGGGGTGTTGGCTATTCTTAGTGCGATTGCGCCTGCTCTTTGGGTATTGGTTTTGCACGATTACCAGCGACGGCGGGTATTGACATTGTTTGACCCCTGGGCTGACCCATTGGGCGCTGGGTATCATACCATCCAGTCAATTATCGCCATTGGCTCCGGGGGCATCGATGGAAAAGGGTGGTTGGCTGGAAGTCAATCACAACTTGAGTTCATTCCCGAGCGCAGTACGGATTTTATTTTCGCCGTGTTTGCTGAGGAATTTGGGTTGTTGGGGGTGTTTGTATTGCTAGCACTCTATTTGTTCCTGGTTTTCAAGAGTTTGATGATTGCGTTTTATGCCCATGATACCTATTCGAGATTGTTGGCAGGCAGCCTGTCGGTCACATTTTTCCTTTACGTTTTTGTGAATATCGGAATGGTGTCAGGTATATTACCGGTAGTTGGGGTGCCTTTACCTTTGATGAGTTACGGTGGGACTTCCATCGTAACTTTGATGGTAGCTTTCGGAATTTTGATGAGTATTGACAGACATAAAAACTTCCTGGCAAGAAGATAGATAAAGAAACATGAAAAAAATAAAAAGATATGCTAGTTTTTTAGCAACATTATTAACGTTTTCCCTCGGGTCAATATCACTCTCTCACGCTGTTAGCGTCAGTGACTTTCCGGTATTACAGAAGTTGGTTAAACAGATGTCTGAGGAAGATGGTTATCCAGCGAAAGAACTGATTGATGTTCTTTCCAGGGCGAAGATAGATCAGAAAACACTGGAGTTAATGGACAGACAGTACGAGTCATTACCCTGGCACAAATATCGCAAATTATTTATTAATGATCGGCGCATCAATGACGGAGTAGAGTTCTGGGAAAAAAATACGGCAATTCTTGATCAGGTTACTGAGAAGTTCGGTGTTCCACAGCAGATATTAGTAGCCCTTCTAGGGGTAGAGACCCATTACGGAAAACGAATAGGGGACAAGAGTGTACTCAATAGCCTGGTGACACTGTCTGCAGCTTTTCCCAGGAGGAGTAAGTATTTTACGAAAGAGCTCAGGGTTTTTTTGAAAACCACTCGAGAGGAAAAAATTGACCCATCCACCGTTCTTGGATCTTTCGCTGGCGCAATCGGTATTCCGCAGTTCATGCCGAGTAGCTACCGCGCCTATTCTATCGATTTCAATGGCAATGGACGACGGGATTTGGTGAATGAATACGAGGACGCGATTGGGAGTGTGGCGAATTATCTTCATGTTCACGGGTGGACCCGGGGCCAGGCGATTTACGCGGATGTGTCTAACTCCTTGCCTGAGGAGGCAAAAGAGCTGGTTACTCGAAGAGCCAAGCCCAAACTTTCATCAGCCCAATTGATTGGGTCGGGGGTAAATTATGATAATCGCGGAGGCAGCAATAAAGCAGCCCTATTAAAACTAAAGGAAAGCGATAGGAATCGATATATTGTTGGTTTTAGGAATCTGTACGCTATTACAAGATATAACCCTAGCGTGAACTATGCCATGGCGATCGTGGAGCTCTCTCAGGAGATTAGTGAACGTCGGTAAAGCTGGCCCGATTCGGTTAAATTTATGAAATCCTTTGCAATAACCAGTTTAGGCTATTCATTTGGTCTGATTTTATTTGCCGTCCTTCTGGCCGGTTGTGGAAAAAAAGTCACCTACGAACAAAAGAGTACGTCACCGACGGGTGGATTTTATAACGGTGATAACCTGCCTGATAGCACACCGAATGATGTTGAACTGGATGCGGATGCAGTGGTTAAGGATGAACCGCTCAGCAGGAGCGGAAATAAACCCTATACGGTTATGGGTAAGTCTTACCGACCACTGAAATCATCCAAAGGCTATGTTGCAAGGGGCACTGCGTCCTGGTATGGCAAGAAATTCCACGGTAGACCAACATCCAGCGGGGAAATTTACGACATGTGGGCAATGTCAGCAGCACACACTACCCTACCTTTACCGACCTATGCAAAGGTAACCAATCTCGATAATGGCAAAGAGGTGATTGTGAAGGTTAATGACCGGGGACCTTTTTTGCATAATCGAATTATCGATCTATCTTATGCCGCCGCATTAAAAATTGGTATGACCAAACAGGGAACTGCAAGGGTTGAAGTCAGAGTGTTGCAACCCAACAAACCGACTCAGTCAAATAGTGGTCAAAAACTGATATCCACAGTTACCACGAACTCTCAATCTCAATCTCAATCTCAATCTCAATACTACGTTCAGATTGGAGCGTATTCTGTATTCGAAAACGCGGTTTCGATGCGAAAGCGCCTTACTCGGCTTGGGTATCAAGTGTTCCCCCAATTTGATCAGGATCAAAGAAGTGCCGGGCTACCTTATCGCGTACGCATCGGTCCTTATTATGATCTGACTCAGGCTCTTGAGTCGAAATCGAGACTGGAACTACAGTTTGGAGAAGCAATGACACTTATTTCCTATTAATCGGAAGTGAAGGATGCTCGATTCGGACTTTCCTGTTTTCCTATTTAATATCGAAACCTTGAGTTCCGGCATAAAGAATCGTTATATAATTCCGGTCGCTACCAACCTTCGGATTCATTCTTTGACCGACATGTGACATGCTCTATATATTTATTCCTATTTTTCTTTTTTTCTCCCATGTTGCTATTGGAAAAGCAACACTCAATGCCATCCCTGATGTGATTAAATCGTCAGATCTGATGCCAGAAATAACCGCTTCTTCCTGGCTGCTAGTGGATTATGAAACCGGGTGGATACTGGGGGAGGAAAATGCTGACAGGATTATTGAGCCTGCGAGTTTGACAAAGTTAATGACTAGTTACCTGGTTTTTGAGGCTCTGGTAGATCAGGAGATTAAACTTACGGACGAAGCCTATATCAGCAAAGCAGCCTGGCAGACGGGTGGTTCCAGAATGTTTCTGCCAGTCGATACTCATGTCACCATTGGGGATCTTGTTAAGGGCCTAATTATTCAGTCAGGGAATGATGCCTCGGTGGCCCTTGCAGAACATCTTGGGGGATCTGAAGCGGACTTTGTAAAGAAGATGAATCGCATGGCGAAAAAGCTGGGAATGAAAAACACCCATTTTATGAATAGCAATGGACTTCCCCACGAAGATCATTACAGCTCAACAAGGGACATGACAATCCTTTCTCTTTCTCTGATCGAGCGATTCCCGCAATATTATCCCTATTATTCGCAAAAAGAATTTACTTATAACAATATTACGCAAAGGAACCGTAATACTCTTTTGTGGAGAGATCCTTCTGTGGATGGTATTAAGACTGGATATACTCAAGGAGCTGGCTATTGTCTGATTGGTTCAGCAAAGCGTGAGGGGATGCGGCTGGTGGCAGTGGTCGCCGGTGCATCAAGTAAAAAGCAGCGAGCGAATATGGTTCAATCTCTTCTTCAGTTCGGATTCGGCGCTTACGAAACTTTGATGCTTTATGAGTCAGGATCCCAGGTAAAGTCCTTGCCTTTGTGGATGGGTAATGTGGACAAAGCCAAAGTAGGTAGTATGGATCCATTAAGTATCCTGTTTCCTCAGGGGCAATCTGAGAAATTGTCTGCGGTATTGAGACTACCTGATAGCCTGGAAGCGCCCTTGGCTCGGGGCACAGAGGTTGGTTTTATGAATATAAAGTTTGCGGGTGAGGCGGTAATGGAACGCAGTTTGCATGTGGTTGAAGATTATATTGAAGGGTCGCTCTTTGATAAATTGATGAGTTCGGTGAAGCGGTTTTTGCACTAATTGTGCCGTCAGTGATTTGCTTCGAAAAAAAGCCAATATCAATATAAGGAACCTATGAACAGTACCAATGATCCAGAGCAGCCGGGGTTTGTTTATCCTACGACGATCGACATTAAGGTATTCGCACGTCGTCAGGAGGGTATTCGTGATCAGGAGGGTATTCGTGATATCGTAAAACATGTGGTTCTCGGCGTGCTAAAGCCTGAGGATCTTCACGGCATCCATACCAGAGAAAGCAGCAAAGGTAATTACCAGTCCTTAAGCTGCAAAGTCACAGCAAATAATCGGGAAGAAATGGACGAGGTGTTTGGGCGTTTGTCTGCTCATCCTGAAATTATGATGGTGTTGTAGTTTCGTTCCGCGGTTCTCCATTCGAGTATTGTCATGCCCAATGAAGTTCTCGTAAAGAATAAAGGGCTCTGTGATTACGAGCCCATGGTTTCGCAGATGTTGACGTTTACGGTAGAAAGGACGAATGACTCCAGGGATGAAATATGGCTTTTACAACATCCCCCCGTCTTTACTCAAGGCACAAGTTGTAAAGAGTTACCATTGATACAGGATAGCAATATTCCTGTTGTGCATTCAGATAGAGGAGGGCAAATCACTTATCATGGCCCAGGACAACTTATTTGTTATTTGTTGCTGGATCTGAAGCGACTTGGACTTGGGCCCAAATCGTTTGTCAATCGAGTAGAGCAATGCCTGATTGATCTTCTTGGACAATACCAAATCACTGCAAATCGAAAAGCTGGCTCCCCTGGGGTGTATGTGGGCGAGGAGAAAATTGCAGCCCTGGGGTTTCGTATTAAAAAGGGAAGGTGTTACCATGGGTTAAGCTTAAACATTGATATGGATCTAACACCTTTTGAATGGATTAACCCCTGCGGATATCCGGGGCAGGCGGTCACACAAATGAAAACAATGTTCACGCATGGTGATCAGGATCTTCGCGTCGAGACTGTCTCTAGTCAGCTATTGATATACCTATCCAAAGAGTTTGGTTTTACGATGAAGAGTCAGTGAGAGACTGAGTGAGAGATCGGTCTATGCGGTGTTCATGGCGATTTCGTTTGCCTGCTTAAGCCGCTCTTTGGTGCCAACATCCACCCAAACTCCAATATGTTGTTTACCGGATACGGCGTCGGACTCCATCTCGGATCGAATGATCGGTGCAAGTGGAAACTTCCCTGCCGTCATTGAGCTGAATACTGATCGGCGATAGTAGCCGATGCCAGAAAAGGTGAAATTCCCAACATTAGCAGATGCGTGTGCGGTAACGCGGTTTCGATGCAGGGCGAAGTCCCCCTTGGGATTGTGAAGAGGGTTTTCTACCATGATAAGATGGATATTGTCCCTCGTTTCGAGAATGCGTTTTTCGAATTGGAAATCCGTAAAGATATCGCCATTAATCACAAGGAATGTCTCCGATCTTAGTAAAGGCAGTGCCTGACAAATTCCTCCGCCAGTTTCCAGTGGGTGTTCTTCCTTTGAATAAACGATTTCAATTCCATATCTCGCTCCGTTTCCAAGTTTCTGAACAACCTGATCGCCTAGATGGCTAACATTAATAACAACCCGATCGAATAGTTGTGTGGACAGGGCAATAATATGATGCTCGATAAGTCGATGTGTTCCCACTCTTATCAGGGGCTTTGGAGTATGGTCTGTAATGGGTCTTAGTCGCTCTCCCCGGCCAGCAGCCAAAATCATTGCATCCATGGTGAATATCTGTTTCGCGGTTGTGATATCAAAAGTAACCTGTTTCCGTAGATTATAAGCGCTCTACCCCCTATAATCCTGGGTAATTGAATATGAATTTCACATGTAGCCAACATGCCTAAGAAAAACTCACAAAAATTGATGAACTCGATACTGTTCAGTTTGACTACGGTATGTCTGCTGACACCCTGGTTCGCTACTACTGCGCAAACCACGGTGGGTGGGGCAAAAATCGGCTTTGCAGATGCCAGAATTTGCAAACCTGATGTTATTAATGTCCCGGCAGCCATTCGTCAGGCTACTGCGGGACCAATAAGCGAACTGCCTACCCAGATTGAAGCGGATGAAATCGAAGTTGAGGATGGGACGCAGTTGGCGATACTAACGGGTAATGCCCAAATTTTGCAGGGTAATCGTGGTGTGTACGCTGACAGAATGACTTATGACCAATCGGCGTATAAAGCGGATGCTCAAGGTAACGTACGTTTCTATACTCCGAATGGCGATGAAATTCTCGCAGAGTCCCTGAGCTTTGAAGTAGATACTTTTATCGGCGAAGCCCAAGGGGTTAAAATTAAGATTGCAGATACTTCCCCACAGTATCAGTCTCGAAGACACAGTAATTTTTATGAAAGTTACTCCATGTTCGCACCGTTTAGAACGCCTTGTGTGACCCCTCAAGCCCAAACAGTTCAGGGCAATGAAGTATACGCTCGAGCTCGAGCTACTGCAGCGAAAGTCACATTCGAGGGACAGGATTACGAAAAAATGACAGACGTCAGTATGTCGACTTGTGTTGAGGGGAACAATGACGTACTACTGGTTGCAAAACAAATTGAATTGGATCACGTTGAAGGCATAGGAAGAGCCAAATCCATGAAGGTAAAGTTTAAAGGTGTGCCGATCTTTTATTTTCCTTCAGTAACTTTCCCCATTAATGATGAAAGAAAAACAGGCTTCCTGTTTCCTGGTATAGGTTACGAGAAGGAATCCGGGTACATCGTTGAGGTTCCCTACTATATAAATATATCACCTCAGCAGGATGCGACGGTTATTCCCAGGGTCCTAAGCCATCGAGGTGTACAGCTGTTCGGTGAATATCGATATCTGACAAATACCGGTCGTGGAGAGATTAAGGTTGAAGTACTTCCTTCGGATAGTGTGTTTGGTGATGAAAATCGATATGCGGGCGGCTTCAAGCATCATCAGAACTTTAACAATAACTGGCGAGCAAAGATCGATATTCAAACCGTCTCTGATGTTTCCTATCTAAGGGACTTCGCCAACGATGTGGATATCGCTTCTGCCAGTTATGTACCACAAACTGCCCAAGCGGTTTATAGCAGCGACCTGGTCCGATTTGAGGCAAAGGCTTCGTCCTATGAAACCGTCAATACCGATATTGCTTCGGGAAATCGTCCGTATGAAACCCTGCCAAAGATTGCGTTTAACATCAAGCCGCAGAAAGTGGG
>JAALKB010000091.1:13801-15108 GCA_011088265.1 Gammaproteobacteria bacterium
GAAAGTGGGGTTAGACTCTGAATACGTTGACTACCATCACGATGACCAGACCAAAGTGAACGGTTCCAGATTAAGAATTAAGCCCTATGTGGGTATTCCTCTGGAAGCAGTATACGGCTATTTGAGACCAGAAATCAGCTTGCAGACCATCAGCTATTCGTTAACTAATCAAACTGGCTCCGATAGTTCTCCGTCCGTTTCCGTTCCAGTTGCGAGCGTAGACAGTGGTTTATTTTTTGAGAGAACTTTTAAACGCAGCGATAAAAATTACCTGCAAACTCTCGAACCGAGACTTTTCTATCTCAACATCCCGGAGAAAAGCGAACAGGAGTTGTTTCCGGCCTTTGACACTGGTCTTGGAAGTAATACGAGTATCGAACATTATTTTAGGGAGAACCGTTTCTTTGGTGGAGATAGAATTGGAGATACGCACCAACTGTCTTTGGGACTTACCAGTCGGGTTATCGATGATGATAGCGGCGCAGAAAAGTTTAATCTGAAATTGGGACAGGTTTACTATCTGGATGACCGGGAAGTTGGACTGTCCGAAACCAGCGCAAAAGAAACCACCAGTCGTTCAGATTTTCTCTTCGAAACCACAGCAAATTTGAACCTTGATTGGAAGGTAAGTGGTTTTGCACGTTGGTCCGAGGAAACTAACGACGTGGCTTACACTCGCCTGTCAGCATCTTATGATCATAGCAACCGTCGCAGAGCGGCATTGAGTTATATCACCAATAAGGGAATTGATGAGCAGGTTAATCTCTACGCCAGCACCCCTCTTGGACATAAATGGCAGCTGGATACACGCAGTGACTACTCCTTAAAAGATAGTGAAATACGTGCCGCAGAAGTAGGGCTTAGTTATGATGGTTGCTGCTGGGCTGTTCGATTTGGCGCTCAACGTTACCTCGATGGAAACAATGTGTATGACAATCGATACATGTTCACATTTGAACTGGACGATCTGGGCAGAATCGGGTCCCAATTGTAATTTGGACGTATCAGAAGCTGGCACTGAAGTAGCTTGATGAGTAAATATTCTGTATTAATTAACGCGCTGTTATCTACATTGCTTTTTGCCTGGGCTGGTGTCGGTCAGGCTGCTGTGACACTGGATAAGGTTCTGGTTGTGGTTAATGATGAGCCCATCACTTTTTCAGAGTATGAAGCTCGATATCGTCAGGAAGTATTGGAGAAAGGCTTGCCCAGGGTGAGCCCAGGTGATGCGATTCATCGTAGCGTGGTTGAAGCATTGGTGAACGAACGCATCCAGGCTCAGGAAGCGATAGTCAGGGGTATTACGG
>JAALKB010000092.1 GCA_011088265.1 Gammaproteobacteria bacterium
TCGTATTGGGTAAAGCAATTTTTCGGATAATCGCGGCATTATTTCCGGGGCGAAGCATACTCAGTAAATGGGGGCGTCGCCCAATTAGCATTAACAGCTAGCATTAAGCAGATTTAAATGTGCCAGGTCCCTAATGGCTCGCTAGTTGTTGGTTCTGGTTGTTGATTCTGACTATTTAATCGTGGCTGTCCCTTCTTTTTGGCTTCTTCTTTTGAGGAAAAAACGTGTTCCATTCCCTTTCAAGGCAATCCCAGAGTGTGCTGTTTATTCTGCTTTCTGTGGGATTGTTTTCGACCACGTCTCTGATGGCGAAGGCATTAGGTACTGAGACGCTAGGGCCGGGTTTGCATCCAGCCCAGATATCCACGGCGCGATTCTGGTTTGCGGCGCTGGTGTTGATCCCGGTGTTTTTGCTTGGAAATTCTGACTTTAGGAATGTGCCCTGGGGGATGCACTTACAACGGTCTTTATTGGGGTGGATAGGGATTAGTTGTCTGTTTGCGGCGGCGACGCTGATTCCTTTGGCAGACGCCTATGCGGTAAGCTTTTTAAGCGTGATTATCACCATGGCATTGTCGGTGTTTTTTCTCGGCGAGAAAGTGGGGATGAAGCGATGGAGTGCGGCGTTGATTTCTTTGTTCGGTGCAGTGATTGTGGCTCGACCGGGAACCTCCGCTTTTCAGCCTGCGGCCCTGCTGGCAGTATTGTCTGCGGTGTTTATCGGTGCTGAAGCCATTTTGGTTAAAACCCTGAGCGGTCGGGAGCGTCCCATTCGAATATTGACTATCAATAATGTGATCGGTGCGTCGATTTCTACCATAGTTGTGCCTTTTTTCTGGGTCATGCCGACTACTTCGCAATGGCCGGTGATGGTGGCCATTGGGGTGGTCATGATGCTGGCCCAGTATTGTAATATCGAGGCCATGAAACGCAGCGATGCCAGTTTTGTGACGCCATTCTGGTACGGTGCGCCGGTTTTTGCGGCATTGTATGATTATTTACTGTTTCACTAGGTGGTGTCGGGCTGGAGCGTGGTGGGAATTACCTTAATTATTCTGGGCGGTATCATTATTTCCTATCGCGAGCGACTGGCGAAGCAGTCGACGCTAAATGAAGGTGATGATCGATGAATACGGTTGCCTTGGTTGGTTTCCGGGGTGACAATAACCATAAAGACGAATTGGCAAATTAGGTGTTTGTGAGTAGCTCCCAGGCCCGAGACATCGACAGGGAGGACATTCCTGTGGTTGATATTAGGGTTTTGTTCGATGACAAGCCGGATTATCAGCGGGTCGGAAACGAGCTGCGAACGGCGGCGGAGTCAGTGGGGGTTTTTTATGTAAAAAATCATTGTATTCCCTCTGAACTAATGGGGGGGGGTCTGAAATGTCCAGGAATTTTTTCCATCGACCCGAGGCGGAAAAATCCAGGATCCGGGCCAACAATACCCGTCGTGGTTTATTGGGTTTGGGCGGAGCCAGGATGGAGGGGCGCAACTACCCGGATCTGGATGAAAACGCAAACTATGACACGGTTCGGTGCGGTGAATATATTCAAAGGTGATGTGATCATTCTTTTAGTTATGCTGGGGAATCTCTGACAAAGTCGTGAACAGTCGTCTTGAGGGAGAAACAATCAGCCTCGGCGTTGCAGAACTTTGTCATAGTCTTGTTTATTGCGGTTTTTTTTACATGCAAACTTACGTTCTAATTCGTATTCTATTCACATCGCGGTTCGCATCTCGGTTCACATTAAAACAGACGGTTATCTCACTGTTTGATGACCGGTCATAACGAAAAGTAGTAACGATCAATAGAGGCTAAAAATGACAGCATGGATCAAAATGATTTCCGATGAGGAAGCCAGCGACTCAGTAAAAGAAATGTTCGATATGGCGAGGACGCCCAGCGGTACTGTGGACAATGTGATGCGGGTGCATAGCTTACGCCCCCATACCATGAAAGGCCACGTTACGCTGTATCGAAGCGTTTTGCATAATGAAGAGAATACCCTGCCGTTCTGGTTTCTCGAGGTGGTGGCGTCTTACACCAGTTTTTTGAACAAATGTGATTATAGCTTCAGCCATCATTTCACCAATGCCCGTCGACTGATTGACGATAGTGGGAGATCGAATGCCATTTATGCGGCTTTTGAAGCTCGAGCGCCGGAGCAGGTTTTTAGTGGAAAAGAATTGGCTTTCCTGCAATACACGGAACGATTGACTCTCAATGTGGGGGAAATGAATGAAACAGACTTTCGTGATCTGAAAGACGCAGGTTGTGATGATGGAGAAATTCTTGAAGTCAATCAGGTGGTCGCGTATTTTAGTTACTCCAATCGACTATTAAATGGGCTAGGGGTAACCACCGAGGGAGACACTATTGGTTACTACAAAGAAAAGGAATAGCATCAGAGGGAAGAGGTCAGCGGAAGAGTTCGGTTGATCCAGATGGATGTTTGTTTAACCTCTCAGCGTTTTCTGAAGTATTTGGAGCATCTGGGGTATCTGGGGGCATCCAATTTATTGAGCGCTGACATTGGCGCCCAGCTTTTTCTCAAGCCGCCTCACTCCTGCGGACACGATGAGGATTAATACCAGATACTCGAGGACCAGCACGGAGTAGATTTCCAATGGTCGATATTCTGTTACGACCAATTCATTGGCGCGACGGGTGAGTTCCTGCATACCAATAATGGAAACCAGTGAAGACATTTTTAGCATGTAAACCAACTGATTCCCCAGGGCAGGTAATACTCGCCGGATGGCCTGAGGCAGGATGACAAATCTGAGGGTGTCCGGGTAGCTGAGATTAATGGAATGAGCGGCTTCGGTCTGACCTTTATCGATAGACTGAATTCCGGCGCGAAATATCTCGGCCTGAAACGCACTATCAGATAATGCAAGGGCAATCACTCCGGCCCAGAAAACGTTGATCTGAATTCCTCCGACAACGGGTAGACCATAATAGACCCAAAGAATGAGTACCAGAATGGGCACCGCCCGCACCGCTTCCACATAAACCCGATTGACCATGCGCCAATATTTATTGGAAGATAATCCTGGCAGTGCTACTAGTAGACCAACCAGCACGGAAATGATGATGGCGGTTAAGGATAGAAGAACGGTATTCCAGAGGCCGCCTAATAGAAACTGAAGATTGGTTTGTCCGGAACTGGTAAACGGAGAAACCACATACCATCCCCAGTTAACGTCTTTACAACCGGACAATAGTGCAACCAGTGCCAATATCACGAGAAGCCGAAAGGGCCTGGAATAGGGTCCGAAAGGCATTTGGTTTTGTTTGTTCATCGATAGGTCTCTCCGAAGGTTTCAGCCTAGTGTTGCAGGATCTGTTTTAAAAACTGCTGGCACCGTTGGCTTTCTGGTTCGGTAAAAAACTGGTTTGGTGGGGATGTTTCGATGATTTTTCCGGCATCCATGAATACCATGGTATCTGCTACTTTTCTTGCGAATCCCATTTCATGGGTAACGCAAATCATGGTCATGCCGGATTCCGCCAGTTCAACCATGACGTCCAGTACTTCAGAAATCATTTCCGGATCCAGTGCCGAGGTAGGCTCGTCGAATAGCATGATTCGCGGCTCCATGCACAATGAGCGGGCGATGGCCACCCGCTGCTGCTGTCCACCGGATAATTGCTGGGGTAACTTATGGGACTGTTCTGCAATATTCACTCGTTCGAGGTATTGCATTGCAATTTTTTCCGCCTCGACCTTCTGGTGTTTTCTGACTCTCATAAGACCAAGAGTGAGATTTTCCAACACACTAATATGGGGGAATAAATTAAAGTGCTGGAATACCATGCCGGTTTCATTACGAGCGGCAATAACATTGTGTTTGTCGTCGTTGAGTTCATGACCGTTAACAATAATGGTTCCCTGTTCGTGGATTTCGAGTCGATTAATGCAACGGATCAGGGTGGACTTCCCTGATCCTGAGGGTCCACAGATAACCACCCTTTCTCCTAATTGAACGTTCAGGTTAACCGAGTCTAGGGCCTGAAATTCCCCAAACCATTTGCTGACATCCGTTATTTGAATGGCCGCTTGATCGCCGCCGATGTTTTTTGTTTTCACGAATATGGACAAAAGAAATAGCGTCACAGGTCGGACTGAATCCCGTTAAAAACCTCAACGGTCTGTGGTCTTACCTGGGTGCGGTTAGTGGGTTTTCGGGGCATTGTAATGCAGGGCGAGGTTTATTCACAGGGGCATAAAAAGTGAACTTAGGTGATATGGTAAGTTGTTTTTCTGGTTAAACAGGAAGAAAAATGTAGTAGGAAATAGTGCGTTTGGGGCTTATAGTGAATGTCAGAATCCATCAATAAGGGGCGTCAATAAGGGATCTCAATCACTGGGTCTGGTGGGATGCATACTTCATTTGGGGGAGTGTGATAGAGTTGAGAAAGCTGAAATCTTTTCTCATCGTCGTATGATCCGTTCACATTCCGGTGCGGGCTTGATTTCATGACACTACTAACCCTAACGTAAACAAAAAAATGAAAATTTATAAGCTTACTAAAACGCTGGTGGCTTCGGCAGTTCTGGCACTTGGCCTTGGTCTTGGCCAGGGAGCGGTTGCGGACAGCGCACTTCAGGATATTTTAAGTTCTGGCAAACTTAAAGTTGGAACCACGGGAGACTGGAATCCCATGACCATGAAAGACCCGGCTACCAATAGTTACACTGGCTATGACATTGATGTTATGACTGCATTAGCGGAAGACCTGGGTGTGGAAGTGGAGTTCGTCCCTACCGACTGGAAAACTCTGGTTAACGGCGTTGTTTCCAAGAAATATCACCTCACTGGAAGCGCTTCAATTAAAGCCAGCCGTGCTAAAGTCGCCGGTTTTTCAAGTAGCTATTTTTCGCTGGCCACAGTTCCACTTACCCTGAAAAAATATGCTGACCGCTTTGCTTCCTGGGGGGATCTTGATAAAGCAGACGTGGTGGTTGCAGCCACTTTGGGAACAACCCAGGAAGATCAGGTAAAAAAGTTTTTCCCGAATGCCCAGCACAAAATTGTTGAAGCACCTGCAAGAGACTTTCAGGAAGTATTGGCGGGTCGGGCTGATGCACATATCACTTCAAATGTTGAAGCCTATAAGTTAGTGGAAAAATTCCCTGACATGATGATTGTTCCCGTGGCGAAGGCTCGAGCCCGTACTCCCGTGGCGATGCTTCTGCCTCAGGATGACCAGGTCTGGATCAATTTCGTCAACACCTGGATTGAGCTTAAAACGGAAAGCGGGTTCTTCACGGAGTTGGGCCGGAAATGGAAGCTGAATAACTAGGAAATCCGCAAAGATCGCGAACTGCCATCCTGGGCGAGAAATAATCAATCTTTCGATTGCGAAACTTCGAAAATAGTCCTGGTATTTCCTGGTTTCATTTGTATTATTATGATTAGTGGGATTAGTGGATTAGCGAGAGTGTAGGAGCTCTTTGAGATCTAGGTGACCAGTAGATGTTTATTAGGTGATCAGACGCGGGTAATCAGCAGGTAATCAATTGTGCTGCATGGATGATGCGAAACTAATCATATGCAATTAATCACTATGACTACCGGGGAAGTTGGAGAATACCTCCAGCGCTCCCCGGGAATCATCCTTCCCGTGGGTTCCATTGAGCAACATGGAAGTCTGGGATTGGTTGGTACGGATGCGCTCTGCGCTGAACGCATCGCGACCCTGGCCGGTAAGGAAGCCGATGGAGTCGTTGCTCCCACATTAAGCTATACGCCAGCGCAATTTAATATGTCTTTCCCGGGCACTGTATCGGTATCTGCCAAAGTGTTTCTGTCCTATTTCAAGGCGATCGTTAAGTCGCTCGGGGAGCAGGGGTTTGCACGGATTTATGTGCTAAACGCCCATGGTGCGAATCTTGCACCCATGCAGGCTGCTATGCACGACATCTATGCGGAAAAAGGAAAGGACGCGCCTTTGTTGTGTATTAGGAGCTGGTGGGAATTCGATGAGGTGAATGCGCTTCGGGCTGAATTTTACGGTGAGCGGGAAGGTTTGCATGCCACGCCCAGTGAAGTGGCGATTACCCAATACACGGATCGCATCGTCAGGAATAAATCTTCTCTCGTATACCGTAAACTATCGCCCAGCTATATTCGGGATCACAGCGGCGACAAACATCATCCAGCAGATTTGCATAAAGCCCAGTTTCCCGATGGGCAAGTGGGATCCGATCCCACGTTAGCAACACCAGAGCAGGGTGAGCGAATATTGCATACCGCCGCCGGGTGTGTTGCCAAGGACTATGGTGAGTTCGTCGATTCCTGAATGTGGGCAATTTTTTTATGGTTTTTCCTGACTTTGTAAATCGCCATTCGAAACACCCATTTCCCCTGATTTCAGAAAGTCCTGCCGATGAGTTGATGGGCTGAGGGGCAGTTATGAGGCCAGGGTCTGGTTTACCCATTGAGAGAGCTGGGTGTCGGTCATGGCACCAGAGATACGCCCCACTTCTTTTCCGTTTTTAAACAATGCCAGAGTAGGTATTGACCGAATCTGATAGGTTGCTCCAGCGGATTGATGACTCTCGGTATCGAGCTTTAAGCAACGCATCTGGTTTTTATTGATATCTGCATAACGAGTAAAAGTGGGCGCGAAAGACCGACAGGGTGCGCACCAGGGAGCCCAGAAATCCACCAATACCGGGATACCTGAGTGTTGGATATGGCGAGTCAGGTTCTGTTCGTTGACTTCATGGGGCGTACCCGTGAGTAGTAACTCCTTGCACTTTCCGCATCGCGGTGACTGTGCCAGGCGGGCGGAGGGGAATTGGTTGATACCGTTGCAGTGAGGACAAACCAGCTTTATTTTTTCGCTCATGGAGGATGTGGTAAAAATCAGAAAATTAAAAAATGGAAATTAGGTAATCTCTGCAACACAGAACGGCAACACAGAACCGCAATGCAGAAATTGCTTATTTCCTGCTCAGGAAGACCGTTCACGACTGTTGAAGAGTTCTCTGGGTTGTTCCATCCGCATCGTTGTCGATACGGGTGAAGCGCCATGCCAGTAGTACACCGACAAGTCCAAGCGGGACGAAACTGGCAAATAGCCAAAACGTCAGGTTCTGGAGAGGTGCCTTCTCCATGGTTTCGCTAATGCCGAGCCCATTTGCAATGAGTCCGGAGAGCGCCGCGCCCAATGCAAACCCCATCTGTTGTACGGAAGGAATGAGCGCGCCAGCGCGATCCCGTTCATCTGCAGCAGCGGCATCGACGATGCGGCGGATGATAAAGCCCCACATCATGCCAAAACCGCTATTTCCAAAGATGGTACAAATAATAACCAGCCATAAAGGACCATGGGGTAAAGCCAGTGCCAGGGCGATCAGACCAATAACGACGAGAAGACTACCAATGCGTATCAGGGAGGGTTCTTTGGATTTTTGTACGCCGGAAAAGATAACTGCAGCACCTCCCCACCCTAACGCTTCCAGCATGACGACAAAGCCGGCAGTTAACGGTGTGAGGTCATAAAGGGAAATTAGAATCAATGGACCATAAACAAGAAAAGACATGATGGACATGCTCAGAACGAATGTCATGGTGATACCGCTGCCGATTCGATGGTGGAGGTTCGTGGTGTCCAGCGGTAACATTCTGTTGTTACTTGCACCCCTATCCCGGGCGAGAAAAAAGCCGATTGACGCGAAACCAATGATAATCAGGATGCTGGATCGCAGAAGATGGAAATGGGCCCCAGCCAGGGAAATTGCGAGTATTGCTATGGCGAGATAGCCTAGCCGGACAATGGGAATTTTTTGGGGTTCAACATCTGCTTCAATGGGATATTTTTTGAATAGGAAACGAATGCCAAAAATCAAAAGCCCGCCCTGGACGAAGAACGCCCAAAATGCCATTCGCCAAAGACCATAAGTAGCGAATGCGCCACCGATTAACGGACCACAAAAAGCCGATAGTGTCCAGACCACGGAAAGACAGGCGACAACTTTGGGGACAAAGTGATTGGGAAAAAAACGATCCTGGGCAATGAAAACCAGCGCCATCAATCCGCCCCCTCCCAATCCTTGAACCACTCTTCCAACCAGGAGAACCGGCATAACAGGATCCATTGCACACAGTGTGCATCCGACGATGTAAATGGCCGTAGCGAATAACATGGCTTTGCGGAGTCCCAATGTTGCTACCGCAAGATTGGTTGACGCTGCAGCGATAATGGACCCCATCAAATAAAGCGCAAATGCCCAGCTAATCAGGTTAAGCCCACCTATCTCTTCTACGGCGGAGGGTAGGGTGGTTGCACTTAACATGGAGTTTACGGAGTGAAGCCACAATGCCATGGCAAGCAAAGCAATTTTTGGCAGATGCTCTCTGGCGAGAATCTGTTTCCAGGAAACACTTTGGTCGTTTGGGCTGGTCATGTCGATGAGTTGTTGATCGGATTGTCGACGGTGAATTCCTCTGAACGTTGGGACAGGATCAGCAAATGCTGTTCAATTTTGCTGACATGTTCGTCTTCTATCTGGAGACTACGTAAGGCATTGGCGAGTTCGAATAGATACTCGCGATTCGGCCCGCTGGGGCCAGTACAGCGATAAATGTGTTGGGCGATCACCCTTTCAGAAGCAGGACCAAGATAGGCTTCATTTTCGTCAGTGGCGATGTAAACCAATGCTTCCGCTGTTTTTCCATCGTCAAAAGTCAGGGTAGTTGTTAGCCTTAGATAACCGTTTTTTTCCCGAAAATCCAGATATTCGAAAACATCGGTGCTAATCATGTAGTCCATCCCCTGACATATTGCTCCCTCTTTGGGCGTCAGGGTCACCACTCTTCCTGGTTTTTCTGGTGTACCCCGGTGGTCGTGAGAACCCTGCCAGAATCGACGTTGCCAATCCCTTATGGTCGCGGGTCGTCGTTCGAGGTATTTAAAGTCCACTTTAAAAATCAGGGAGCCGTAACCGAATAGCCAGACGTGCTTTCTGCCATCGAGTTGGTGATTACCCTGATTAACAGAAATCGTATTGGCTGACATTAATAACGTATGGAAAATAATGTATGAAAATGAATATGAAAGGAATAAGGCTTCTGAGGAATGAATTTTGTCAACCCTGGCTTCATAAACGTATCTAAAAATACATGAAAAAATTTATACAAAAACTCGGGCAAAAGCAGTACAAAAACATGAAAAAACATCGCCAAAAGCGTTTTCAGAGAAACATTCCCTGGAGTTGGCAAAAACAGTTGCTATTCACAGTTGCTATTCTATGACAAATTGCTGATGACCATGGGAAAGATTGGGCCCTGATTCATGATGAGCGATATACTTCATGGATGACCATATCATCTGACTCTACTCTTATTACCGTTCGCAATCTCTGCAAGGTTTATGACAATGGCTTTGTGGCGCTTGATAATGTCAATCTCGAAATTAAACGGGGTGAAATTCTTGCGCTGTTGAGGCCAAACGGTGCGGGCAAAACTACGTTAATCAGTATCATCTGTGGCATTGTGAATCCCGGAACGGGTTCGGTGACCGTGGACGGATATGACATTGTTGACGACTACCGAGCTTCAAGATCTCTAATAGGATTAGTGCCCCAGGAGTTGGCCACGGATGCATTCGAAACCGTACATACCACTGTGTCTTTTAGTCGAGGCTTATTCGATAAGCCGAAAAACCCGGAGTTTATTAATAGAGTGTTGAAATCCCTTTCCCTATGGGACAAGAGAGACAACATTATCAAGGAACTTTCTGGGGGAATGAAGCGCCGAGTAATGATTGCTAAAGCCTTATCCCACGAGCCTCGAATTCTGTTTCTTGACGAGCCTACTGCGGGGGTGGATGTCGAGTTGCGTAAGGATATGTGGCAGGTGATTCGTGAGCTTCGGGAAACGGGGGTCACCATTATTCTGACCACGCATTATATTGAAGAGGCGGAAGAGATCGCGGATAGAGTCGGAGTAATTAATAAAGGGGAAATCATGCTAGTGGAAGAAAAAGCTGAGTTGATGCGTAAGCTTGGGGAAAAACAGCTTATATTGGAGTTGCATCAGGCGCTGCCAGATTTACCCAAATCACTGGATGTCCATGAATTAACCTTAGCCGACGAAGGAAAGCAGCTGATCTATACCTATGATACTAAAGGCGAAAGAACGGGTATCACCGCATTGCTGAGTGATTTGAATGGGGCGGGCATAAAATTCAGGGATTTGAAAACCGAACAAAGTTCGTTGGAAGACATTTTCGTTAGACTGGTAAATAAAACATCATGAATATCCATGCGGTAAAAGCAATCTACCGATTTGAAATGGCCAGAAGCTGGCGCACGGTCTTTCAAAGCATTATTTCTCCTGTAATGTCCACCGTGCTTTACTTTGTGGTGTTCGGATCGGCCATTGGGTCGCGTATCAGCGAGATTGACGGCATTAGCTATGGATCGTTTATCGTCCCTGGTTTGATTATGTTGTCGCTGCTAACACATAGCGCAACCAATGCCTCTTTCGGTATTTTCTTTCCGAAATTCACCGGCACCATCTATGAAGTGCTGTCTGCACCGGTATCCTATTTTGAGGTTGTGCTGGGCTATGTTGGTGCTGCTGCGACCAAATCGGTCATTATCGGGCTAATCATTCTAGGGACAGCGGGTTTCTTCGTTGATCTCAGTGTTGCCCATCCGGTCTGGATGCTGTGTTTTTTGATTTTGACGGCAGTTACCTTTAGCTTATTCGGCTTTATTATTGGTATTTGGGCGGATAATTTTGAGAAGATGCAGATTATTCCATTATTGGTGATCACTCCCCTGGTATTTCTCGGGGGCAGTTTCTATTCAATTAATATGCTGCCTGCATTCTGGTAAACCGTCACATTGTTTAACCCCGCGGTCTATCTGGTGAGCGCCTTTCGCTGGAGTTTCTATGAGATCTCGGATGTGAGTATTGAGGCGAGTATGGGAATGATCCTGCTATTTCTGTTTTTGTGTATTGCAATTGTTTGCTGGATATTTAAAACGGGCTATCGAATCAAAAACTAGTGGACGATGGTTTCTCTGGAGAGTGGACAAATGAAAATAAAGGGGAAGACTCTAACGAAAACGAAGCCATCAGAAATATGGCGACCAGGTTCCGTGTTTTTACTATCGATTTTCCTTGGCGCCTGTGCCACTGGTGATTTATCGTTGAGGCAGAACCTGCCTGACAGGGAAGCGGAGTTTACCTTTAAATACTTCAGTGGGTTTAGAGTGGAATCTCTGGATGCAGAAAGAAAGTCACGACTTAGTCGTTATCAACAATGGTTGAATGATCCCGCGACTTTCGAGCAGCGATCCCAGGGGGCGGTGGATAGTCGCCAAACTGTGATTGCTTCTGTAGCTGCAAACCTGCAGCGGGATAAAAGTGTATTGGAGAAATACCAGGTGGCCCAGAATCTGGACACTAACCGGATTCAACGAGAGGATGATTTTCAGCAGGCATTGTCAAGGTTTGAATCCCAAAGATTAGATCAAACCCAGCGTATTAATGAATCTACTACGGAACTCATTGAGCAACGAAACGATCTCAAGCTAGTCGAAATTAAGTCTGCATTCGGCGAGCTGAATGCACTTCGCAGTCGTCAGGGACTGCTGGAACAGACCTTGTTGGATCTCGGCTTCGAGATATCAGGACTGGAGTTGGGAGATTATGGTTTAACCACGGATGAGGCAGCATTGGCTCTGCAAGCCAAACAGGCTGAGCAGGTTGTTGCAGAAGCCGAATTTGAAACCCTGAGCCAAAGACGCAGCATCCTGCTGTCTGAAATCGAAGGACTTTTTGGTAACCCGACATCACCAAATGGAAATTTTGTGACTTCTCTTCCCGCGCCAGTAATTACTGAGGTAACGCTGGGAAATAGAGATGCGTCCAGAACTGCCGATACCGTCAGTCTATCTACCAATGTTCCTCAGGCCCAAAGCCCCCAGATTGATCGGCAAATTAGCGAACTGGCGACCGAGCTTGCATCCATTAATAGTGGACTGGACAAGCTGCTTAATGGGCAGTCGAATGCCGCATCCGGCATGGAGAACATTGCCCGGAATGATATCGATTCCACTCCACTAGAACGAATCAGGAACAAGGAAGCAACACTGGAGTATCTGCTTGAACAGATGAGAAACAACCAGTTGACTAGTACCGCTACTTACGGTGGTTATGTGCAACGGGCATTGCCGTTTGAGATTGGGTTTCAGCCCGGGGCGAAAACCCCAAGTGGAGTTTCCGCCAGAGTGATTCTTGCGGCATTTGAGGACGACGTTAAACACGTTTCAAGAAAAGTCGAGTCCATATTAACCGACCACATTCAAAATCGATATGAAACAAACCGGGTTTATCTGGAGCTAATTAGCGAAGAAGGCCCATTCGATTTGTATAGCGGGCTGATGGCCTGCGCCAGGCAAAATCAGGAGGGCGATTGTGGGAAATACGCCCTTGAGTTTGCCCATAAGGCGCAATCAGCGAATCGTGTATTAGGGGTGGATAACGACAACACGGATCTATATCGGGCCTATGAATTTGCGATCCAGTATTTGCTGGACATCAACAGTAAGGGTGCTGATTACTGTTACCAAAGCCAAAGTCGGATTTTTGTCCCTGCTCATCTGGCTCGCCAGCCAAACTATCAGCCAGATCGTCCGGCTGCGATTCGCCCCTATCGAATTGTTGTTGATAGCGATTCCCTGAATGAAATCTGTCGATCGGAAACTGTAGGGATTGTGGGTTCAACTTTGAACGGGGGAAACCCGAAAACCGATATTAACCGGGGAAGGTTTTCCTATAACACGCCGTTTGCAAACTGGCGTAACCTGGGGGTGGCGCTACACCGTCTTTTGGATATTTATGGATTGGATTTTCAGAATCCGGGCGAAATTGGAAATGTGGATTCCGTTTTTGAGTTTATTGAGTCCTTAGTAGCAGCGGTCTATACCGATACCCGGATCAATGATTCCAGTGTGTTAGCGAATTTAGGAAGGGTTAATGATGATGAACGATCCGGTGAACAGACGGATAACGTAACGAATATCGTGCTCGGCACCTTCCGATTAGGTGGACGGGTAGGTTTTAATGCAACTGTCCACAAACCCATTTTGGCGGAAAAGCTAACTGACCATATTCGATTTTTGGTTAGCCCAAAGATTGTCGATAATTCTGCGAGGGAGAGGGTCATTGAGATAGCGGATACTGAAGCTGTGTCCCGGCTATTAAATGCCGCGGTAAACGCAAATGATGTATCAGGCACTACGGGAGCAACGGTTGGAGCGGAAATTGTTAATGCGTTAGCGCGTTCAACCGCATTTAAAACCCGGATTCCCTATGCGACGCCTTTTACAGGCATTGTCAATGGGAAGTTGCCTATAAGATCAACCCGCGAAAGGCATTCATCATCCTTCGAGCGGCCTCCCTATTTTGGCTGGACCTTTTATAAGGTACCTATTGGGATTGCCAAAAATGGCAAATTGTCTTACGAATTCAAAACGGTTCCGGCCCAAACCACCGTGGTAATCAATGTGCCACAGTGGCTAAGGAGAATTAAAGCGGTGTATCAATATCGGTTCCAGGGTGACTGGATCGATCATGGAATCGAAGCAATTGAACTATCTTCAGCGGGTGCAAATTTCGATGAGTTCAGGCAGTTTGTCGAGTATGAAATATTCGATTCCTATCCGAATGCGTTGAATATTAGCCCAGCGATTCCGCTCAATAGCGGTGCCAATGGAAATACTACAAGCGCAAGAGGATGCAATAATGGCGATCCTTTTATCCATGTAAGCCGGCATTCTGATACCTTTGCCTTATGCGGTGAGCGACTTTATGGGGTGCGGAATCTGATAGTGGGTGGAGTGATGCTTGATGAGCAGGATCTAACCAGGGTGTCTGACAAAGTAATGTTGGTCAAAACCCGAAAACTAAGGGATAAAGACTGCGCTGTTGCCATGGATGATCAATACGTCAACATCCAACACACGGGAATCGACCGGCAACCGGCATCATGTGGGATCGAGTTGGTTCATGAATACGGTATTGCTGGCACGCCCATGCATTTCGTGTGGATTGATGACAGTACGGATGCGGCTCGAGGAGGGTCGGCAAACAATGGTTCTGCGCGAAATAATCCCGCGAACCGTAAAATAACCATGGAAACTCTGACAGGATTGAGTGAAATATATCGAATCACCATTCCCTATGTGTTCAATAAGGATGATCCGATTCGAAGTATTTTCGTCGACAAACGATATCCCGTTCTTTTGGCCAAAAGAAGCAGAATTATTTCAGAAAAGAGAATTGAGTTGGACGTGAGGAAATCACATCTGATCGACTTTTGTGGGCAGGATATTCAGAGATTGGAATGTGTCATCGTCGTCTATATAACCGAAACCAGGGACCCTTCGGATATTCAGGTCGGCGTCATTGATATGGCCGATTATGGTTGGAAGCCCTATAGCCCACCTCAGCCCGAATCCATTGGAACAACGCTGACCAAAGAAGGCAGTGAAGGGTTGTACATCCTACGAATTAAAAATTATCGGGAAAATCAATTTTTTCCACTTCGCTATGTGAAAATTGGAAATCATCGTGTGCAAAACCTGGATGCAAGTATCCAGGTGAACCACGCTTTAAATCGGGATATTGAGTTTAGTCTTACCGAAACTGACCTCATTAACCAATGCGGGGAGAGATTGAGTAACTGCCAGTTGGATGTTGTTCTCGTTGAAAAATTTATTGATAGAGCAATTCCTGTTGGCAAAGTGACAGTTCCATTTGGTGCCGGTTTGATATTTAAGCGACCGGTTTGATTCAGGTATGACGCCTGTCAGTGTCAAACAAAGATGACGGGAGACTTACGCAGCCCCCATCGGCGTTTACATTGCCTCTTTGTTATCGGGAGGACTGTGTTCCAGGTCAAGGCTGGATGTCCTGGGGTGGCTAGCTATTTCTCTTGAGAGTAGCCGGGTACCGGCTGGATAATTACTATAAATGTTGTAGATATTGGGAGTTTTTTGTGTCTCAGTCTTATCCGCGT
>JAALKB010000093.1 GCA_011088265.1 Gammaproteobacteria bacterium
CGCATCCCTCCCAGGGAATGCTCGCTTCTTTTTACCAACCGCCCCTGGATCCTAAAGTAATGGCAGTACGATTTGATCAGATTTTCCAGTTTATGGAACAACCAGGATAATTATTTCTGGAATATCCATACGGGAAGATGAATTCCGGGACTGACACCTTAAGGGTCAAGACTGGAAGGGTAGGACTGGAAGAGTAAGACTGGCGAAGAAAGCGTTAGTGGACAGCGTATTGGACAGTTAAGCTCATGGACTTTGACCCGGAAGTCTGACGACATCATTGGCGCTAAATCCGTTTATCGTCGGCTGGAAAAGAAATTTTTCAGCAACATTCCAGCCTCTTCCTGAAGCACGCCAGAATGCACCTGACACTGGTGATTGAGGAACGGAGATTCAAGCAGGTTCAGCTGACTCCCCGCAGCACCAAATCGCTCGTCCCAGGCAGCAAACACCACTTTCTCAATTCGTGCCTGTAAGATCGCACCCGCACACATTACACAGGGCTCCAAAGTCACATAAAGCACACTACCTGTTAATCTAAAATTACCACTGCGGCTCGCTGCATCACGAATAGCCACAACCTCAGCATGGGCTGAAGGGTCAAGATCGGTAATCACTCGATTACTCCCTTTCCCCAATATCTCCCCACTCCTAACCACCAATGCCCCCACAGGAATTTCCCCTACCTCTTGCGCGTCATGGGCAAGCATCAAAGCGTGGCGCATAAACTCCTGCTGAATTTTATAGTCAGAACTCATTCAACCTCGATTAGATTGACAGCATACGTCAGATCGAACTCGAAGCAAAAATTCAGAATCAAAAGCGGGAGACGGACAAAAAATCTCTTGCGGAATAACAATTCTAACGTAAACCTAATAGCCAAGCGCCAGTAGCAAACCATCTAGTTAATAGAGGATCAAATTCAAACCTATGGATTCTCCCTTTTTTCATTAATCAATAAATTAAATCTACTTTTATTTTTTATTCCCTTCAAAAAATTTCTAAATATAGCAATAAAATGAAATCTACCGTCTGAATACAGAATCATGTCGATTCACAAGGGGTTTTTATTTATCATGACCAACGCACAGGTAGAAGTATATCGAAAACAACTCGTAAAGAAACGCGAACTACTCACAGCTTTTCGTTCTGGACGTGCGGATAGAAATAAAATTGTCATAGAATTCTCCCTCCAGTTCTTTTTTCAAATCCACAAACGGTCGATATCTCCACTCATCGCTCACTGCGGTCGCCCAAAAAACCTTGTTTTTGTTAGTCGCCTCAAGATGGTTATTGCAGATATCGCTCATTCTAACGCTATGCCTCGTACAGCTTTTTTCATCTTTCTCCTTGATCTCCAAAGAATCATGGATAGTTTTTCCAATATCGTTTACTGGAATAAACACCATGTGTTCGATCGTGAATCGGCCATTCTCATGTCGATAGGGCAACCTGAGGGTCGCATAGGTTACCCGACCTGGATCAAAGAACAACGTTACTCTAGAGTTTCTTAGGGCGTCCTTTTTTCCATAGCTTTCATAAATAGAGGAGAGAATCGCCTGGCTGGCTAGCTGCTGCGCCAACCCCCTTAAATCGTTTCCGTAGCATGACGACCGAAAATAAATAAACTGCGGCACTTTTGTCTTTGCATCATAGATTAGAACGGATACCCTCCTTTCCAATGAGTCCAACCAATCCCTGTGTAAATCGTTGATAAGAAGAAATAAGGCCAAACAGGCAGTCACCACTGACAACCAACTATCCTGATTAATTCCCCTCTGGAAACCATAACTAACAAGCCCAACAACTGCCAAGAGCCCCAATGTCACTTGCCAGTGGCGTGTTTTCCATCCGAAAGTGAATTTACTGCTCTGTCGATAAAAAAAGTTTGATGTTTTTCATCACTTGCTCCGTTCGGGTCGGTTGACAATGTACTCTTCAAACTTTGCACCCAACGCATCCATTTGATCGGCACTAAGTTCAATCATTCGCAAATGCTCAGGAACAACCAGACTCAGGTGGAAATAACGGGCGTTTCGGGTGCAAACCTCCTCTACTAGATTCACAGGCAGAGTCCCAAAGACCTGATCGCCGGATTGGATCTGGTTAATATCCAAATGGTCTACCTGATGGTGTATTTCGAGATCCTGACGGCTCGCCCAAAGCATGGCTCCGGAGTGCCGCGTAACGAAATAATTAGCCAAAATAGCAACCGGTCACTAATTTTCCTCCAATACCTCAACAATCCGTATTTGTTTCCCCCCGCCCTCGATCCGTACACTCTTTTTAAAAGATCCACGCCCCAAATCCTTCTGTTTTCGTTTCGACAACGTCAAATGAGATAACAGGGATGATCCGTTCTTCACAGCAGCCCGCTCACCCTTATCATTCCATGCTAGTAGTTCCCCGTTATCTTTCTTTAGTTGCAGACGGGCGTCTTTCCAGATTCCATCGTGGGAAACGGTTTCAGGAGCTGAATATCTCGGTTTCATAAAAGGCTTTAGTACCAATCCAGGAGAAGCCTTATCTCCTTTTGCTTTGGCAAATTCATTCACGTTAGGGTTAACAGTCAACACCATATGCTTGAATTTGCCTCCAAACCACTCCTCCTGGTATTCTTTCAAGTAGCTTTTGCTCATTGCCAGGAGAGCTTGAATCTGCTCGCTCTCCTGCCAGGATGTTTTTAATCTCTTTTTCAGTTTTGACTCCATATAGTCTGTAAATTCACTGAGGTAGTTTTCAATGCTTCCCACGGTTATCTCACTGCAATTAGGTCTGATATTTCCAAGCAACGCTTTGATTTTCACCTGGCCAAAGCCAAAGGACTTGCCACTGCCAATGCTGTGGCGCCCGCCTTCCAATTGAATGCTCCAGAACAACGCCCCTAATTCTTCGGGTCTGAGGTTATGAAAGACAATTCTCCCATTAAATTCTGAATCCTTAGGTAAAAAGAAAGTATGGTTTTTGCGTCTTCGGATACTTTGTCCGCAACAGGCGGAATCTCAATCTCCTCATCACTTCTTACTGGATATCGTTTCCAACCTCTGATTTTGACGTCGTTGTCGTCCGCATAGGTATTATAGGGCTTCCAGGTTTTTAGTTGATATCTGCCTTCGGAAAGCTCTGCTGGTTGTTCAAGATAGTTTGGATAGTAACTGGCCTTGGCACTACTCAAGACCGTGGCTTGGGTATTTTCCGTTTTTTCCTCACTACCCGTATACATTGCCGTTTCGAAAAACACCCTTCCCTTCAAATTATTTTTTTCTCCATTAACCTGTCCGAATACCAGTGATCCAAAATCATGACGGGATTGGTCGAGATGGTCATCAGACGAGTTTCGAATCAACCCTAATGTTCTATGCGCGCCAGCGAGCCGCATCATGTTAGCAAGTCCAATACAAAGTTGAGTTTTGCCATTGGAAAGCTCTCGTTCAATATAGAAAACAGGTACTTTTTCTCCATCTTGATAGTGTTGCTTCCAGTAGGAAGGCCAGGACATATCTCGAGACGTTTTTTCCGTACTGTTTTCACCATGGATGTTTAGAAAATCTGCCCAGGCATTTTGATCTACGTTGTGAACATCAATAGGGTCTCCATGGTTTCCGCTATCAAAGAACACGAAATCCTTGTGCTTCCTACGGTGTTTTTCTGGATGGGGCTCAAAAGAAACTTTTCCCCGTCGTTCAAGTTCAACACTAACCTGACCAGTCAAAACCGGATAACACTCTCTACCACTTCCTAGTTCAGTTACATGCTTATGGCCATACCCATCGGGAGCAGAAACTTTACATCGAAGTATTTTACTGTTTTCGATACCGCTTCTTCTACAAAGCGACTCCCACTCTGTGTATTTCTCCGCCACACTTTTCCTTACCTGGTTCTTGAAAATCGGCCGTTGATAAGGGTCTATTTCCCAGGCTTTTTCCAACTGGACGTGATCGAGCCGTGCTGAATCACAGGGAGTAATCACGGGACGATTACCTTCGCGCTGCAAAAATCCGACCTGGGGTTTTTCTTTCAGAACACGACGATACACATTAGTGTCTTCACTACCCGTCAGATCCCTGAGCGAAAACGTCATGTCATCGACCCGATCCATTTTCGAAAATGTTGCAACTTCAAAAACACTTCGAATCATGCCTCTTAGGCTTGACCCTGGAATAGCAAACTTTCCGCCACTACCAGGTGTTTTAAAAAAATGAAGATGTCCTGGCTGTCCCTTCCTGGTATCCCTACCACTTCCAACTACAATTTGAGACAGCGTCGTCAACGTAATTTCTATTTCTCCGCTTACCCCTTTCTCAAAAGGTAAATCATGGGAAACCTGATCAGCCCACTCAGGGAAAACCACGACATCCGACAACGGAACAAAATTATAGGGCGCATTTATCTGCGCCATTGGCATGTCTTTTGCTTTTTGCTGATTCTTATTATTCATGATTCTTCCCTGCTGTCCCTATCGGAAAACCCGTCAAAACAGGCCGCTATGGGCGCATAGCCTGAACCATCCGTATTTAACGCCCATATTCGGTTATAGGTCAGCATACCGAGGGAATGAGACGTTGCTAGCACCCGAGTCTGATCAACTAACCAGTCGCCATTTTCGTCTCCTTCGATAAAGTATTCAGACACCCGCCAATTTCCATTTGCCTGGTAGTGAACATGCAACGAACGGTCTTCGTCCGCTTTCGTGAGTTCTCCGTGTAACAAATATCCATATTCTACGTCTGTCGCTGGCTGGTGAACAAATTGTCCGTCCGAAAAAGCTTCGTTGCGAGACTGATACGATAGCCAGGCATGGCCGGGGCTAAATTCCTTCAGACAGGTAGTCAACTCGTCATAGGCTAGCTTCAAAGATACAACCCTGAATTGGCATCGGCGAAACCGGTCAGAAGATTCTGATGTCGACTAGCTTCTATTTTGTACCTGGTTTTCAAAAATACGATTGAGCGTCTCTGTCGATAGTGGCTGGTTCATGGGGTTACTCCTGAATTTCTAACGCGCTTTATTTGTTCATCGAAGTTCTCTCCTCGCTTAAAAAAACCATACCCTTTCGAGGCTCCACTGCCCAATGCAAGTCGACCATCACCTAAATCCTCCAGTGCATCTGCGAGCAAACCCAGTGTACTCTGGTCCAGCCCACGCTTATCAATGGTGAGGTTAAGGGTTAATGGGTTTCCCCCATACCAATTCTTCGGAGAACAACATATGCGCTCTGGCGTTACCGGTGAAACGATCAATAGAATTATGCATGATAATCATCAAATCATCTTCGCCAAAAGACAGGTAACCATCGTCGATCAAAACTTTACCAACCCGACCGCTGCTCTTCCGAGCATTCTCCGGTGTATTAACACGGAGATTACCTTCCAACACGGTGTCGGACTGTTCCGACTCTAATCGTTCATCCTTCATTCTTTTTATACTCCTGGTTTTTATCCCTTTCTCCTCTTCGGCGACGAACCCAAACAGCTCCCGCACAGCGTTACACTGTTCCGACTTGTTATACAACGACATGTCATTGGGCGATATATCATTGGGCTGTGGGTTTTTCGCTGAGCTCTGCTTCATTTCATTGTTCGGGTAGTTATCCGCCCATTGTTTCTCAATACAATTCGCATAAAAAGCCACGCGATAAGCGATAGCGCCCTTTACCGAGGAGGCTGGAATCAGCAAATGTCTGCCGGCGGGCCGTGCAATGCCTTTCTCCCATGAAACCACCTGCTCAAGTTTTGGTAACAGTCTCGCCGGTCTCCCATCCGATGTGGTTAGAGTATTGTGGTCTCCCTGACCAATTCGCCAGAAGCTTCGGGGCTCTAACTCAAGTTCTACCGTGGTAATGTGATCCGTATTTAGCTCGCTGTTTTGGAACTCTGAAAAGCCGCCGGATTCGTTGAGATTTCGGTTTTTTGAAAACGAGACGAAGTCTCTTCGCCCCTGTCCCTCACGCAAATCGAAACCCCGGTTTCTTATCTCAACTATTTCCAATTTACCCAACCCTGACCGGGTGTTTCCCCCTATTCTGAAAAGGGGATGATAGAGCAACGACAATAGGCGCGACCATTTTTTATCCTGGTCGTTATCACTCCAATAAGTAATTTCGAATGTAAACCGATAGCCTGTCAGTAAGACACTGCGATTAAACTTATTCGCACTGACTCCCTGATGATCAATAGCGACTCGATCCCGAAACTCCGGCGTTTGGGATAATTCCAGAGCGACACCCAGTAAAGTGTCTGCTCTTAGCTCCGTATCATCATGATACAAGCCCTGTATTGCAACGCCATTTCGGTCATGCATGCACCCCCACGAGAAATTCGCCCTAGATACCTGACCCCGAAAATCATGCTCCCTCACGTGGTCTTTCTGAAAACCGAAAACCTGCTCTACTTCCTCGCCATAAACATCAAAATAGAGATGCCTTAACACACCGGCAATACTTGTACCGGGAATAGCAGGCAGTCCATTGGCGTCGCAAACCAAACCGGTATCGAAAAACTCCGAAGACTGTCCAGTTGCAATACTTAGCGGGCTTTTAGTTTCGACCTGAACTCTGGCAACGTAAAAAAGTGGAAATTTATTCATGATACCTTCCTATACCTGACCAGCAGACGCTGGCTCGTCCAACTGACGTCGAATGTCCCTAGCCAGTAAACGAACAAAACGCCTCTTGTCTCTAATTTCCAATTTCATCTCCGGCTCGGACTCATCGAATCCAAGAATTCTTTTTAGCCACAGATAAATCTTCATGTATTTTCCTTCATAAAACACTTCATCGCGCCACCCAGGATTGCTGGCTTTGCATACACCAGACATCGGGTCGAATAGTTTCAGATTCAGATCATCATCACTCTGCGAGATGGCCGACGTACCGGCAACCTGACCCCATTGACTTGCTGATGGCCCGAAATCAGAATAATTCGGTATCCCAGAGGACTGCTTCGCCTCGATAATTAGTTGGCTGTAGACCCTGGTAATATCATTAGCCTCTTGTGTCGTTGACGAATCGTGTCGACCTGATTTGATCTGTAGCCACTGAACCAAAGACGGCTCCAGGTTCGACGCTGCGGGCAATGAGGCACGCTGACTGGGAGCACGATCCAATAGTAGCCCTTTATCAATCCTTTCCTGGGGCATATCCGCATCCAGAAACTGGGGATGTTCCATGGTCACTAGCGGTGAATTAACCGATGCCCGACCTAAATCCACCACCTGATCAAAACCGAAAAAACCTTTGCTCAAACGCTCAAGATCATCATGGCATAATGTTTGGTTTCCCAAGGGATAGGTAATCACACTGCCTTTCCCAATAACCTGCCGTTCCATATCGTAGGCATGTTTGTGTCCATTCCAGGGAGAATATTGTCGAGCCCGAATATAAGTACGAGTAAAATCAGGACTCAAGTTGAGGAGCAGGCCAAGATCCCCCGTCGAGGGGCAAAGTGTAATTTGTCCATACTGATCGTAAACAAGACAGTCAGAATGAAACCAAAGTCGGATCTCATCCGCGTTATCATCCATGATCTGCTTTTCTACCTCACCTCGCGCGACATGAATTTCTATTTGCCCATATTCCGCACTCCGGGAACGACCAAGAAAGAGTTGCTGCTCAAGTGCTTCTGATAATCGATCGACAAGATCATCGGGCACTTCATCATCATCGAACAGGATTTTGCCAAAAAAGCGCTGGCCGGATTTCATAGCGTCATAACCAAATAATGCCGCCTCTTTGGCCCTTTGAGTATTAAAGTTAATCGATGTTTTTAACGCCAGCGTACTTTCGGCTCGCACAACTTCTCCAAATAACGACACATATCCTGATCGCATTTGTTCCGGCTGTTTTCCCTCAATAGTGCCATCATCAAGCAGGTCCTGCTGCCCAATTCGTGAGGGTTCGTAGGTTTGATCATCATTTATGACTGATTCATCTTTCTTCTGACGGACCCATGAAAGAGGAAGAGGATAGGTACATCGCCCTTGTTTGTTAACGGGATAAGCATTTCCAAAACGAACATGGCCCGAATGAAAAAGTTTAAAACTCTCATTCACGTCGAGCTTGCTATATAACCTCGAAGCCACAGCACCCAGTAAGGCGCTACCCGGAACATAGTCCAACCCCCGGTGTGCGCCTTCGCTCGCATTTCGTTCACTAAAAACACAGGGTTCCTTTAAAATAATGACGTATTCAATGGATTTCATTTTTCGCCCTCCATGGTCACCACACAACGCCCAAAACCGCGACTTCGATTCGAACCAATATTGTGGATTAACGAAAGTGATTCCATCAGGATACCCTGCCAGTTCTGTGGCAAGTCGTGTCGATACTTCGCATCCTCTATCCAGCTAACCTCAGCCTCCAATCTCAGAGGAACCACGACTTCCATCGTTCTTAAGCTATGATGCGCTGCGCTGCCCGTAGCGTGATCAATTTCCGTGGAAGCAACATTTTGATACAGGCCCTTAATCAGCGAGCGATTTTTTTTAACTGTCAGAAAGGTAGTTTCGGCAACACCGAGGTGGGCACTTCCCATTCGTAGTGCTCCTTTTATTGGCCCCCTTGACTGATCCATTTTTTGTCCCGCCAGTTCGTCGGGCTGCCCGCCAAAGAGTCGTTCGCTTAGGTCGGCGGTTTCATCTTCACCGATCAGCGACGTCCATTCTTTAAGCGCATGTTTAACGATACCTTTTATGGTTTTTCCAGGAATAAAAGGCAAACCACCATCCGTTCGATTCACTGTTTGATCCGCACTTCCTAATGCGCTTTGACCTGTTCCGCAAAGCCAGAACGTTTGAATATCAAATATCAGTTTCATGCCTCCTCCTCTCGTTTCGTCACTGCGTTTATCGCTAACAAATCAACTAGCGGGAGCCCACGAACGTTTTCTTTTTGTAAATAACCGTCTCCGACTAATTTTTTCATTGCATCAAAACAGGGGGGTGCTTTATCCCGCGATGCAATTACGTCACACCAACGCTGATATTGCCTTTCCGCCTGATCCGGCTCACACAGCAGCAGATCATAAACCGACCGCAATCCATTCACCGATACACCATCATCTAATGAAGACAGTAGCGCTTTCAAATCCTCGAGTAGAGCAGCTTCTCTAATTTCCATACCGTCAATTTTCCCACCCCCTCTTCCGAGGAAATAGGTCCATGCATCAAAGGCCGTAACTATCTGCCCAGTTTCCGTGGTATTGTTATCTATATTGTCGCTATCAAAGCATTGCTTTCGAGAAGAAAAGACCTCATTCTCGCCCAATGATGCAGTGGTTCGAGACCACTTTAGCGAAGAAGGGATAACACCATCACCTGAATGCACAGCTTTTTCCAGTACAGATCGGGATGACGCCTTGGCCTCACCGCAAAGACTCTCAACTTCTTCATGCAACCTATAGAAAGGATAGGTCGCCTTTGCGTAAGCTATACCACCACAAGCCGTTAAATAGCCCGGCAACTTAAAAGAAGCCCCTACTTGCTCGACTACTTCCTGAAGCGCCTTTTCGCTTTCTGCTTCAAAAGCTTTGATATAGGACTCGGAAAACGCCAAAGCCAGATCCGCTCGCACGATGATCGTCATATCATCTCCACCCAACACCACTGGTCGAGCAGGATAAAGCAAAACACTCGATTCCCTTTCGTCAGTCAAATAGACCTCGGTTTTTCGGGGTTCAAGTACTTCTTTGACGGCATGTTGGGCAGCTTTTTCTGTCGCCTTCGCAATGGCGTAGGAAATAGATCGGAATGTTTCAATAAATTGCCCTCCGGAATATTGAGCAGGGTTATCTTTTGCATGCCTCCCCAACGCAATCAGTAATTGACCGAAACCATTACCGTCGATATGTACGAGGGCAATCCACTTTTTATCATCAACAAATGGGAAATTCCGATTATCGTCCCCCTCTTCCGGGGTGAGATTAACCGGCCATTGCTGGTAGTGACTGTCTGGATCAAATCGCCGCGCCAACCATTCTCCTTCGTAGAACCGCTTCTCGGCTCCGGACTCATCATAAACAAAACCCAGACGTTTTCTCGCCGTCGATTCGTCCAATGTCTCTTTATACTCTTTCTTCGCAGCGGGCTCTCCAGTTCTCGAAAAACGAAGGGTGAATGGATTGCCCTGAGGCAATCTGGCTGACAAGCGATTAGCATCTGCTTGCTGCTCTTTTCGTGCATTTTGATAAGCTTCCAACTCATTCTCGCCGATCCCAATTCCTTGCACCCAATTCAACCCTGGCGCATACCTCACGAGCAAAATAGACCAATACCTGGCCAATTCTCTAACGTCCCAAGAGTTTCCAAACACTGCGAATCCACCGCCACCTTTACGTGAAAAATCAACGGAAACTTTCAACCTCTCGATCACCCCATCCAGGAGCCCAGCTTCACTGGTGATGTACTCAACAATTTCGCTTGCCCCGACAATCTCTTTCAACTTGTCCGTCGAAAAGAGATAAGACTGAATCGACTTTGCTTCGAATAAATAACAATGCACCATCAATTTGTCCTCGTTGTGATTATTTTCCATCATCTTTGTTCAACGTCTCTGAATTTCGATTTGATTGCAAAATCGGTTTATCCGTCATCAACTGCTCCCTTTTTCTCTTTATGTCTGATCCTCATCATGCTTCCATCTCAAACCATTCTGATGATAAATAACCCGTCATTGGAGCACCACTTCATACTTCCCGCATCCGTGGATAGTATTGTTTCCTACATGAAGCCACTGACCCAACCATAAGATAGGAAATAACTCAGCCAATGCATCCCCAGCGATATCGATTTCCCCAACCACTCCATGGATATTCAAATACTGATCCTGACGAAAAGACTTTCTTTTGTACTCATAGCGCTCAAGGGACTGAGAAATTATCTCAATACTGTGCACCCCCAAGCTAAAAGAATCCACATCAACCTGATCTTCCGCCGTCCCATAAAGTCTCTCTAGCTGACTACGACGCCTCACGATATTTAGCAAATAAGCCCCGGTTTCAAACTCTCCAGGACCGATATCCACACGCCGATCTCCGATTCTTTTTCGAGCGCAAAAAGGAGTTATTAAACGAATTCGACACTGCTTGATCTCAGCACAAGGGTTTAATTCAACATCATCGTCTGACGTAAAAATTTCTAAAATCTCTACCATCTCAAACCCAATAGAGCGACTCCCAATGCCAAGCTTTCCAGCAACTTCCCATGCCTTAAAAACGACATTAACCTGTTCATTTGAATCACCCAACAAAGTGAAATCGATGGTAAATCTCTCCCCATGACCCAGAGCAGATGGGATACGGGAAAAGTCGAAAATTAGAGGATTGGGAATAGAGCGACTATATCGATTGCTGAGGACCTGGCTTTCAAACAACACAGGATACACACATTCAGTTCGAGCCAGGCAACCTTCACAGGGACGTCTACCATATAAGCAACTTACCGCCTTCAGAGCACGACCAAAAACACCACGAAAAGCGGATCCGGGAAAGTGGGAAAAACTCACTGACCCAGTAGTCTCAAAAGCCAGCCGATATCGATTAATCTCCATGGACATATTCACTTTACCTGAATACCAAAGCATAAACGAAGAATGCACCCTTCACCTTATGCGTATTTGATCCCATTGATAGCTCCATAAACTACCGATCTCATCATGGATACTTTGCAGATACAATCATCAATTCGTACTACTTTAGCCAAATACAACACTTTTTTTTCCGGTCTCCATTTCCCAAATTCAAAACCCCCTCAAGAAGTGAGGGCGAGTTTCAGTAGTGCCAATCTAACTGAAGCGCAAATGGGGGCGCGATACTACGGGAAGCGAACTTGGTCGATGCAACCCTAACGAAAGCACAATTTACATACGCGGACTTGAAGGGAGCCATTTTCAACGGCGCTAATTTTCTTAATACGAATTTTTCTCATGCCGATATGCAGGGAGCGCAGGGTATTGCTGGCGCTGAATTTCGAAAGACCAATTTTGCGAAAGCCAATCTGGAAGGAGTAGATCTAAGGGGGGCAATTTTGCATGAGGTTAATTTGTCAGGTGCGAATTTAAAGGGAGCGAACCTGGAAGGGGCAATTATCGGCGGAGCTAAATTGGATGGTACCATTCTGACGGGTACCATACTGGAACAGTCAACCGTAGCACCAAACTAATTGAAGCAATAAAGCGCTCTCCAGATCGCAGTTGATATGATCACTTGGACCTTTCGGGATTTGCTCGGCTTTGACTATCGAGAGGTATTCGAATATGTCCTAGTTTTCCCCCTGAATGCCAGAGATAGGCCTGAAGTGGATATTCTCTGCGGAAACCGGAATTCCATAAACCCGGGCATAATCACCTCTGCCACCAATAACATAATACGCTGCCAGTACGGTTCCCAATTCCCCCTTGATTATTCTATTTATCTTGGATACTTTCTGAGAAAAAAACGAATAGTCCATTCCACGTTTCAACGCCTTTTCAGTGATTTCGGTGTTGGCCAAAGGATCTCTCATTAATCTGATGAGCTTATACTCATCAAGATACCATTTAGCCCACTCCTCCTCCCCTACACGGGTAGGCGCGCCCGTTGGATCAAGGCCTTGCTGACGCCGTTTTGCAAACACCGATAACATAGCCAATTCCGAGGGTCGGAGGCTAATGACTTTTTCAGCAATTTTTATTCGGCGTCCAGCCAAATCAATGATCAAAACCGGCGTTTCAATATGAGCATTTGCCACCTCAACAGCTTCCGCATAACTCATTTTTCGTTGCAGTATTTCCTCGCGTTGCAGATGCCTCATCCTGACATAGGGAATCGATGCCAGTGTCACTTCAGCCAGATGGCAGTCCAGTTCGACGAGATTCCCATCGACCCTCCCTTGAATAATTCTGGTTTCCCTGGACGGATAGAAAAAATCCCGACTAAATTCAAAGGGTTGGCTGACCAGAACATGGGATAACCTGTCGTGTCTCCTGCCGTAAAGAGAAAGTGCGAATCCCAAATAATAACCCATAGTTTTCCTTCCCCCTGCTAGAGAAACATGCAGCTCCGTGTTTTCGTCCAAAGTAGCTCGTCGAACCACGTCCACAATGGTATTCGCCGCACAGAGATTATCCGATTCCGTGCGAATATCTTCGAGTCCGTGTCCCTTGCTATCCTTTATTACTAATATATTGGACTCATTGAACTCTATTTCGCCCATGCGATACTCCCGACACAGTCTCCCCAGCCAATCCTGCCCTTGGGATAATAGGCTCGCCGAAACCTGTTCAAGCCCACTCTGGGTTGTCAAGACCTGGATAACCTCGGGCTTCCACCTTGCCTCCATCCACAAAGCATAAACTGTTTCTGTCACAATTTGAGGAGAAAGGCCGGCAACGCACAACAGCACACGACGTTTCATCGTGTGAAACCCCTCATCGATAAAGGGCGTTCGATGCGTTGCATTACCGGTTGAGTACATCTGTACAAGCCGTTCCAAAGAACTCGACAGAGATGGTCCACCGAGAGAGCACTGAACGTACTTATTGTTGGCACATTTTCCATGCCCTTGGTCTGTTCTGAGTTTCCTCTCTTCATCAGTCTACCGCTCCACATTTGGCCTCGTTGTGTCTACTATTTGTGTCGACCGGCTAATGTCCGTCTTAATCGCCTATTAATGGCGGACCCAATTCAACCCCCCTTATCCAGGGACTATTTAGATTATATATCAATGAGTTAGAAGTTTTTTTATTTTTTCTAAAAAAAGCCAAAATATAGCTAGAAAATCAAACATACCTTATATAACCGAAAAAACTCCATTCAGTTTTTCAGGAATTGGGCACCGGCTGCCTGGTTTTCTGGTTTTTTTGAGTTGTGGATAAAGTAACCATCTCCTTCACTAGTATCAAATCCTGACTTCTCCCAACACACCAAATTGCAGGATACCCGGTTTGGTCAAAAAAACCAGGTTTATTCTCCTCATACCAGGGTTCCAGAACAGTCTAACCCAAACGGTTCGCTCATTTCCTATACCAATCGCATTTACTGGATGTTTTGATTCTCCTCAGAATTCACACAAGGTTAGCCCAAGGTAAGAAATGGCTTTTTTGCTATGTGCTATACGGGTTTTGTTAGGGTTCAACTTGAGATCAAGTTGCAATAACTTTCCGCTTACCTGTTCCAGCAGCATCTCAGCTTGAGCTTTTTCATTGCAGAACATTAGAAAATCATCCGCATAGCGTACAAAGGGAATATTCTGATTGGCGAAACATTGGTCCAACTGATTCAGATAAAGATTACACCATAGGGGAGAAAGGATTCCACCTTGGGGAATACCTTTTTTCGATTGCAGCATAAACCGGGGAGTCGCGTTAATATCGAGCCAGGCGCGATTTAGTGTGACGATCTTTTTGTCTCTAACGGTATTAGCGATGGTTTTTAGGAGAGGTTTATGAGGGATATGGTCAAAAAAAGAGTGTATATCCGCATCAACGACCCAATGTAAACCAGATCGGATATAGCTGTTCGCAGCATCCCTGGCCTGATACCGGTTTCTGCCTGGTCGATAACCAAAACTAGCAGGGTGGAATTCCTGTTCACAGAGTGGCTCAATGGCTTGCAATACCAAGCGCTGGGCGAATTTGTCTTTCAGGGTTAGCGCACTGAGTAAACGTTTTCCGCCGTCCGCTCGATTAATATTAAATCTTCTAACCAGACTGGGTCTATAAGTAGATTCCTCCAGTAGCTG
>JAALKB010000094.1 GCA_011088265.1 Gammaproteobacteria bacterium
TCCAGTTTATACTGGATATGTAGCCTTTTCGGGTTCTTCAGGGACGACTAATTACCAGGCAATTCTGTCGTTTCCGTTTATTACCAGGGGAGTTTGACGGTCATATTTTAATAGTATTGTTTGAGTGCTTTAAAGCACTTGAGGATGCCAGGGATGATCGTGATGAACTCCAAAGCACAATTAACCGTTGACATCATTGCCAAAGTGGCAGCAGGTAAGATGACGGTCGTTAATGCAGGTAAACTTCTCCAAATTTACTGATACCGTATCTATGACAATATCGCCTGGTAATTACACCGTCAAGCTCCCTTGGTAATCACATTTTTTGCAACTAGTGACACCTATGTAAATTGAGCTATCAAAGCCATAAAGTTCTTTTTTCTGGCAAGTGTCCTGTTTGCTTTCAGTTCGACGATTAAATCAGCGAAGGCAGTTAGCCACTGTCGATCATCCAGTCTGGCTAACATTTCTCTAAGTTCCTGTAATGCATCAACCGCTTCCTTGTAAGCCTGGTTGTTGGCTTGTCCAGCAATAGCGCTTACTGAACGCTTAAAAAAATCAATCGCGGTTTGTGGCTCTTTGGCTAAAATGGTTTTTGCTAATTCCATAAGCTGGTAACGATTGATGGGATGTTTTTTAGCATACTCAACGCCCTTTTTAGTGCTGCCTGTGTAAAGATAAAAGTTAACTAACTCTTCATTCGGCACACGTCCCCGGTAATGGTCTTTTTGTTCTGCCAAGGCTTGTAAGTAAGTTTCCACACGTTGATAACAATCGGTTTCATTCAGTCCATTTTCAGCGTGCAACATTTTCAACTCTTTGTAATAGCCGTCGCCAGGATGTTGGACAAATAATTCCCATTGTTGGTCCAAAGCTGCTTTATAGTTACCCCGAACGATATCAATATGAATGCGTTTTTCCAGATAATCTCTTAGGTGATGACCGAACTTTTTGCTCTCAACTTTGTCCAGACACCGCTCGGCTTCGTCATACGCTTTTTGCTTTAGATGGCAGTCAGCCAATTTCAGATAATCAAGATTGCTGTGGGCAGTCTGGCTGAGGATTTCAATTTCCCTTGCGACATCACTATGGTTACGTGCATCCGCTAGCAGAGTATAGTTCAATGGATGAAAACGTATGGCTTCCTTATCACGGGTATTTGCTAGCAGTGTTTGCCACTGGGTTTCACATTGCTGGATAAACAGGGTAGACAACGCGTGGTCATTGTCACCAATAAAATCTTCGGGGATTTTGGGATAAACATCCTTTGCTTCAGATAATTGCTTCACCAGGAAAGCAACACGTTTTCCCCTGGACCAGTCCAATTTGGCAAAACTTTCCAATAGTAGACGGCCAAGGCTTTCCTCAACGCCAAAACGAAAACCATGGGAATCATCTATTTTTTCTAATGCCCTGTTCAAACGTTCAAAGCCATATTCGGCAAGTCTGAATGCTTCAGCAGCCGGTAGAGATGTCAGTGGCTCGATAAGCAAATCAAAAATACTTTCCGCATGGGAAAAATAGTGATTGACCTTATGGTAGTCCCACATTTGTCGATAAGGCAAAGCCCGGGTGATTTGTTTTTTTATGGCTTTGGAATCCATGGTTTCCATGGCCATGTGTGCTTTTAACGACCAGTATTTGGTTAGCGCAGGATCCAGCTCAATCATTTTTTGTAAGTGTTCTACGAGCACTTCTTTGGACAAAGACCGAAAGTAACGCGCTAACTGGTCATTGTCCGATGTATTGGGCTGCTGGTTCTCTGTCACTGTTAAGGCAACAGCGACGCAATGCTTACAAAAATCGAAATTATCTGAGGCAGGACAACTACAGTGACCATCGAGTGTACGATCATTCAATATTAGGATGACATCGTAGCGATAACTACCCTCAACAACAGCGCTTACTTTATTGCCCTGCTTTTGCCAGCGTACTACCTGGCCGTTTTTGTAAACCTGTTTACCCCGTTGATAGGCAGGTTCGCCTGCAAGCTTGATTAATAGATCCTGTGTGACGGGGAGTGCCATATATTTCCCTGTAAGAAGTAAACTAAGAAGTAAATTTTGACTGTATTCTGTTTGGTCTTTGTTATCTACGCAATATAGATAGGTAAACGCTCACATGAAGGTAGTAATAGGAAGCAATGAGATTATGAAGCATTCTATGGACGCCTTGTACAGTAAAATCACATCCAGGCATAGTGTCTCCAGAATAACCTAAAGCAAAGCTACCAATTGCCCAACAAGCCCACTGATAGATGCGACGTTTCCCAGATTATTTAGCCCATCTTCGATTCTCGTCCTATCTGCTGGTTTGGCCAATCCGCTCTTAATGCTTTCAATATTTTTGTGAATTTTTCCGTATTCTAGCTTACTAATCTCATCGCTCTCCTGAGCAAACTTTAGAATCTCCTCCAGCTTTTCTCCAACAGCACCGTCACTGGAATAATGAATGGTTTGATTTGCCCCTGGCGAACCAACCATTACATTACTATTGCGAGAACGAATTGTATTTTTCAAATTTAAATCTCCCTCAATGTTATAAGCTGTTTTCTGATTGGCAATCAGTTCAATGGTGAAGTCAGCAATCTGCTTTCTTTGTTCCTGATGTTGTTGGGCAAGCTCTTCATAGCGGCCTTTTAATTTCGCATAGGCGATTTCTTTATGTAGCTTACTCTTCACCGTCATCCTCATTCTCGGGAGTGCCCCCCTAATCTGATAACTTTCCAGCTCTAACTCAAATTCAGGATTAGAGCGATAAATTTCAGAAACTGTTTTTTCTATTAATAGAGCATCAATGGGGGTAAAACCATCCTCGAAGTAATAATCGATGGTAGGAAGGGATTTATATAATTGTTCGAACTCACCTTCCAGAAAATCTCTGTCTGGTGGGTTTCTTATTGCATTTTCCTGATCCCAATACACATGGGTGCACCGAATTCCTTCTATGATCTAGGCATCGAAGGCACTGAGAAAAAAGTTCGCTCCGTTGATAATCGACCCACTCAAGTCCGCTTCTCTGAAGTCCATCCACTTCAAATCGGCTTCTGTTAGATCAGCATCGACCAGGGTTGCTTCCTGGAGTTGCGCTCGACTTAATAGAGTCTCGCGAAGACAGGCCCCTGTTAAATTAGCGCCAGCCAGATTGGCTGTCGTTAGGTTAGCGTACGTAAAATCTGCCCCAGACAGATTAGTTATTCTTAAATCAGCATCTCTCAGGTCCGCCATAGCGAATGAAGCATTTTCCAGATTAGCCTGTTCGAGATATGCGCCAGACAGATCTCTTTCCGATAAATCAGTGTACGAAAGATCAATTACCTGTTTTCCAGATTTATGGATTGCCAATAACTCTTGCAGTTCATCATCGGAGATCTTTTTCATGCTTAAGCTCCTATTTGGAAAAAATCAAAATAGTGGAAAAGGAATGGAATGCTAGTCGTCAAAAACTGACAGAGTTCTACAACAGCCTAAATCATGAATTCCAGCACCTGATCCCATCCTCTCTTCTTCCAGGATATTTTCTGTTTCCATTATTTCCACAGAAGAATCCGCTTAATTATCTTCCTTCATAGTTTAGATTGGCCACCAATTTAACGGCGAAATCGATGATGGCTTTTTTAATGTTGTGGCCTTCCAGGGAGTGCATGAATTTGAAGTCTCTTAAGGCTTTTTCAAAGGCTCTTAAGTCTGCCAGGTTATCGATTCTTATCGGGGAGCCTCCGCCTTTTTTAAAGCCATTTTCGGTGGCCCATACAGAGTTAATAGTGATTTCATCGAAGTTGTATTTGCTTTCAAATCGGATGACATAGCTGTTGTTCACACCTTTATTGGTATCACAGACGCTTATTTTTTCCAGAGCAACGCTAATTAGTTTGTCCGGGCTATCCATTCCTTCGAGTAAATCCCAATAGGTAATGCGGTGTCGGTATTGCGGGTCTTTCAATACCTTTTTATATACCGTAGTGGTAGCTGCCTGCCAGAGGTTTCTACTTTTGCCTGGAAGAAACCAAAAAAGCCACCACTAGCCTCGACGCTAGCTCCAACACTGGCATCCAATATTTTGGATACTTCGTTTGACTCCCCGCATCCCCACTCTGTGGCTGAGTGTTTAGTGCTGCGTAACCAGATAGGGAACCGAAGTTCGGATATCGTTTCTGGATCAATGAGATTAAACATCTCCGTGAAGTCATTTTGAGAGAAAGTTCTGTTTTTTTCCTTGAGAACAAATCTGCCCTGTGCAACATGGTAATAAGGCTTTGGATAGGTAATCTCATAGGATTGCTCGCCATCATCATCCACGACCTCAACAGGAAAAATTGTTCCGCTGGGATATTTGTTTCCCTTGATATTTATTTCGTCCTTTACATAGGCTAGTGTTCCACGTAACGCACTGATGGGATCTACCCGGCTGGATCGTATTTCTCCTTCCACTCCTCCCTAGGAGATGACGCGAATTCGTTTTTTGAATACCTCCCTTTGGGGAATGAATTTCTCCATCAACAGCGAACCCGGTTCAAGTAACAATCGACGATTATCACTTTGGGGCACATACAGATAGAGATCTCTGGACACCAGTATTTCTGGCGATACCGGGCCCCCCTGAGCAGTCCAGTGGATGGACATGAGCGCAGGGATGAGAAATAGCGTCACTGCCCAATGCTTAACCGAGACGCTAAACCTTCTGCGATGAACTAAACCACTATTTCCTGGCATGACGCCAAATTCAGATGGGTAAACCATTGTTATTCTATTATTCAGACCTTTCCAATAACCAGGAAACACTCGCCCCCATAACTAACGCCCAAAATGGCGCACTGATATTGAACATGCTAATACCCGAAACAGTGACAAGAAAAGTCACCAGCGCCCCCATGGAATATTTTCCTCCGAAAGCAGAAACAAAGGCCCCTTGAAGGACCTTTAACACCGCTAGTCCACCGAGAACCGCAATATACGACGCTGGAAGTTTAAGTGCAAACCAGGTCATCGACGAACTGAATATGCCAAAGGCCACCGCCAGCACACCATATGTAACGCCGCCTATATACTGATGTTCCCGCTTCCCAACGCTGGCAAGAATGGCATTCGCGGGACCAGTAACACACATGGTTACCGAACCAACCAATGCCAACAGCACCGATCCGGTGCCGCAGGCTTTGGTCATTGAATTAATAGGAGGAGCGTGTCCCGCATTTTTGATAACTGCGAATCCCTGTCCATTTTGCACCACGACCACGGTAATCGTCAGTGGAATGACCAACTCGATCATCGCTTTCAGGGAGAAAGCGGGCATGAAAAATAGTGGTGACATCAACCATGCTCCGAGTGGATCGCTTTCCTTGAACGAGTCCGTAACAATAACCACCAGTATACCCACCACCAATGCACCGAGAATGGGTGGGACGAGCCGCTGTAAATTAGGCATTACTGACAGCATCAGAAAAGCAGCAACCATGCTGATAGCAATGGGAAGAGAGTCGTTGAAGGCATCCACCAGATTCAAACCAAAGTCGAGAAACACTCCCGCCACCATCGCCATCACCACGGGTTTTGGGATGGAGTCCATAATCCATTGCACCCAGCAAGTATAACCGATCAAAAAGATCAAACCCGCGGTAGCGAAATAGGCCCCCACCACTTCCTCAAAAGACAAATGATTAAGCGCAGAAATAAGCAATACCGTGCCGGGGATTGTCCAGGCAAAGCTCAGAGGCTGTCGATAACGAAAACTGTAATAGAGGGTATAAACGCCGGTGATAGCAAAACCACCAAACAGCCACGATGCCACATGCTGGTCACTGAGCCCACCACTCAATGCCACTGAGATAATAATTGCCACAGGCCCGGTACAGGAGAACAGGAATGCCGTAACGCCGCCCAGGATATAAATTGAATTATTCTTACTCATCGCTTTAGCCTGTGTTTTATAACCTGTGCTTTATAACCTGCATCTTATAATCCGTGTTTTATAACCTGTGTTTTTCTTCCTCTATCTCCCCTTCCAATGTCTTTTTGCAATGGCGCTTCCCCCCTCCATACCAACCCCTGATACTCGAGTCTTTCATTGCTAAGGATACTTTTTCTCGTCCCTAAGTGTTCGCGGAATCAGACAGTACCAGGAGATGGAAGTTAGCGCAATTAGGAGTACTAGCCAGGGGAATCCACGGAAACGTCTTGTGCAGCGCCTTTAAAATGATGAAGCATGGTCAATATCATGGCGAAAAAAGCCACCGCAGCGGCGAATACAAAGGCATAACGCAAATCATTTTTTCCCGCCAAACCGGCAAGAAATGCCCCCAAAGCACCGACCCCATCCATCACGGCAAAAGCAAAGCCCAGGGTAGTGGTTTCCCGTCGCCCAGAGACATCCACCATGGCCGCCAGCAACACAGCTCTAATCCCTACCAGCGATCCCAGTGCAACCAGCAATAACAGGATGATCCCTATCAGATTACTTAAGACACTGGCGACAACAAGCAACACTGATGCACCGGTTAACGCGATCACAATAATTCGCTTCCTCCCCGCAATATCCGAAAGATACCCAAGAAACGGTTGGGCCAACGCACCAACCACCCAAACTGAGGCAAATAACACACCGCTTTGGGCCATGGATAGACCCTGATTGTTTTGCATGTACAAGGGCAACATGGCCAGCCCACCCATCAGGGACATGTTGTAGAGAATAATAATGGATGTGGTTTTTAGGCCTTCCGGACGTAGCCAGACTTGCAATATGGATCGCAGGTCATGTCGAGTTACGCTGATTTCTTTAGGTTTGGGTACCCGTTTTCGCAACCAAAGAAACGCCACCGCCATGATAAACGCAGGCACCGTGGAAATTTGCAATACAGTTTGCCAGTCAAAAAAGCCCAACAGAAAACCCACAGAAAGTGGCGCACCCACTTCCGCCAGCGTTCCCCCCTAACGCATGAATCCCAAGCACCTGGGCACGACGACCCGGCATTTGCTCCACCATGATGCCAGTGGCGATAGGATGCCAGGCGGCATCACCTAACCCAGCGAACCCCAGAAGAATTGCCAGAGTCCAGAAATCCGGAGAGCTGGCAGCGAGAAAATAACCGATGGCCACCCACCAAAAAGTGAGAGTGAGTAGCAAACCGCGATCCCGAATGAAATCACCAACCAGACCTGCTGGAAAATAGGCGAGACTTGCGACTGACGCGTGGATGGTAATCAATAGACCTACCTCAACCGAATTAAGGTCCATGCTGATGGCTATGGCGGGAGCTAACAACCAAAGGGCAGCGCCTGGCCAATCATTCACCAGGTGCCCCAAAGGAAAGGTGAACAACATGAATCGATTGCTTTTTTTCCGATGACCCGGTGATGATGTTTTTGCCTCAAGGGCTGGGTCATGATTCATGCGTTTTTGCTCTTAGGATTGCACTGGATTGGTCTATGAACAGACACCTATACGTTGGCCAATATAGGAACCTGGACATTGGGTCCGATCCGGGGGCCTGATCCGTGGGTCTGATCCATGGCTATGAACCATGAAACTTACTCAGCTAAACACAAAACGGATCAGTGAATGGTTGCGTAGAAAGAATATAACCTGGTTAAGTATCTGCTGCAAAAAATGTTCTAAGGGAAACACTAATTCAATTCTGTGGTGGACTGTTCACCAGGAACTCAGTCCAGGCCAATGGTCACCTTGTCCCAATTCATCACTTCCTGCCACACGGGATTAGGGTTCCAGCGATGAAACATTTCTGACTTTGCGCTTTGGGCATCATAACCGAGTACCTTGGTAAGATAGTGATACATAAAGGCAGAAACACGATAGTTCATGATACAGTGAACAAACACCGGAGAGTCACCATAGCCTTTCAAAATGGCGCAGAACTTCCTTAGCTGCTCGGGTGTAGGAGCATCAAAATGTACCGGAATATGGATATAATCCATACCAAGCCCTGTGACGATAGCGCCTTCACTGTCAATGGAGTCTTCATGCTCGGGCAGCGCCAAATTAATGACAGCCTCAAATCCTGCGTCTGCAATGAGCTCGAACTGAGATGCTTCCGGTTGCCCTGCGGTACCCAGTTTATCTGTTAATTGCACAAAGTTTCTAATTTCTTTCATGGAATGAATTGGCCTGAAATCCAGTGAATGAATTCAATTGAATGGGCTCGGTTGAATAGATTTGGTTAAAGGAGTTTGATTGATTTTTATGTATTGTACGTCGATATCTAGTCGAGTACTCTATCGAGCACCCAGTTATCAAGCTGATGAACGCAATGCTCCGTCCCAGTGAATCGGCCCGCAGATCTCAACCCCGCCTGATGGCCCCGTTGTTGTGCTTCAGCAATGGCATTATCCTCTGCCGTTGCCTCGGTCCAGCGCTCATAATAGGGAGCAACCCGGCCATGGAAATCAGGCAAAGCAATGGTATCTGAAGGGAAACAGGCACCAATGGTCAATTTTGTTCTTGAGACATTAACGGGCTTGAAATCTAACCACCACACACAGTCCTGAGAAAATACGATTTGTGTACAAGGATAGATAACAGTGAACCAGGTTCCCCGCCTGGCTTTTTCATTCAATCCTTCGATAAAACCAAAGCCCTGGTTCTCACCAGGCAGAGTGGCAATACTTTTTGTTTCGTCGCTGAGAACATAAAGTGCATCCCAATGGCCCCGGGTATCCACCGATTCGGAGTCCTGGGCTCCCAGGGTTGATCGATGAACCGTTCCGGTGTGATAAGCCTCCAGTGCATTTTCAATCAGGAACTTCCAATTGGCTTCAATGGTGAAATTAATTCGCTTAACACAGCGAAGATCAGATAACTGATGGGATCGCATTACATCAGGCAAATCACCAATCCACTCTGCTAACGCCAATGCATCAATGTTGAAGTTAATAAATAGAAAGCCGCCGAAACTCTCCAATCGGACTGATTTCAGAGGGTAATCTTCAAGCTCAAAATTATTCACTCCTGCCATACCTGGCGCCGATCTCAGTTGGCCGTCCAGTCCATAGGACCAGGCATGATAGGGACAGGTAAGTTGCCGGCAATGCCCACTTTTTTCTCTAAGTTTCGTTCCTCGATGGCGACAGGCATTTATATATCCGTGAATGTGACCGCTCTGATCGCAACAAACCAGGGCTGAACCAACCATGGTTTCAACCACCAGCACACTTCCTGGTTCGGCCAGCTCATCCTCCCGGCCCACAAAATGCCATCCTCCAGCGAAAAGACGCTGTTTCTCTTTTTCAAAGAACACTTGCTCCGTATAGCAATGGGGCGGTAAGGTTTGCGCATCCAGTAACGGCTTTCGTACCTCCTGATAGTTGTTAGAATCAAACATGCTTCGATCACACGGGCTATTGGTTGATTAGTAGACAGACTAGGGAAATTTATCTGGAGTGCAAAAATAGACTTAGACAATCTGGATCAGACATGATCACCGGCGTCAGGTCCCGATGGTGCTTATAGTCCGGTCGATCAGTTTTTTGATAGGCATTGCTGATCGGATTTAGAATAAGAGAAAAAATGGCACGATCCCAGGGGGACATATTGTTTGGTGAGCCATGGAGCAAGGTATCATAAAAGATCAGCATGGTTCCTTTTTCCCCCGTCGCCGCCTGAATACCGTTTTGCTGTATCAGTTTCTCAACAATCCTGTTTTCCACTATCCACAAGGGATAGCTAGTGGTCTGATCATCCAACCAGGCGCCATGCTCTCCGTGTCTATGGGAACCTGGCACAAAATATAAAGGGCCATTGTAATGATTCACGTCGTCAAGAAAAATGTGCAGATTAAGCGCTAATGGTTCCGGCACACCGTCTTCTTCATGATGGGTAGCAAAGTCATAATGCCATTGCCAGATAGACCCGCTAAAAGCCGCTTTCACATTCACCTTGACCTGCTGAATGTACATGGGTTCTGGTCTGATTTGAAACGCTGGTTCAATCAATTTGGGATGGTTGGCCAATTGAGCAAACACTTCATTTCTAAGATGTAGCCCCATGGCCGTTCTCACCACACCGGACTCTTTTTCGATTACATTTCCCGGATGATGATCATCAAGAAGCATAGGCATTTGGGACTGAATCAGTGCTACTTCTTCCTCGCTGAAACGTTCCGGTAAAACCAGAAACCCCTGATTTTGAAGTGTATCAATCTGTGATGGATTCAGTTTCATGGTGCTATTGCAGGCAAGCAGCTAAACAATCATCTTTCCCCATTTTGTTTCTCGTCCTTTTTTTCGACTTCCTTCGCATCCAGCATGGCCATCAGATCCTGCAAATTGTCATCCATAAATGTATTTAGTGAGGATAGGGATGGATTATTGGGTAACTCCACCAATCGACCGGAATTGCTTCTTTCCTGTTCCTGGAGCAACTCAAGAGCAGCCTCCATCAGCTCATCCACCGAACCGTATCTTCCTCTTTCAATCATTTCATTCACGAAATGTTCAAGTTTTGGCGTCAATTTAATTTGGTGAATCATGACTATTGGAATTTAGGGTTTTGCTTGTGGGTTTTGCTTATGGGTTATTGTCCATGATCCATGGCGTTTCAGCAATGTCGATCGCGCTGTTGGAACGCATTCAGCTCCAGTAGACCAAACCCACTTTAATCAAGCCCCATGAGGTATCCACCCTCGCCGACCCCACACCGATCAGGTTCACACTGATTCAATCCAGGACAGCGAACTCCATATTTACAGATTCCAGGCTCTAGCGGCTCGTCTCGATGCGCCGTCGACCAAGGCAAACAGGCGATCCTGATCGGCCCTCATGGACACTGGTTTATGTCCTGCCACTTTTACTAATTCCATGTCTATCCGATCCGTGATGAAATAGAAACGACGATACAAGTCCTGGTTTTTTAGGGGTTGATTCTTTTTTGAACAAAAGCCCCGGCGTTCGAGAAGTCGCCGGCGATCAGGCAGGGTAATAATATTTTGACTATCGGTGTGAACGATAATTTTTCCCGCGATAGGAGATAGCTCAGTTAATGCCCACAACAGGGTTTGCAACTCAAGTCTGGTGGAAGAAGTATGGTCAAACCGTTTCGTTTTCACTCTCTGCCTGAGAGCATGAAAATCGATATCACAATGCTCCAGTTCATTCCGGGTTACCAGCAAATAGGCCCCATAGCCCATCCCTGACCTGGTCTGCACACTACCATCAGTATAGAGCAGTCGTTGACCCACTTACTGCCTCTCTAACAAACCCGGAAACTGATTTTCAGATGTGAATGGGTTAGGGAATAGATTGGCGGGCAGAACGATCAATAGATCCATGTTTTAGCTCAGCTTTCTCGCTCTAATTGTCCGGCCTTTTACCTTTCCGTTGGTCAGATAATTCAAAGCCTGCCGGCAGGCGTGATGCTCAATGGCCACGTAGCTCGACATATCAAAAATATCGATCTTACCGATTTGCGCACTGGCAAGACCGGCGTCACCGGTTAACGCTCCCAGTATATCTCCGGGGCGGATTTTGTTCTTCCGTCCACTATCGAGCTGAATCGTGGTCATTTCTGGTTGCAGTTTAAACAACGGATCATGCTTGAGGGACGAGGTCGATCCGCGGTTGCAGGCAGCATCCTGCCAGGATTCAATGAGGTCAACCCTGGAGACTTCCCACGAAGTGTACATGCTCACTGCCAATCCCTTTTTCCCTGCCCTCCCGGTTCGCCCAATGCGGTGCACATAGACTTCCGGATCCTTGGGCAATTCATAATTGATCACCGCCTGAAGAGACTTGATATCAAGACCCCTTGCGGCAAGGTCAGTGGCAACCAGTATCGAACAACTGTTATTCGCAAAACGGACCAAAACCTGATCCCGCTCCCTTTGTTCCAGGTCACCATGAATAGCCAATGCAGATATTTGCTTTTTCCGCAAAAACTTTGCCACCTCATCGCATTGAATTTTTGTATGGCAGAAAACCAGGGCGCGTTCAATGTTATGCTGGGCAAAAATACCGAGCAAACCATCGTTTCGATTATGGTTATTGGTTTCATAAAACCACTGCTTAATTACATTGGGCTGATGTACTGCATCCACACTGATGGTGATTGGATCCCGTTGAATTGACCGACTCATTTTCTCAATACTTTCTGGGTAGGTCGCTGAAAACAATAGCGTTTGGCGGCTGTTTGGCGTTTTCGAAATAATGTCTTTCATATCATCAGCAAAACCCATATCCAACATACGATCAGCCTCATCCAGCACCAGGGTCACCAGTCCATCGAGCTTCAAAGTACGCTTACGAACATGATCCAGAACCCGACCCGGCGTTCCGACCACGATGTGTGCGCCATGTTCCAGAGAGCCCACCTGAGGCCCATGGCTTTCCACCACATAGCAAAACCAGTTTGATGTTGGGAACAGCCCGGGCAAGGCGACGGATTTCCTTGCCAACCTGGTCAGCCAGTTCCCGGGTTGGACACAATACCAAACATTGCGCACCAAAAAATCGGGGATTAATTTTTTCCAGCAAACCGATGCCAAAAGCCGCAGTTTTGCCGCTACCGGTTTTTGCTCTGACGATCATGTCTTTGCCTTCCAAAATAGCAGGCAGGCTGTTGGCCTGAACAGGAGTCATGGTCTCATAGCCCAACGAAACCAGGTTTGCGAGCTTTTCAGCACTCAGGAAAAGGGAGGAAAAAAGTTCGCTGGTCATAGGAAAAAACGTTTAAGAAAAAGCGTTACAGAAAAAAAGTGGAACACTAAAAATGCTCAAAGACGGCTGCTGACTAGCATTATCTCCAGGAGACTTGACGGTAATTTAAATTACCAGGAGTTGTCGCTCAGGCACAGATATCAGCTTTGAGACCGCTCCAAACAAACCCACTGAAACAGGCCACCAGAGCACCGTTCTGGGGAGATGAATAATAACAGGTCTCGACTGACCCCATGGATAAAATGTAGACCATGGAATATTCACTAATGGCAATCAACGGCCCTTACCGAATTCGACCAGTATGTGGTCAAGATGATTCGCAAATGTCTGGCGATCACGATGAGAAAGGGGAGGAGGACCACCAGCGTGCACACCGCTGGAACGCATGGTATCCATGAAGTCCCGCATATTCAGCCTTGCCCGAATAGTATTTTTTGAATAAAGTTCTCCCCGGGGATTAAGGGCGATTCCCTGTTTTTCGATGACTTCTGCGGCAAGGGGAATATCGCCCGTGATCACAAGATCTCCCGCATTCATGCGTTTAACGATTTCGTTATCCGCCACATCGAAGCCCGGCATAACCTGTATCATTTGCACAAAGGGCGAAGCTGGGGTGCTGATATACTGATTAGCCACCAGAGTGACCTGGGTTTTGGTTCTAACCGCAGCACGGAAAAGAATATCTTTAATCGCTACCGGGCAAGCGTCGGCATCTACCCATATCTTTTTTCGCTGTTTTTGATCCACACTCATCCTTGGGATTATACCGTTTAGGGCTTGATCCTGATCATGGGCCCTGGTCGTGTATCTGGGTCGTGTATCTGGGTCATGTATCCTGGGCCCGAGGCCTAAATGATGTCGATGACGACAAAGTATGGATTTTCGATAGAGAATGTTGAACGCAACAAAGCCCCGAGTCTTCCTGTATTATCAGCCATGAAACACGTTGCTCAATTAGCAAAACAGACAATACGCCTCACGCTACTGGTCACCAGCGTTGTATTACTCTCAGCCTGCTCAATTCTTGATCTGGTTAATCACCTACCCACTGACTCCAGGAGTACCGTAGAAAAGTCGGTCAGCTATGGTGAACATCCTAGGGCTAAACTGGATATCTATCGACCACTGGCTCCTTCGCCGTCAAGCGCCATCATTATTTACTTCTACGGTGGAGGGTGGGTCGATGGTGATCGGGATCGGTATGAATTCATCGCCCGAAAGCTTGCCGATATGGGGCATTATGTCGTGGTACCGGACTATCGACTATTTCCAGAGGTCGTTTTCCCATCATTCGTCGAGGACGGCGCTAGCGCCACCGACTATATATTGGACAACCTCACTACCATTGCCAATGGGAGTCGACCCGTTTTTTTAATGGGGCATTCCGCTGGAGCACACATTGCCGCGATGATTGCATTAGACCCACGTTTCCTGGCGCGTTTTGATCGCCACACCGATGAGTTAACGGGGTTTATTGGACTGGCGGGCCCCTATGACTTTTTACCCATTACATCGAAACGGGTTGGGCTTATCTTTCCTGAGACGCTGGATCGACAACAGTCACAACCGATCACATTTATTGGGCCTAACGACCCTCCGTTGTTTCTCGCCCATGGAGATAACGACAGGAGAGTCTGGTTACGTAACTCTGTGAATCTGGCAGAAGCCACAAAAGACTTCCCAATCCCGGCAACCCTCCACGTTTATGCGGGAATGAGTCATGCTGAAATTCTTAGGCCTTTCATCCCCTTGATGAAAGATCCTCATGGATTACTTATTGCGATTTCAAATTTTATTGATGCCCAATTAGACTAAATCCTCGGCGAGACCAGCTGCTTTGCGAAAGGGGCGAGGCAATGTCAGATCGACATTTTCCCTGGTTTTGCCAGAGCCGGTACCAATACTGCAATGCATAAAGTAATTCCGAGCAATAACAAACCATTCACGATAAGAGTTGTATCAGCTCCCAACGATTCTGCGAGAAATCCCATTTCCAGATGACCAATGGGTGCAACACCAATGGCAAATACCCAGGCACACATGTCC
>JAALKB010000095.1:0-741 GCA_011088265.1 Gammaproteobacteria bacterium
AAACGCCGGGCTCAGATGAAATGCCACGATGATGTAGAGGTTTACCTTCCTTGTTAAAGACGTCGACCTTTAACCAACTGTAATCAACCGTAAAACCGGTTGCCCAGACGATGGAGGTAATACCGGCCTCTGCCATATTCAGCTCGATGATGGGGTTAGTAACACACTCCGGGTCCGAACCAACTGCTCTTGCTTCAGGTTCAATGGGGAAATCAAGTCCATTACACGCAATATAAGCGTCCACTTCGTCCAGAACTGACAGTGTATTGTCGTTTCCCTTCGAGATGTTCTGCGCAAGATCATTCGAAAAGTGCATAACCCCATCCGAATATGACTTAGTCAAGCCCAAAAGGGTCATTCCCTGCTCAGCCAGAGCACGAAAGTCCACTGTATGTCCACCGTGAGCACCACTCACTGCAATGGTGACATGTTCCATCCCTGACTCGATCGCTGCAGCCTCCCACTTACCCAGAACGCCTAACCACCAAACGAAATCGCGTCCCCGATACCTCCTTGGCGGAAGGTCGTGTGGGCCAACCGAAAGATAGACCTCCTTTCCTGCGCGTTGAAGCTCGTCTGCGATCTGCGCACCAGACGACCCTGCCCCAACCACTAACACCCCGCCATCAGGTAACTGATCCGGGTTACGATAAGCATTGGAATGGATTTGTTCGATCCCTGACTCTTTAGGCACAACAGCTGGAATCACAGGACGCTGGAAGGGTCCGGTCGCGGCATCAA
>JAALKB010000095.1:802-14584 GCA_011088265.1 Gammaproteobacteria bacterium
ATCAGAAAACCCGGTCGTCGTCCATCTTTCTTGCCTCTTGAACCTCTACTCCACTGCGTATCGGCGCATCAATCATTTTTGCGTAAGCAACGAAATAATCAGCGACTCTTTCCTTTGAAGCAAACTCCTCCTGATCAAAATTCTCGAATTCCATGCCTGGAAACCGGTCATGCCAAGCCGGGCCATTTGCCACCAAAGAGTCCCACCTTTCTGAACGCCATCGCTCAGCGATTCGGTTCCGTTCCAGAACAAGATGAGCAATGCCGTTGTTGCTCAAATGCTCACTCATAGCGATACCAGCCTGGCCACCACCAACTACCAGCGTTTCTACTTTTTCATTAGACACTTTTGACTCCCTTTGGATTTTTCGATTTCACGAGCAACGATACCAGATAACCATGTTAAAGAACAAAACCAAAAACTAGGACACCCCAAAACCAGGACACCCAGTATTTGATAAAGCCAGGGTATCGAGTTAGAAAAAGCGAGGAGTTGGTTTAGAAAATGGATTGATGAGGACCTGCAATATGCAGACCACCTTTCATCAAGTAGATACTCCGCTAATTTTTTACGAGGACAAGCTAATCTCTTCGCAAAGCAGATTCTTAATATAGAGGCTGAAATTCAGGTTTGAGGCGGTAGGTTCGAAGTGCTACGTTTTTGCCATAACCATTGTTGACCGATAGCCAGGCAGAAGGTCTTTCGTTTTTCAGGAGAACCCAGAGCCACAGGATTCCAGGGGGACTGGCGAATAAAAGTCTCTTTCCATTGATTCTCTGTGTGGCCCAGTCGTAACAGAATATCTGGGTACGACGAAGGGATGGAACCAACTTTATCTTCCCTTAATATCCTGCCGATCCATTCCAATAGTGTCATATAATCGGTAAATGTAATGGGCAATACACAATCTAATTTATGCTGATCACGTTTGTCCGAGTTGAGGAAACCCATCAAATGATCATCGTCTCCGCTAGCCTGTTTGTCTATCCGGCGCTTTGCTGATGTGTATTCGGACCTTTCCGGAGTCTGGGCAATGCCAGCACGAATGGGGTTCAAATCAACGTAGGTCATGCACTGCAATAGCGCGGTGTCGTCAAGTAATGCCTGACTATGGAAACGGCCTTCCCAGAAGCGTCCCTTGCACTGGTCTTCCCGATTCGCTTCACGGGCAATACGCTCATTAAGATACCCCATAAAGCGACTGATGCTCACCAGTGTGTCCCGCCACTTCTCCAATTTACCATCAATTATCTGACGCTCGCTCCTCCTCGGTCACTTCTCCACCCTGACGATAGTGAAGCATTAACCGATCAGGTTTGTAAATTAGTGCCCACCGATCAATGATCTGTTCATCGCTCAATGATAATGATGTTTCCAGATCAACCTTCAAAATCACATGATAGTGATTGGACATGATGACGTAGCCCACAATACTGATGCAAAAGGCCTTACTAAGTTTCAGCAGTGAAGATTCTACCCACTGGCGTCGATGGGCATAGCTTTTACCATCGTATGGGTCTTCTCCACACAGATACGCTCGTCTGACACAACGGGACGTACAGTGATAGTACGGTGTTGCTTCGATATTGATTTGCTGCCGTCTGGCTGTAGTCATCCTGACTCCTGTCTGATGAGGTGAATCCCGCCTTTAAGATTAACTCATATCGAGTGAGTGTCAACTCCAATTTTCAATTTTTTGGGTGTCCTATTTTGAATCTCCTATTTTGAATCTGAATCTTTGGGTGTCCTATTTTGACTATTTTGATTTGGGGGATGAGCACAATACTGTATCGCTGCAATCAAAACGGCCTCATCATCAAGGAACAGGGGAGGTGAATTCTGAATTGCTGCAAGTTCATCCAGGATATCCGACTTGGAAATCACAGCGTCCATGTGGATATTGTGAAAAATTTGTGCTTTTTCCGAAGCGCTCAATTCAACCGGAATTGGCACAACACATGCACCACATCCCCAGATTGCATAAGTTAAACGAATATAGTCAGGGCTATTAGGATAATGCAATCCGATACATTGCCCGGATTCAACACCCTGATCGCCAAGCTTCTCTATCAGCCTCTCAACTTGAATTTGAAACGACTGATAGGTGTGCGTTTCCATTGATGTAATAATCAATGGGTGATCTGGTTGTCGTCTGACTGTTTCTAAAAATACATCAAATAGATTCATTGTACTCTTCAGCGAATTCTTACTTGCAAATAGCCTGACCTAATGCATCTCCCATAGCCCAGCAGGTACCAGCGACTCGTGCCGACGCCTGTGCCAATTTCTCTGCCGAGAGACACCTGCCTGCCGCCCACAAATTTTCCATGCCAGCTACTTTGAGGGCTCGCAAAGGAATTTCGTAGAAGTGTTTTGGAGGTAGATAGTCCAGAGTAACGCCTTTCTCCGGATCCCAATATTCGATAGGCCATGCACAACGCCCAATCGAATCAGCAAATCGGCGGCCTTCTTTCACATCCTCAACGGTTAGACAGTAATCACCTTTGATCCTACCATTATCTCGTATACCTAGCCGCCCAATCCGAATTATATATGCGTTAGCAAATTCTGGCCATTGTTGGAGAAATTGTGTTAACCCGATCTTTAGCTCCTAGAGGATGGTTTCATCATAGGCATGGGTCAAAAGGCTCGCTTTTGCATAAATCTCGTCTTCATGAATCCCAATATCAAACCAGGTTTTTCTTAGTATATTAGGGAGATCGCCTGCCTCAGCCGCTTTTTGAACGGCGCGCTGAATTGCGACATTTTTGGGAAATCGGAACGCATTGGGCACCACACCTCGTATCTGAAAAATCAATCCTGCCAGCGCATCACCAGAGGTGAATTTGTTTGCGGCGATCCTACGAACTACGTCAGCTCCGCCAGTTGTATCCACCAACGCATGGGTTGGTAATTGGTTTAAACCAGACTCATCTCCACCAACGATCACATCAAGATGCGTGACTCGGTCCTTGTTTTTTCCCCCTACATGAATTTCTCCAGGAGATGCATTACGCAGAACAGAAATATTAGGGTACTGACCGATCCACTCCTCAATAACCTGTTCATAAATAGCAGGGTCGACACTGAGTACCCATAGCTTGCCCATTTGACGTTTGCATGTCCGAGAGTCGGCTTCTAACAACCTTGCTGCAAGTTGGACAGGCAAGCCACCGTTAATGTAGTCACCCACGTCGTCATACAGCCCACCAATTGTGTGTACCAGGCTATGGGCAACGGTTCCACCCAGGTAAGGCGTTTTTTCTACAAGAGTAACATCAGCACCGCTGGTGGCAGACGATATGGCACAGGCTAGACCGGCAGCCCCGGCCCCAACGATAACAATCTTATTGGTTACGCTCATAACTTACTGATTATTTATGTGCTCGAAAGTCGCACAAATTATGCCCCCAGAACACTAAAGACCTGATCCCAAAGTTCCAATTCAGGTAGTTACACCATGCCTGGGTATGGAAATGGTCAGTGGCAGAAATAAAATGCGTATTTCAATGTATCGATGCTTCGGCACTAACTTGTAACAATAGGTAGATTGTGCTCTACCTGCCTTTGGTTTTACTGTTAGTTTGACCAAACCAGTCTCGTATCGGAAGTCTCAACTGTTCATCTAAACTATTCGCGAAACGCGTTTCGTAGTTTTTGATTCCGAAATAATCCTCTGACTGCTCTCGAGTAGGCTGAGAAAGATAGGTATTGAATAGTCTATCCCAAAACGAAAAATCAATGCCAAAATTACTATCGTATTCCTGTTTGTCGTTCGAGTGGTGGATTCGATGTAACGTCGGGGTAATTAGCAAAATTCGAAAGGCTTGGTCCAATGGTTTCGGAATTGGTAAAGAGGTGTGAAGTACCATGTTAAAAAAGAGCAGCAAGGATTCGTATATCAGCATGGTAGATACATCGAAACCAAATGCAATAGAAATGGTAGAGACAAAAATAATATTGGCGACCAATTCAAATGGGTGAAAGCGGAATCCTGTAGAAAGTCCATAGGATAAATCGGTGTGGTGGACTTTATGAAACGACCAAAAAACAGGAATACTATGAACCATTCTATGGAACAGGTATTGGCTGAGGCTGTAAAAGAGAACTGTTCCGATAATGGTCAATTGAATTGGTAGGTGTATCCAGTTAAATAATCCGATACCCTGATTGAGCGCCCAGTTAGCGCTAAGGACAATACTTAGCGGTAGTGATGATGCCATGAGTGAATTAATCAACCCAAAGCCAAAATTCACGCGTAAGTGATGCTTTTTGCTGTGAGCTAACTTTGGCTTTTCAACCAAAAACTCAACAAAAATCAGTACAAAGACAAATATCCAAAATCCCAGGAACAAAATGTAACTTGAATCGTACAAACGCAGAAACCCTCAAAAACCACAAAAGTTACGACGCATTGTAAATGCCAGGATGGAATCTGTGCTCATCGCAATTGGTTTCATAATAAGGATGTTAACGGGTTTTATCTCGCCACATCAATGTTCACGACTTAGTTTCTTGCCAAGCCTCTCGCCAATCAATTTGAATTGTGTTGGCGCACGCAACGGGATCAGCAATCACCACTGCTCTTTTGGTCGGAATAAAAGGAGATCGACCCAGTCCATATAAAAAGTTGTACTTAGCCCACAAAACCAGAGTTCTAAATCGATTCTGTACATTCGGCCAACTTTCATTTAGGTAGAAAAACCGATAAGTGTAGTGGGTGTTTTCAACTTCATTCAGTATAGTGAACACATCGCTGATCAAATAGAATGGTAATACGAGCGAAGGGTACGGACAATCTGGTTGTTGTATGTATAAGACTCGAGAAACCAACGTTGAAGATGGAGCAGTATTTTCTGTAATTTTCATTCCAGCCTTACTAACGATATCAGCTACCCTTTGATGCACATTATGGCTCTTTATTTGGTGATCAAGTACCGTTATTTGGTAGTACCGAACAGCTAAAGAAATCACCAGGACCAGTAGGAAAAATCCCCGAAAAGCAACTTTGTAGAGATTCATCTATCGGCTTTACCACGATAAGCCGCAAAAAAACTGGCGAACGCCAATATTGCTGTTTGTATGGCAGCAAGGACCGGCGTGCCAGGTCCATGATGCCAATATTCATAATGTTCGTAACTCCATGCAAGAATAATCAATCGTACAATATTCACGAAAACCATTAAGAAACAAATCATAGGTAACCATAAAACGTCAGTGGATACCCAATAACTCCTGACCAGGAAAATCGCCGAGGTTCCAATTAGCAGTGCAAGCGAGATATTGTGAAACGAGGAGCATAGTCTCGTTAAGATGACAGCATGGCCATTGTGTCTAAATGTCGTCACCTCTCGAATAATGTCTAAACCAAACATTTTGATGGCCATATCAACGGCAAAAGCATCGGCAAGAAGGATGTAGGGCTGGAATATCTGAAAAATTAACTTAGCCCAAACGAGGTGAATACACAGAGCTAACAAAACGATTCCCGCAGATCTGAGCGCCGGGGCTGCGCGGTATCGGCTGAGCAACCACAATGAAACAGCAGTGCCAATCAAGCCAACTGCAAGATAGTAGTTCAGAAAGCTAAAAGCCATAATGGCAAAGCCCACAATAACTGCTGTGATTAGTTCGCCCCTGGGTATCAGGGTATGCGCGTTGGCCGATAACAATCGATAGATGATGACATAGCAGGCAAACCAGTAGATAAGATTCTGTGACGCTAGTGTCACAAAAAATTGATCAAGGGAAGTGACATCGAGAAGATGTATAGTATGGTTGGCCAACAAAACAATCACCAACCACAGAAATACTTCCCGAGAAGTCAATCGGTGTCCTGATTTAGTGTTGGAGAACCGAGTTAAGGAAAGGGCGTCCATAATTTTTTAGTGTCACTCGCTAGATCAGATAGCAATCAGAAAAAATCAAGAACTGGTTGATTAACAGAACGACAATACCAAGGATTACTGGCCTTTATCATTGGCGGCATCTTTATGGCTATTTTTACACTGACCACAACTTATCAGGACAAGAATCACCTCATAAATCTACCCACTCAGACACATGCCAACAACCTCTATAAAAAGGCAGCAGCAAATATAGCGGTTTATAAACTGCTGTTAATGTGGTTTTTACTTACAAATATCTATCAGCTGAAATTAGAGTCACATCAGCTTTTTGGGCAGTTTTATAAAGTCATGCTTTTTTATATTGAAAAACTATCGATTTTTAAAATGCTTAAACACTCGGTAACCGACATAACCAACAGCCAAAATGGCAAGCCCTAAAGGCCCAAAACCACCAACTAAAGGTGCTGGAACGGGACGGGCACTGCCCGCCAGCACAGGGGCAACAAAACATAATAGAATAGGGGCTAAAAGCAGCATTTGACGGCTACATATATTCTTTAATGCGTTCATATCAATTACCTGTTCAGATTGTGATGAAGAGTTCGTACTGAAGACGGTTAGTCCAAACTCTGGTAGTTATTTCCTATAAAACTCAATCTACGTTAGGTCGAGAGTGGATATTGCTCGACAAGTAGTAGTTCTATAGAAAGTAGAGTATAGCCATTTGCAATTCGTATTGCCACACTCTGGAAAATCGGTGTCAAAAATCGATATCAGAGCATTGATTGTTTTGTGAGAATACGATCCATAAGCAATTTTTTCAACCATTATGTCACACTCTATTTTCCAGAGAATGAAGGAAACTCATTAACAGTCCTTGGAGAAGTGGCCCCCCAAATTAGGATAGTGCGCTAAGTGGATTTTCTGTTAAATTTTTACTCATTAAGAGAGAACGGAAGATGCGAAGAAAATGACGAAACCATTCGCCGGCCTTTAAAGCCAAAGTGGCACTGACTGCCCTCAAAGGCGACAGGACGCTGGCTCAGTTGGCCACAGAACACGATGTCCATGTCAACCAGATTCAGACCTGGAGCAAACAGCTCAGAACCAATATGGCCAGCCTGTTTGAAGACGGCGTGGATAAAAAGAGAGATCAGGATGCAAAGGTAAAGGACCTGCAGGCCAAGATCGGTTAGCTCACCATGGAGAACGATTTTTACCCCAAGGGCACTCAGTTGGCAAAGGTGCTCGAGCCATGAGTCAGGTAGAGCTCAGGCAAAAGATCGATTCGACTCAAACTCTTCCCGTTACAGTAGTGCAGGGTGTTATCAATTTCCCGATCAGGTATCTATTATCGGCCGAGACCGGAAGAGCTCGATCCAGATCTATTCCGGAAACAGGGGCATCAGTAAGCCGAACAGGGCTCATTGTATTTATCCGTATCTGCTGGCTGGTATGACCATTGATCGTTCCAATCAGGTGTGGTGTACTGACATCACGTATCTGCCCATGGCGAAGGGCTTTGTCTATCTCATCGCTGTTATGGACTGGCATTCCAAAAAGGTGCTGAGTTGGCGGGTCTTCAATATCATGGATGCGGACTTCTGCCTCGAGGCACTTAATGAAGCCATCAACCGTTATGGTGCTTCCAGAGGCCTTCAACACCGATCAGGGCGCTCAGTTTACTTCGACGGCATTTACTGATGTGCTCAAAGAAAATGACATCCGTATTTCCATGGACGTAAAGGGTCGCTGGATTGACAATGTATTTATTGAACGACTGTGGCGCAGTGTGAAATATGAAGAGGTCTATCTCAACGCTTACGAAAATATCAATCAGGCAAAAACAGGACTAAAGAAGTACTTCGAGTTCTACAACACCAAACGAAAACACCAGACCTTGAAAGCAACCCCTGACAGCACTTACTATGCTGACCTGCTTCCGGCTACAAGAAATAGGATAAACCTACTTTAACTGAGACAGGAATACACTTAGGATATCAAACAAGCTGTCCAAATAACGGGGACCACTTCTTACTGCACTTAAGGAACAAAATAATCTGACCGAACAACGGGGCAGACTTTCTACGAGCCACTACATTTACCTAAAAGATAAATCAAATTGGGATTGCATATCATCCAACTCTATTCCGAGACCGATCAAAAATTATCATGTACAGTAAGAGAAAGATGCTATGAAAACACTAGTGCGAATTAGAAGTGTAGCAAGCAACAAATATTTACGCATAGGCTATCTAACGTACTCAATGTCACATGGTGGAATATGGTTTAATGCAGATGCAAATGAAGAGGATGCGACAATATTTGACTGCACCGACCCTTCTTTAGGCATAAAAGCTGTTGGGCTTGGTGGTGGGCTAGATTATTTTGGCGCGTCTCCAAATCAAGCGGTGTTGGGTAGCGCACCAAGGCTTACCATTGAGGGCGAATGGAGTAATTGCGCAATTAAAGCAGACGATTTAGGAACCTACTTACGCTACTATCGCGAAGATAAAAACACTTACACGGATTGTTTGTTTTTTTCTGCTGATCAAGTCTCTGGTGACGATGAAAAATTTATTATCGAAAAGGTAGAGGAACATAAAGTATCTTCACAAGTAAGGATTAAATCAAATCATAATAATAAGTATTTTAGATTCGCGGTTGGGGACGCCTGGTGGTACGCATATGCAGACGCGACCTTTGAGGAAGCTGCTCTATTTAATATCTCAGACCTTGATCAGGGCATAAAGGTCGTTGGGATTTGTCACAAAATAAGTAATTGGGGGAATGGTTCAGAGTTTCATAACTCCTATTTCAACTATGGGGATACGGGAAGTACATTCATCCTGTTTAATGACGAATCCGCTGCGGTTGTACGACAATGGGAAATAGAAAAAGCATCTGATGGGGTTAGTATTTACTCAAAAGACTCAAAAGAATATCTAGGCCTTTACAGTTACACTAATTCGGAGCTCTATGTAGTCGGAGAAAACAAACCCTATAAGAAAACATGCGTTTTTACGATCGACAAAAGAACGCAGATAGAGCGTAAAGGGCTTGGAACCTTTGATCACGTAGTCGTGTTGATGTTGGAAAATCGGTCATTTGATAATCTTTTGGGCTACCTATATGAAGACGGCGTTCCCGATGGCGCAAGCTATGCAGGACTCTAGGATGAAGATTATTTTTGTCCAGTCTCAAGGCAAGCATCTGACTACCATTCAGGAAAAGAAATAAAAACGCATCAGGCGAAAGATTATCATCAGCCATACCCTGATCCTGGAGAAGAATATCAACATGTGAACACACAACTCTATAACCATCTTGATGAAGCTAACAAAGCTGTTAAGGCTGACAAGATGACAAAGCCTTTTAACCTACCAGACCCTCTACCAGAAAGCCCAAACATGAAAGGGTTTGTTACAGATTACATTAATACTTTGCAGGTGGTGGAAGATGACCAATTCAGGAATCCTAAAGCATCGCAGTACGAAGTCATCATGCAATGCTATAAGCCTAAGCAAATTCCGGTCTTAACTACTCTGGCGAAAGAATTTGCAGTCTTTGACCATTGGTTTTGTTCAGTACCCAGCCAAACCTGGTGCAATCGTGCTTTTTGGCATTCAGCAACATCAGGAGGGCAGGTCATTAACCCGGACCCTACTCCCAGACTTGATGGAACTCCTAAAAAAAAATATGGAGATTGGCTTATAGACGTGTCAATTCTAGATTCCTTTTTTCAGAGAATGACTACAAAAGGATTAAAAACGAAAGTCTATAGTGATAACGCGGTCTCTTTAAACAAACTAATATATGGAATAGTCGCTACAACCGCCGTTATTGATACAGGGAGTATGGAGGATTTTGAAAACGAAATAGATGCTGGAAAGTTACCTGATTATGCTTTCATAGAGCCTAAATTTATGTACGCGCATAACGATATGCACCCTTCTGCCTATGGACCAGGCAAGTTTGGAAAAGATAAAACGGGCCCTGGCTCTGTTGCGCTTGGTGACGAATTGATACGAAAAGTATATGAATTGATATTCACTTCATCTTATAAGGACAATACGTTGTTAATCATTACTTTTGACGAACATGGAGGTTGTTTTGATCACATACCTCCACCGCCAGCCGTAGTTCCAGACGAAATAAACAAAAATGGCGAGAAAGGCTTTAAATTTGACCGTTTGGGCGTCAGAGTCCCGATGGTAATGGTGTCCTCCCACATTGGAAAAAATACAATAGTAAATGATATTTTTGATCACACCTCTTTTATAAAGACGATGTCCAGGAAATGGGGGTTGGAACATATAAATAAGCGAGACATAAAGGCGAATTCATTCGATAAGATATTTTCGGACGAAACAAGAACTGATTTGCCTAACCTGTCTCAGTTTAAATATGACATTCAAGAGCCAAAGCTGGACTATAAGCAACTAAAACTGAATGATCTACAAAGATCGATTCTCTATGCGGCTAGTGTGCTAGCCTCTGAACAAGGTGTATTAGTAAAGTCGACTATAAACGTTGATGAAATCGATAATGTGCATGATGCTGTAAAATATTTAGATCTGGTATCGAGCGTTCTTGGCCGATAGAGGTTTAAATAGATTAACTACCATGCACATAATTTGTTACTAACTACCCTGAAAGACGCCGGTGGCGATTCAACTTTATCAAAGCCCTCCAAGTAGATAGGCATCAATAAATCCGGTGTTAGAGACTACTGGTTTTTCAAGTGTTGCTGCAAAGCCTTTTTTGCTCATATTATTACGATCGTTACTTTGTCAGTAGTATTTCTTTGGCAATCGGTCGCTATGCTAAAAAAGAAGATGGGGGTGGGGTTTCGAACTAAAAGGAAGTACGCGTAATCCTACCTCCCCTTTCCCGAGGTTGTAAACCACACTCCGCTTTTCTAGTTAAAGCGCCTTATCCAAATTCCGCATTTTAATTGCTAGAGAGATATCAGACACGTCAATATCTTTTTTACCTTTTAAATCCGCAATGGTTCTCGATAGCTTTAGAATTCGGTGATAGGTTCTGGCCGAAAGCTGGAATCGGTTCATCACTCGGTGGTGCATCGACTGAGCATCATTCGTTAGGGGGCAATATTGGTCTATTTCCGTGTTGGTGAGTTGGTTGTTGAGTTTGCCCTGACGGTTAAGTTGTACCGCTCGGGTTCGAACCACTCTTTTTTTATTTGCTCAGAGGTTTCAGCGTTCTTGTCCTTAACACACAATTGATCATAGGGAATTCTTGGTACCGTTATGTGGAGATCGATTCTGTCTAGCAGGGGACCGGAGATTTTTGATCGGTAACGTTGGATTTGATCAAGGGTACACTGACACCTACCGAATACGTCACCATAATAGCCGCACCTGCATGGGTTACTGGCTCCAATAAAAAGGAAACGGCTATTGTAAGAGATTTGGTTGGTTGCTCGTGAAATATGAATAACACCTGATTCCATGGGCTCTCTAAGCAGTTCCAGAGTTCGTGCGTCGAATTCAGCGAGCTCATCGAGGAAGAGGATTCCATTATGCGCGAGCGAAATTTCTCCGGGTTTCGGATTACTTCCCCCTCCAACCAACGCTGCGCCGGAGGCACTGTGGTGTGGTGCACGAAATGGACGGGTAAGCCAGGTGGAAGGATTAAAACCCTGATGGGTAATGCAATAAATTGCTGCGGTTTCCAGAGCTTCATCTTCAGTCATTTCGGGTAGCAATCCCGGTAATCGACTGGCCAGCAATGTCTTTCCCGTTCCCGGTGGTCCCATCATAAGCATGCTATGGGCTCCTGCTGCTGCGAGCTCCAATGCTTTTTTGGCAAACAATTGCCCAGATATGTCTGCTACATCGGGAAACACCTGATTGGTTTTAGGGGTGCTTATGTCTAATTCAGGAAAGGCCTCCAATCCATTTAGCACCGCGCATAGCTGAGTCAAACAGCTTACCCCCTGAACCCGGTTATCTCTTATCATCGATGCCTCTTCCACATTCTGTGCGGGAAGTACGAGCGAAAAAGGAGTATTTCTTAGGGAGATTGACGCAATCAGCGAGCCTTTAATTCTTCTTAGTTCGCCACTGAGAGCTAACTCACCGAGAAATACTTTTTGCTTAAGGCTGGTTTTCGGTATTTGGTTTGAAGCCGCCAGAATACCAATCGCAATAGGAAGATCAAACCGGCCTCCTTCTTTCGGCAAATCGGCGGGAGCGAGATTGACGGTGATTCTCTGTCGAGGGAAATCAAAACCGCAGTTAATGATTGCTCCCCTCACTCGATCACGACTTTCTTTTACTGCGGCTTCAGGTAAACCGACAATCGAAAATGATGGTAATCCTTTGGAAAGATGCACTTCAACAACTACTTCAGGGGCACTTGTGCCAACTTCGGCACGACTATAGGTAACAGCAAGCGACATTCCATGTCTCCTGAATAGAAGGGGTTAGATAAATAGGATTAGATTAATGCGCTAAACCGGATTAGCCGAGTTCGAATTGAATATGTAACGATTGTAGATGACTAACATTTCCTCAGTCATGCTGAAGCAATCGGAGCAAGCGAAGTCAAAGGAAATTCTTAGGCTGATTTAGAAGTTTCAGCTTCCAGCTGCTCAACTCTTTCCTCCAGCAACCTGACTTTTTCCCGAGTCCTCTCCAGTATTTTTTGCTGGATATCAAACTGTTCTCTGGTAACCAGATCCATTTTTTCGAAACCACTGCGCATGACGGCTTCAACATTATTTTTCACATCTGTTCCCAACTCAGGTGGTAGAACAGAGGAAACCGCCTTATTTATCTTATCAAACATTTTTTTGAATATTTATCCAATGCCAAAAACCTGACCGAAAACCGAAAACCTAACCATCGATATCCATGAGGTACTCGATGAATGCCGCACTTTTTAGTGAATCGAGCCAGTTACGGTAAAGCTGGGCTGTTTTTCTTTCGAAAAGCACTTGCCTTGCGTTCCTCTCAGCAAGATCCTGACTGATATCTCTTTCCCTGGTATCCATGACCTCTATCAGATGAAAACCATAAGGGGAGCGGATGGGAGCACTCACCACGTTCTCACCAAGACTTAAGACAGTACTGCCAATGACAGCTCCCAATTCGGAAGGACGAACCCAACCGAGAGAACCGCCTTCATCCATGGTCTGCCGATCATCAGAGTAAAGTCTTGCCAAGCTTTCGAACTCTTCACCCTGTCTTATCCTTTCGGATAATTCGTTAACATACTCCAATGTTTCTTCTTCGGTAAGTCGCTTCTTTTCCGGCTGAACCAGTATATGTCGAACCAATTTTTGCTCAACCAGTTCTCCTCCGCCTTTACGGTTATGTAGTTGGAGAATATGAAACCCATTATCTTCCTGAATTACTTCTGAAATATCTCCCGGAGCCATGGACTGCAACTCTTTGATAAACACTCTGGGTAATTGGCTACGTTTACGCCACCCCAAATATCCTTCATTTTCCTTGTTTGAATCCGAATAAGCCTTTACTGCCTTGCCGAACGGCTGACCCTCAAGAATTCCGTTTCGAATAAATTCAAGATTCTGCTTTTCAGATTGAATCTTGGCATCATCAACGTTTCCGATTGAAACAAAAAGATGAGATAGCTCGTAGGATTCCATGTTTTCCGTTGGTGACTCGTGAGCATCAAGATAACTATCCACCTCCTGTTCACTTACCCGGACTCTTGGTTTAATCGCATACTCAACCAATAAACGAATCAGCTGTTGGCCACGAACATTGTTTGCGAACTGCTCCAAAGTAATTCCATCTTTAGCCAAAAACCCACCAAGTTCTCCCACAGACATATTGTTCTTCTGGGCAATTTCCCTGATACCGGCTTCCACATCCTGGTCCGCCACCGTAATACCCCTGACTATCGCTTCCTGAGCCTGGATGCGTTCGTTCACCAATGC
>JAALKB010000096.1 GCA_011088265.1 Gammaproteobacteria bacterium
CTTTTCGAAGGATGCGACTCCCTATGTCGCTACTGACGGCTCTTTTGTACCGGTTATTTTAGACTTTGATCTACGTCGAAAAATAGAGGGTGCCTTGTGTTCTGCATATTGTGAAAAAGAAAACGTTCTCGCATACAACATGGGTGATCGAAAGTTGGAATTACTCCGCTTCGACACCCAACCTCAAAAAGTTTTAGAATTTCCGGTAGATATTGACAACAATCTCCATCCCCTTAGCGTGGGTTGCATGATATGGCATCCAACGGCACCCATTTTAGCTGTAGCCTGCGGTCCTTATTTCGCTACCTATGAGTTGAAGGATGGTGATCTGTGTTTTCGTTTTTCTCAGAAACTTGATTCGAAAATAACTACATTGTCTTCGATCCCCGAGTCAGCACTAGTGGCTTGCAGTTTATCTGATGGTACGATTATTGCTTTGAATATTGACACTGGAGAAAAGGAGAGAGAGAAGAGACAGCCGCAGTATCTCCCATTTTGGGTGAAACATGTGGTTTGGGTCAATCAAAAAGTAGCCCTACTACTTGGTTCTGATGGAAGACTTCGAGTTCTGTCCAATAGTGAGCTGATACTCTCTGGCAACATCAATACTTTCAACTGGACCACTTTGACTAATGCAGGTCGGGTAAAAGTAGGAGATGACCAGAGGCTGTACTTTTTGGTCTTGAGTGATGAGGGAGCGCTTCATGCGGGTTGGCTTGATGCATCTGATCAATTCCAGGTTGTTCGGGGGCCGCAATTGGTTTCAGGGACTGTTGTTCCGATGAACTCACAAATACGCCCCGATGGGATACGTCTGTCCGATACTCGCTTAGGGTGTTATTTGCCGAAGGAGGAAGGTATGATTCTTCCCCCCTCTGATTGGCATATGGTTGTTATGATGCCCTCAGGATGGAGTATGTATCGGGTTGCCCTGGGGTTGTTCCTGGGACACAACAGCGATGATACTTCTAAAACCAGACGGGTTGCAGAAAACTTGACCAAATTTGGAGTTTGGACGTGGGTCGATGAGAGCCAACTTAGACCAAGTGAGACCTGGGCTGCTCAGTTAACGAGTGTTTTGCACTACGTTTCTGGTGGCATAATGTGTGTTTTCGAGCATGGATGGGGACCCATTCAGAAAGAGGAGGCTTTATTTTTGGCGAACAGGCTGGCTTCCATGGGAGAAACGCCGTATGGTTCTGATGTGTGGACTTTCGACATACATGACAATAAAGAAAGCAATTCAGAAAAAGACCATTTTCCGCTAGATAGGGAAAATATAAAATTAAACTTTGATTCAAAACAGTACCCTTCTGGTAACTATACAATTAAGGAAAATTCTAATCCTGATCCTGATGGGTTCATACAAATACGTGCGGACCTTTTGCACGGAAGTGATGACGAAATTGAAGAATTTATAAAACGAAATATGAAATTATAAAGTCAAAGGATCACTTATATAGTGGTACCAATTCGCCAGATAAGCAATGAATCGAATCGTCACTAGCTCTGCATTCGTGTTCTATGTTTGGTTGAAATGAGAGAAGCAGTGTCGCCACCTATATACCCCATGGCATGCATTGACGGGACCCAATTTGCAAACTGAGCCCGAGTTGGAAATAGTTGCTTTCAGGTCGGAGTTATCCAGATGAGCGATATCTTCTATTGTTCGAAGTTATGGTTGAATTTCCATTACTTTTAAGTACGAACCCAGTCTTATATTGGGGAAAGTGACAGAAATAATAACTTTCGGTGGGTTTGATTTGAATTAGCTTCGTATTTCCAGGCCGGACCAGGGTAACGGAAATGAGGCTGATCATGAGGTTAGAGATAGGTACTCGGCTAGCCTGAAGGTTATGATGATGGTCTGGTGAATTGCATGAGCGAAATTGAAACGCTGCTGACAGTAGAAGAAAGAGAACAGATTCGTGCGCCCATTGAAAGGGCAAGAACATTGCCGAGTCGAGCATTCACGGATCCGGGTTTTTATGAGTTTGAAAAGACACATGTGTTAGCCGAGAGTTGGATGGCAATTGCTTTTGGGGCAAGTATTCCTGATATAGGTGATGTTTTTCCCATGGAAACTCTGGATATCCCAATATTGTTGATTCGTGGAGAAGATGGAGTCGCCCGGGCTTTTCATAACATTTGCCCATATGATGGCTGTGAGGTTTCACTGCGGAGACAACAGGGTGTTCTGCACATCATTACTCCCTATCACGGCTGGAAGTACAGCCTTGATGGAAAATTGATGACAGCTAATTTCTGGGATGGTTTTGAAACTCCAGGAAAAGGTTTTCCTGGTGAGTTAAACGTTGATCTGGTTGAGATTCCCTGTCAGGAGTGGTTGGGGACTATTTTCATCTACCCTGGTAGTCAGATGACAGAGTTCGAAACAGCGAATTACGCGGTAATCGATCATCTTTCCTATCTTGATTTGGATGGAATCCATATTGGTGTGAATCACTCCGATGAACCGCTGATTGATACGCTAACGATTAAGTCAAATTGGAAAACGGTTTACGAGAACTATTCCCCAAACGTTTATCATGAAAGTTTTGTGCATTCGATGTACCGGAATTCGCCTCATAGTCCAAGAGTTGATGGTAATGGCAATAAAACCTACACCGAAATCAATGATCCTTCCGGCTACCTGGGTCTGTGTTATGACAACACCATCGGTACTTCATTTTATGGTGAGTCGAATCTGCCGGCGATTTTGTGCAAGAACGGGAGCGATAATGCCGTCAATACGATCTCAAATGTGTTTCCCAATTGGGTGACCACCATATTGGGAGATACCGCCCGCATCTCCATTTTTCTTCCCGAGGGTCCTGGCATGGGCAAACAAATTGTCGCAACGTTCTTTCACCACAAAGGAGCCAGGGCCCCCGAGTTGGCCGAAGATAGAATGCTGGCTGCGAAAAAGGGAATCCTTGCCCGTAAGGAAGACAACATTATTTGCGAATCGATTCAGCGAGCTCGGAAGTCTCCAGCGTTTGATAGCCAGTTTTATTCACCATTTTGGGATGGAATGCATTACACCCTGTCGAACCTGATACTCGACCGGATTGAGCGCGCTGAAGCCGCTATCATTGAAGCCAGTATCGAAGAAGTCTGATTGATGCAAAGACTCATTGGCTATTTGTTGAGCCGTTAACTTTTATCGAACTATTGGTTGATATTATGAGTACCGCAACTCTGGAAAACGGCGTTTCTCTCGAATACGAAATTCATGGGGATCCATCACTTCCCGTAGTGTTCGTGATTCTGGGTATTACCGACAACATCACTGACTGGCCCGTAGGACTTTATGAGCCCGTAGTGGAGAAAGGATATTGCGTGGTGCGGTATGAATTAAGAGACGCCGGGTATTCTACGAAATTTGAAGACACTGGATATGGGGATTTGGCACTCGCTTTGCAGAGGTTGGCAGAGGGGAAAAAGCTGGAAGGCGTTTATACAGGTCATGACATGGCAGAAGATGCGGTGCTATTAATGGACCACCTAAAAATAGGATCAGCCTTTATTTTGGGATATTCCTACGGCGCGATGGTGGCTCAGCTATTGGCTTTGCAGGATCCTCAAAAGGTGTTGGGTTTGATTTGTCTTCAGGGGAGCAACTACAACCCAGCTCTACCGGCCCGGAAAAAAGAGGTGGAGCAGGCGATGTTTAATGCAACTCTGGAGTATGAGGCTCAGGAACAGAAAATCGCCGCCATTAAGGCACTACGTATGGCAACCAACGGATCTATTCATTTTATGGACGAAAAAGAAGCCGAGCAAAGTGCCACGACTTCGGTAAACAGAATGTATTGCCCTCGGGGTACTGCGCGAATGGTGATGTCTAGATTAGTTACTCCGCCATTTTTTGAGAGTACCTGGGAAATAAAGTGCCCAGCATTGATTCTTCATGGAGATGAAGACCCGATATTTAGCCTTGAACATGGCGAAGACATGGCCAATAGATTATCAAATTCAACCCTAGTGGTGCTAAAGGGGGTAGGTCACAATCATCCGTCCTCAATTCAACCGATCATCGTGGAGCACCTTGTTAAGTTTCTGGATGCAACCATTAAGAATGTTCGATCATAGCAACCAGGGCTAGGGTCAGGTCTAGAGGTCGGGCCAAAGACCAGAGGGGAAAAAGCAATACAATAAACTAATCGTTAGTGGCCATGAAAAACCGCTTCGATATCATTTCCGTCTGGATCAAAAACGAAAGCGCCATAATATTGTGAGTGATAGTGGGGTCTGAGGCCCGGTGCTCCGTTTTCCTTACCACCGGCCTTCAGTGCAGCCTGATAAAATTCATCGACCGACTGGCTCGATGATGCGGCAAATGCAATGTGTCTGGAGGTGGCCTGGCGCCTGGTTTCGATCACCCAGAACGTGGAATTGCTGTTTTCGCCAAAGCTACAGACACGTCGGCCAGGAAAGTCATCGTCTTCCTCATCGGTGGTGAATTCAGCGACCAACGAATAGCCCAATGGCTCAAAAACCTGTTCATAAAAAGATCGGGTTTTTTCATAGTCGGTGGCATAGGTGCTTAGGTGATCGATCATGGTTTTGTTAGATAAAAGTTCAGGTGGGTTCACACATTGCGGTGCAGCGCAGCAATCGTCGACGGTATCCGGTGAATTCGTTAATAGGGTAGTGCAGGGTGAATCGGTTATCCCAAATCACAACTTGTCCTACTTGCCAGGAAATCCGGCAGGTAAACTCCGGGCGGGTCATATGCCGGTCGAAGAAATCAATAAGTGGTTCACTTTCTTCAGGAGTCATGCCTTGAAACCGGGTGGCAAACATCCGATTGATATAGAGTCCTTTTTCACCGGTTATTGGATGTTGTTTTACCACCGGGTGTATGGCAGTTTCTGTTGGGTGATCTGGTTGACCTCTGCCGCTATAGCTGTGAACAGCGTCTAACCGTTGTGCCAGCGCTTGCATTCCCGGACTGAGGGCGCGATAGGCATTAATGGTATTCGCGAAGCCGGTATCTCCTCCGCAGGGAGGAAGCTCCTGGGCATGCAGTACTGATAATAATGCTCCGGGATTGCGAAAGGTGACGTCGGCATGCCAATCAGAATCCCCAAACAGGCGGTTGCCTGTCGCCTCTTTTACCATCTCCAATACTTCCGGCACGCCTTCGCTGTGTATCACACCCTCATCTTTGTGATGCAAAAAAACGGGACCAAAGTGAGCGGTGAAGTCTCTTAATTCTGATACATCAGGGTTCTGTTCCGGGAAGACCAGTACAAGATGGTTTGACAATGCGACCCTGATGGCATTGATGGTCTCCTCGCCGAGATCCGGTGAGAGTTTGAGATTCCTAACGATGGCCCCAATACCAGGGGTAATCGGTGTGGTTGTGAGCTCCAGCATGGGATGATTGGTCACTTAATTATTGTTTGCCAGATGCCATTAATCCAGGGAGACTCGCATAACTTCTCAAATATGGCAATTACTCAATTCATGATGCAGATACTTTGCCCTATTCTAGCCCATCGCGCTCCGGGTTCCCCATGTCTGGGCCAATGGTATTTTTGCAAGGGTTTTCTAACAACACTTCCGGATAGGGCCGACTCGGGCGTGGTTCAGATATTCGATAGAAATCTGATCATAGGGATTACGTTGGCATGCTATTCTTCTCTGTCTGGATCTAAAACAGCCCCGAAAATATAATTGCCCGAACCTTTGATAATTTGAATGAAACTGCCTCGAGTGAAAGCCGGAAAATAGGAATAATCAGATGAAAGATACAGCAAGAGTGGTTGTTATTGGTGGCGGAGTGATGGGGTGTTCGCTGATTTATCATCTTACCAAACTGGGCTGGAATGATGTTGTGTTAGTGGAAAAAAACGAACTCACCGCCAGCTCAACCTGGCATGCGGCGGGTCTATGTACTCACTATGCGCACAACATCACCATCATGAATTTACGGGCCCATAGCGTGGCGCTTTACAAGTCTATTCTAGAAAACGAAACCGGCCAACCTGTGAGCTTTCATGCTACCGGCGCATTGAGGGTAACTACTAAAAAGGACAGAATGGATGAGTTTAAACATGTGCAAGGGTTAGGGAAATTCGTTGGGTTTGATTTCAATATTTTGAGCCCCTCGGAGCTCAAAGAAATATACCCATTGGTCCAAACAGAAGGCTTGATAGGTGCCATTCACGAGCCGTTAGACGGTTACGTTGATCCCAGTCAGGCAACCCAGGCCATGGCTAGGGGAGCAAGGAACAGAGGGGCTGAAATCTATCGGCAAAACGCGGTGGAATCCGTAGAGCGAGTGAATGGTGAATGGTTGGTCCACACCAGGAATGGAGTCATTCGGGCGGAACACGTTGTCAACGCTGCGGGGACCTGGTGCCGAGAAGTCGGCCTGATGATGGGAGTTGATCTGCCGGTGGTACCGATGTTGCATCAGTACATTGTTACCGATCGCATTGAGCAGTTCGCTCAGCTCGATCAGGAGATGCCATTTATTCGCGACCCTGATGAGAGTTGGTATCTCCGACAGGAAAGAGATGGTGTGATCATCGGCCCTTATGAACCCCATGGACAACCCTGGTCCATTGATGGCGTTCCTTCTGATTTTGGTATGGAACTATTGCCGCCGGAGCTTGAAAGAATTGAGGGCATTGCTGCCCAGTGTATGGAACGAGTGCCTGGGGTTGCACAAGGAGGGATTAAGAATATCGTCAATGGCCCAATTACCTTTACCCCTGACGCTAACCCGCTCATTGGCCCCGCCTTTGGTTTGACCAATGCATGGGTATTAACCGGTTCCAGTATGGGGGTCATGGAAGGTGGAGGTGCAGGGAAGTTCCTGTCCGAGTGGATGGTGGGCGAAGAGCCTCCCGCGGATGCTCTAGCCATTGACTCTAGGCGGTTTGGTGGTTTTGCGGACCGATCCTATCGGGTGGATAAAGCAGTGGAGTGTTTTGCTGCTCAATTTGGTATTCATTATCCCTATGAAGAACGGCCCGCCGCACGACAAAAGAAAACCACACCTATCCATGATCGCCTAAAAGAAAGGGGTGCAGTTTTTGGTGTCGCCTATGGTTGGGAGCGGCCAAATTGGTTTTCAGGAGATGGTCAACAAGCTGAGTCCACATTGAGTTTTCAGCGATGTAATTGGTTCGAGTCCGTAGCTCGGGAATGTAAAGCGGTAGGTGAACGTGTGGCGATTGCAGATCTCAGTGTGTTTTCCAAATTCATTGTCTCTGGTGCTGATGCCGGTCAGTTTGTTGATGGCCTTGGTGCCAATGTTGCTCCCAGAAAGGTTGGCGATATTGTTCTTACTCATGCCCTGGCGCCATCGGGAGGAGTCGCCAGTGAGTTCACCATTACCCGACTGGCAAATGATAAATACTATCTTGTGAGTGCGGCCGCCGCGGAGCGCCATGATGAGGACTTACTGTTACAAAAAGCGAAAAAATACAGAATGTTGAAAATCGAAAACGTCACTGGAGAAAAGGCGGTATTGGGCCTAATGGGCCCCAGGGCTGAAATGCTTCTGTCATCTCTTTGTGACGTGAATTTTTCCCAATCCGCTTTTCCCTGGTTGACCTGTCAGAAAATTTCCCTGGAAGGGGTGACTATTGACGCTTTACGGGTTTCCTATGTGGGAGAACCTGGTTGGGAGCTGCACACTGACATGGAGCAACAGGCCGCCCTTTTCGATCTTTTGTGGGAGGCGGGTCAGAAATATGATATCGGACTTTATGGTGCATTTGCCATGAATGCGATGCGTCTTGAAAAAGGGTATCGTGCCTGGGGAGCGGACTTCACCACGGAAAGGACTCCTCTCGAATCCAGTGTCAATCATTTCGTCAAACCATTAAACCGGGAGTTCGTTGGTAAACAGGCCATGTTGGATCGAGCTCAGAAAAATGATCATTGGCAAATGCATTTACTGGAGCTGGATGAGAATGCCGAAGATCCTTTTTATGCTCATACCGTTTTGCAAAACAACACACCCATTGGGCTGGTAACTTCCGGGAGTTTTGGACATCGGGTGGGAAAATCGCTGGCGCTGGCTTATTTCAGACAACCTTCAGATGGTTCACCACTTTCTGTGTTAATACTTGGCAAAGAAGTGGCGGCAAAAATACTGGAGCAGCCTCCCTATGACCCGGACAATAAACGGCTACGGGCATAACGACGAAGCTACTTTTTTTGTGTTGCTTCAGATCTAATGATGGGTTGAATGATGGACCCAGTAATAAATTGGATCATTAGATCCTAGCTATAAGCCCCTCTGAGTAGCGGATTAGCGTCGCGGGGAATATTCAACCGGTCGGCGGTGATGCGAAGGGTGCTGTAAAAATCACCCCTTTCAATTTGCATCCACTGCAACCAGCGTTTTCCTTTCATGGAAATCGTTGTTCGGCCATGGAGGATGCGGTGGTTGTCAAAAATCGCGATATCCCCGGGTTGCAATATCCGTAAAATCATGCGGTCAGGGTCCTCGGTAAGTTGGAGAAAACGTTTTAAACCGCGATAATAAATTTCGATCTGGGTTTCGTCGATATTAAGCGGTGATGCAACGCGATCATTGATACGTATGCCACAAATGTTGCCGAATTCGTCAATGGAAATAACGGGAAACTCGGTTACCAGGTCCACGTCTCCGGCGAAATGTCGCCGATAGGTTTGTCGGTTTTGGGCTAGGGCCTGAAACCCTTCTGGATCCTCTTGCCTAAGTATTTCAGCCAGTTGAAAACCATCCATAAAGGTAGAAGATCCAGCGCCATTGACGTCCGTGGCGATACAGTGAAACATCAGAATGCCAGGCGGTGATGCTCGATAAGGTTCGTCGGTATGGGTTTTTAAAGCAGTAACATCATTGGCGATGCTAGGTTTGGTACGATCAATGACCAGATCCTGGACCCGACCGAAATTGGTTTCCTGGATATAACCGATTTTGTTTACGAAAGGTTCCAGCACACCATCTTTTGCTTCGGCTCCCTTTAAAAAACACAAACCATGATCCCGAATGTGACACAACATTTCCAATAGTGAGTCATCGCTGCTGTTTACCTCATCGAAGAGCATTTCTGGCGGGTGTTCCAGAATCGGACGATCCCATAGTGGTGGCTTGAAGCATTGTGAAATACGGAAAGGGCGATCATACCGATAGGTTTGCAACCAGTGGTCGGAAAATATACTTTCATGGCCGTCGCTCCATTTTATTGCTAACTGGCTTATTCCTGACTGGTCTATCCCTACCTGGCCAGTGCCTGGCTGATCCGTTTTCAGACAGCTTGGGCTCTCCCTACTGGAACCGTGCCGGTTCGCATAGTGGTTGACGGTTATGTCTGTTGGGCGAACGTCCAGGGAGAGATCAGTGAGTCTTAGGGTTCGGCGTCCGATAGTGGGTTCGCCACAGTCTGCACAGCGACAGTTGTCCCTTAACCAAATAAAGTGAAAAGGGGAAACCGAACCATCAGACCATGTGACAAGTACTTTACCTTCCAGACTCTGGATCTTCACAATTGTGTGTTCTTTCTCGGTCATTCCCGTATTATCTATTTCAAGAAATTGGCTATTCTGAGGTTTTCACGGATTTTCACGGTTTTCATGGATCCTCATGGTTTTCTATAAATTCTCATGGATTTCGCCATACTATTGTTAATCATCCTGGCGAAAATGCCAAGATCCCGGATCTGTCAGCTCACAGACTGTCAGAAATTCAAGTCAAAGAAACAAAATCGGAGAACCAGTGGATGTTGCCTACTCCCTATCAAATTGTTCAGCAATATGGCGCCCTCGATCACCACCGCACAGGTACCGAAAGCGACCAGCAGACCCTGCGCTGGTATGAAGCGTTAATGCAAGAACTGGGTTCCGTTGAACGAGTCCCTTTTTCCTTTCCACGATATGATGCGCAATGCAAGGTTATGGTGTCAAATCAGGTTGTTTCTTCGTTGCCACTTTATTATCAATCTCTGGGTCAAGAGAAACATGATTTATTCGAGGAAACGAATGTGGCAGTCAAGACCGTTGAAATAGAAGATGATGAAAAACGGGTGTGGGAGAAAATAGAGAAGCATGTCGTACAGGCCAGAGAGAGTGGATCCAGGGCGCTGGTGTTAGGTACAAGGTGCACGACGGATTCATTGTATGGCATTAATGTTTCTCCAGAAAAACAACTATCAATGCCAGTGCTTCTCGTTCCCGGGGATATTGATTTGGTGTCCACATCCAATGTAATAAAAGTGGATTATTCAGCTCGGTTGGTTTCTGGAACCAGCTTTAATTTGCTCGGCCGCTTTGGAGATAAGAACGACTCAGATCCCCTGGTGATTACAACTCCAATATCTGGTTGGTTTGGGTGTGCCGGAGAGCGAGGAACGGGACTTGCTTTGGCGTTGTTGTTAGCAGAGCGAATATCCACTAACACGTCCGTGGAGTTGGTGGTGACTTCAGGCCATGAGTTGGGCTATCTGGGAGGATTTCACCATGTTAACCAAATGAAGTCAGCGCCCCGGGGGGTGCTCCATATTGGTTCCTGTGTCGGAGCTGCCTCAAATGCCGAAAGGAATGCATTGACAACAAATATGCAGGTGACGACAAATATCGCTGAAAGAAATATCGAAACGGGCGAGGGTAGGGTTTCGGCGATTGATAAAATGCAAGAATTGTTTCACGAAATTGATCTGGATATCACACGACCCCTGAATGCCAAAGACCGGACTGGTTGGGTTGGTGAGTCTGAATGTTGGGCACACTTCGACTGCCCCATGCTATCCATCGCGGGTGCGAATGATCTATTTCATACCCCAGAAGACTGCCCGAACTCGGCGACCTCTCCGGCTTTGCTGGAGAAAATGTTTTCCGTTTTATGGCCGGTGGCAGAATTGTTTGTGGATGAAGTAAGAAAGTCCACCCAACACTGAGTCGCAGCTAATGAACTAGCTAGTGAAGCAACTAATGAACGGTGATTAGCGTGCCGGATTGAATCAATTTTAGAAAACCGTGTCAGAAGTAGCTGAACCAGGGGGTAATTAATGAGTGTATTGATAGTTACGGGGAGTAGTCGGGGTATTGGCGCTGAAGTGTGTCGAATCGCAGCAAAAAGAGGTTGGTCCGTTTGTGTCAACTATTCTCACTCCAAAGAAGAAGCCCAGGGAGTGGTGGACCAAATCAGGGATGCAGGTGGAAAAAGTATTGCGGTTAAAGCTGATGTTTCTATTGATGGTGAGGTTCGAAAGATGTTTGAAACCGTGGATCAGCAGCTCGGATCGGTGACGGCATTGGTGAATAATGCAGGAGTGAACGGGTTGGTAAGTCGATTGGAGGACATCGATTCTGAAGTAACCAGTCGAGTATTTGCAGTCAACATACTTGGTTCATTTCTCTGCGCCAGACATGCAATTAAACGCATGGCCAAACGTTATGGTGGCTCAGGGGGAGTGATCGTTAACATTTCCTCAGCGGCGGCAAAACATGGCGGAGCGGGAAGTTACATAGATTATGCTGCATCCAAAGGCGCATTGGATACTTTTATTGTGGGATTGGCAAAAGAACAGGCAAAAGAAGGGATTCGGGTAAATACTCTCAGGCCTGGTGCCACTATGACCGAACTCAGTATGGACTGGGCCAGATCTAACCCGGAGTGGCTCGACGGGGTGATAGAACAGGTCCCCCTGGGGAGGCCCGCCGAAGTGCCTGAAATTGCAAATGCAGTGATGTGGTTATTGTCTGACGAATCTTCCTATGTCACCGGAGCGATATTGGACGCTTGCGGCGGATGGGTAAGCCCTTGATAACCAGTAGGTCCATGAGTCCCATGGTTTGAAATAAATCGACTATTTTAATCGTGTTTTTTTAAACTAGCGAAGGGATAAATTGAAGAGGAATCGGATAGTTTGACTCATTAAAACCTGGTAGTTTAGTCAGATCATTAATTCCTGAATGGGTAGTTGAAATTGGAGAACAGCGAGGAACTGGGCAGAAAACAGCAGACGCAGGAGTCACTACAGTTGCGGATATACAAGGCGGTTCGAATTTTGGAAAATCGCTATCTTGATCCACCGTCCGTAAACGAACTAGCGAAACAGGTCGGTATGTCTGTGTCGCATTTTCATAAATCGTTTAGAGTTGTGATTGGGGAAACGATGGCCCGACACTGTCTTCGATTGCGAGTAGAACGGGCGGCAGCACTGCTTAAGTATTCATCCTGGCCTGTGGGGGAGATAGGGGGGATATGTGGATTCGAAACCCATGCAAGCTTTTCAAGGGGATTTAAACGGTTCTATGGAATGACGCCAAAAGACTATCGTCACAAAGAATTGAATTTACCCTTTCTCAAAGGACGATCAAGCAGAAAACCTGGGTTGACATTCGAAGATAAAAATATTCCAACTCCTGAGGTAATTACTGAAACCTGGGGCAAAAAAGAATTTATTTGTCTTCGGTTCTACGGACCGGTCAGGGAGGTCTACAAGCCATGGCAGGAGTTTCTAACCTGGGCAAGTACGGCTTCAGTGTGCCTCGATCAGGCCCGTTTTTTTGGATTATGGTTTGATAGTTGGGAAGGGATTAGTGACGACAACTATCGTTATGAGTGTGCGATTTGTTTGCCAGAGCCGTTAGAGCAGCCTCTACCCAGGGTTTTTTTCCGAAGAGAACTGGAGCAGGGAGTCGTCGCAAGGGCGAGCGTCACTGGACGGATTAAACGCATCGAAAAAGCCTGGTATTCCTTCTCCACCGGGTGGCTTCCGTTTTCAGGTTTTCAGCCTCGCGGGGAGTTTGTAATGGATGAATATCCCATGGATTTATTGCTCGGAGGTTCGATCAAAAATCTAATGCGATGCATATTAGGGGATATTTCAATTTCTCTTTGCATTCCTGTGCAAACCGAATCAATTGAAATTTGATACGGTAAAGAAGTCTCTTCCTTGGTTGTTTCAACTGGCTGATCGCTCAATTAATCGTGCAGTTGATCACCAGGTCGATCACATGGATGATCATCAAGTGGAACATTAGCAAGAACCCCAGTCCAGTAGGCCGGTATAGCTTTCATAAGATTACCAATTTCCTGTTTGCGATGGATTTTTTCATCGGGTCTTGTCGTTGAGACGCTTTCTGACTCAACACTCTTCCCTGTTTTTTCCCTGGCCGGGCTAGAGTATAAAGTTTGTTTTTTTAATTTTCCTGGTACTAAAACCACACAGTGGAAATCGTTTCTCTTCTACTGCCCCCCGATATAAATGGGTCTTTTTTTCTGAAAAATCTGTTTTTTTGAATCCCGGATCAAACTTCAGAGAAATCGGATAGCTTGGATTTTTTCAATTTCGGATACTGATATTGCGCCGTTATCCCATCGGATAACTTTCGTAAATTCAACAGAGGATACTCAAAATGAACGAAGCAGTAGATACCGAAGTGATTGAAATTAAAGCCAGTGATCTTGAAGAAACTGATGTGTCTGTATCGGCGGATGATCTTGAGGGGTTAAGGAATTTACCGAAAAATGTCACCAAGAGAAGTTTGCCTCGAACTGCGGTTGTGAAAGGAAAAGAGGTGATCAAAAGAGACATCTTATTTGAGTTTACGCCGAAAAAAGGATTCATCATGTCCCTGGAAATCCTTAACAGCAAGAAGAAGGACAAAAATGGAAAACCGTTTTCGAACACAGCTGTTAAATACTCTATTGATGGAAGATCCGCGGGGAAGGTGGCGGTAGGAATCCAATCTAACCCAATCGAGCTTCGGCTCGCGGAAAACGCGAAGTCCGTTATCGTCAAACTTGAATTGGATTCAAAAGCGGAAGGAGCCAGAGTGAAATTCTTTCTTCGACTTACTCACAGAGAAGAATAACGACTTCAAATCCTTGCCAGGGTAGTCGTAGCCAGGTCGGCACTTCACGCAAGGCTATGGCTATCCTTCTTTGAGCTGCAACACACGCAGCTGGATAACTCTTTCGATGGTGATCAAAATGATTGAAAACAAAAAAGAAAAAACGTATTTCTATGTTCAGGAAATCGATTCGCCGCAGTCGGAACTAATGGTGATTTTCCTTCAGCCCTTCAACGATGGGCGGCAGCCAATTATGCAGTGGTATTGGGTGAATCGACCCTCCAGGTTAGGTGCTGAATTTAGTCAAGATGACTGGATGGCCCACTGTCAACAAACCGGGGTTTTGGCTGATGGAGTAGATCCGGCCGCCTCTGCGAATCCTTCTGGCGCTGCTTTAAATGGCCTCTTACCCACGATTCCTGTGATATTGGACAAGGAGGGTCATCACAGGCACAAGGCTAAATTAGTAACAAAAGCAGCTTCATTTGGCATTGATATTAGCCCACAAATCGATTTCGATAAAACCACCAACCAATTGCAAACAAGAGAAGAAGCCGATTTTTATAATCATATATCCAACGACGC
>JAALKB010000097.1 GCA_011088265.1 Gammaproteobacteria bacterium
AATGACGCATGATCGCTAACGACATCGCGCCTTTTTTCAGGACGGACTACATAGAAGACACGAGTTCTGGAACAAACTACAACTTCGGTCAAGTTTACGTAGGTAATTTAACGGATATGAGTAATCTGTTTTATGACAGGAACGGCTCAACTGTTAGCACGTTTAACGATAATATCAGTGTTTGGGATGTGTCCAATGTCACTAAGATGAACTATATGTTTGGGGAGGCGGCAGCATTCAACCAAGACCTAACGGGTTGGAATGTGTGCTAAATAGGCACTGAGCCACAAGGGTTTAACCTTGGTTCAACGCTCTCAAATATTCCGTATTTCGGCCAGCCAGCGCCACTTTGCTCAGGGAACACGGCGATCGCTAGCTTACCTGTTTCATCAGGTGGAAGCATTGATCTATCAATAGCCGAACCGACTGCATGGGGAGAGCAGCTTATCATATACGTTAGGTTGAAGAACACCGGGGATAGTACGCTTAGGATTACTCGGCCTACCACGCCATTTAGCAATATAAATAATGTGAGTGGTCTTTGGGTAAGAGGCCTTCCATTAAGCTTGGCAGCGGGTGAAGTTAACTATGTCAGAATCAGTGGCTACGACACTATGTCAGGTCCGAACTATTCGTTCACCTTGACTCTCACGATTGGTGAAACAGGCGCCACTAGCGTTTCAACACCCATTCAAATAAGTGGCGACGTTATTGTGAATTCGTGTGATCTTGCACAATATCCATCTCTGCTAAATACGGTTGGGTTGAGCGGCCCTTGTGCGGACCTTTTAAGCGTAAATAGGGAATCTATTCGCACAGCAGTTCAAAACGGAAGCTTGCAGGTGACATCCCAGGATGGACAATCTTACGAACTAAGTCAACTCTATACCGCCAATATTACAGACATGAGTAGACTCTTAATGCGCTATAGTTCTGCAAGTCCCCTCCAGGGGATTGGCAGCTGGGATGTGTCCAACGTGACCAACATGGATGAAATGTTTTTTGATGCAAGCGCCTTCAACCAAAACATCGGTAATTGGAGTGTGTCCAACGTAACCGACATGAACGGCATGTTTCGTGGAGCAACCGCGTTCAACCAAAACATCAGTAACTGGAATGTGTGTAATGTAATGTACTATTTTCGGGCTTTTTTTAATTCAGGTATGCAATTCCGCTACGTCAAATCAACCTGCCTTTGGACAGCCCCGACCTAACTGCGAAGGTTAGTAAAGCAATTGGGTTTGACCAGAACAGTTTAACTCTGGTTTTATAAAAAGCCTGTTTTTGTCTCTATTCTTTCAGTCCGGCGTGAGAGGGGAATGATCGAAACTGGAAAGGAATGCGTCCTTCAATTCGATCTTTTCCTGGAGTGATGTCAAAGTGCTTTTTGTAGGAACGAGAGAACTGTTCTGATGTTCCAAAACCGCAAGCGCTGGCAATGTCGGCGATTAGCATGTCCGTCTGGGTGATGAGCCCTCGGGCTCGATCCAGTCTCAGATTGATGTAATAGCGGATAGGGGTGATGCCCGTATTCCGTTTGAATAGGCGCGCCAGTTGCCGCTGGGAGCAACTAACAAGTGTGGCGATCTCCAGGGTGCCCAGAGGCTCTTCGAGGTTCCGTTCCATGAGTACAACGGCTTCTCGCAGTTTTCGCGGCATGGAATATCCCATGGGTTCTGGATTGTGTTCAGCCTGAACCTCATTTCCCATTCGGTGTCGATCTTTTAATAGGTATTTTGCTGCCGCATTCGCAAGCTCCAGTCCTTGATGGTTCTGAATCAGGTGAAGTGCCATATCCGCGGTGGCGAGGCCGCCCCCGCAACTCAACCTTTCCCGGTCGGCAACATAGAGCACATCCTCGACACTGGTTTCCGGAAAGAGTTCGGAAAACGCTGAAATGTGTTCATAGTGAACCGTGGCCCGATACTCTTTAAGTAATCCCGAATAAGCCAATACAAAAGCGCCGGTATCAATGGCAGCTAATGTAGCTCCGTTCCTGATTGAGTCCAGCAACCACTTTTTTAATCCATTACTTTGGAATCGCTCTGGGGCCCAGCTGGCATTGACCACCACGAGGTCGTAGTTTGCGCTAGCAGAGGAAAAAGAGCAGGTGTTTGCTACGATGGATTCATTGCTCGCATTAACTTCACCCCCTTTTAGGGAGAGGAAATCCCAGTGATAGAGTTTTCGACTATGAATATAGTTAGCCACCCGAAATGGGTCGAGAAATGAGAACGCGGATGCGCTATTAAACCCAGGCAACAGCAGCATGCCGATGGAGTACGTTAGTTTCGAGTAGGCTGGGGTTTGATGAGCGTCCAATATGCAACAAAGATCAAAAATATGTCTAATAATATCACTCCTTAATCGATTCGAACTTATATATTTCTTTTCCTTGTAGGCTTTTTGGCGGAAATGCGGTGTTCGCAACGCACTATTGGAGAATCAATGTCAATGAAACAGTATTTACGTAAAGATCAGTTCGCGGCGATCAGTCAGGGATACGATTCAGCGCCTGCAAAGTCCAGCTCTATCAATAAGGCGTGTTATGTTGATCCGGATTTTCTAGCCATTGAAAAGCAGGAGATCTTTAAAAAAACATGGCAATTTGTTTGCCATGAAGAGAAACTCGCAGAAATTGGAAGTTATATTACTGTAGATATCCAGGGCCAGAGTATTTTTATTATCCGATCAGATGATGGCGAACTCAACGCGTTTTATAATGTTTGTAAGCATCGTGCCCACGAGCTACTAAGCGGGGAAGGTAAGACCAGATTGATCACCTGTCCTTACCATGCCTGGGTCTATAAGCTCGATGGTTCATTGTTCCAGGTTCGACGTAGCGAATTCATCGATAACTTCGAGCAGTCGAAAATTTGTCTAACGGGAATCAGACTGGAAACCTTTTGTCATTTTATTTTCGTGAATCTCGATCCCAATGCCCAATCGCTAGCATCACTTTCTGGGGGGTTGGCGAGGGAAATCGAACATTATGCGCCGGACATTGCAAATCTCACCTTTGCCAAAAGACTAACTTATCGCATTGATGCTAATTGGAAAGCGGTGGTAGATAATTTTTTAGAGTGTTATCACTGCCCCGTTGCCCATACAGATTTTTGTTCTTTAATTGACATGGAGACCTACCAGGTCAAAACCCATGGGATTTACTCAAGCCACATGGCGAAAGCAAAGTCATCGGATAACAGCGCCTATAGCATCGAAGGTGCGAATGTTACCGACCATGCCGTGTGGTTTCTTTGGCCCAACATGACGCTCATGAGGTACCCCGGTCGAGGAAACTTCATGGTTTGGAGATTTTATCCGGTGAGTGAAACAGAAACCTATGAAGTCTTCGACTTTTTCTTTGAATCTGATGAGTTGAACGAGAGCGAAAAGGAGGCTATCCGCTTTATCGATGATGTATTACAGCCTGAAGATATCGGGTTGGTTGAGAGCGTACAAAGAGGAATGAGTACCCCTGCGTTTGAACAGGGCCGATACATGGTTGACCCCGAAGGCAGTGGTATGAGCGAACATGCGGTTCATCATTTTCATGGCCTGGTTTTGGACTCCTATAAAGGCGCGACAGAGAATTGAGCATGAATAACGGGAATGAAAAGTCTGTTGCGGTGCTGGGCGCTGGGGTTATTGGAGCTAGTTGGACGTCACTTTTCCTGGCAGCGGGCTATCATGTGAATGTCTATGATCCAGGAGAAGGGGTCGAGCGGCAGGTTGAGGATTATATTCGTGATGCCTGGGTCACCCTTGAGGCTTTGAATATGACAAAAAACGGCGACGCTAATAATTATTCTTTCCACTCTACTCCAGAGGAGGCTGTTAAAGGGGCGATCTTCGTGCAGGAAAATGTTCCTGAAAAAATTGAGATAAAGCACGGAGTTTATCGACGGATTGAGAAGTCACTAATGCCTGATGCTGTGGTGGCGTCTTCGGCTTCGGGTTTGATGGTAAAAGAGATGCAAAACGGATGGGAAGATCCATCGAGATTTATTTTAGGACACCCATTTAATCCTCCCCATCTAATTCCACTGGTGGAGTTGGTTGCTAATGATCTTACCGCTGCCGGTGTGCTTGAGCAGGCGGAAGCATTTTACGAGAGCGTTGGGAAAGTGACTATACGGATTAATAGGGAAGTATCTGCTCATGTGGCGAATCGTTTGCAAGCCGCTCTTTGGAAAGAAGCCATTTATCTGGTCCAGTCTGGTGTGGCGTCTGTTGAGGATGTGGATAAAGCGGTTTGGGCTGGCCCTGGGCTAAGATGGGCTGCAATGGGCCCTCATATGTTATTTAATCTGGGAGCAGGGAAGGTGGGATGCAGGAGTTTTGTGATCGCTATGCGGATAGTTTTCACCGTTGGTGGGATGATTTGGGAGACGTGCAGATTACACCTGAAACGATTCAGGCATTGACTCAAGGGATAGAGGAGGAATCAAAAGGAGAGAGTCTTAAGTCTCTTGCCGAGCAAAGGGACAAGCTAATCATCGAATTTCTAAAAGGAAGGGCGGCGGCGGAGCAGAATAATTCTGCTGCTGATCACTAACCTCCATCAGGAGTTGTCGTATCCTGGTATGGTTATCAGGTGGATTTTATGAATAGACAGAAAAAGAGTTAATAAATGGCAAATATATTGAGTGGAAAAACCGCGGTAGTGACTGGCGGTGAGGGAGGTATCGGTGCTGCAATATGTCAGCGTTTTGCCGCTGAGGGTGCCCAGGTCGTATCAGCGGATTTGCGGAAAAACGGCGACGATAAGACGGGCGTTGAATTTCGGGAATACGATGTCACCAGTGAAACCCATGCACAGGAATTGTTCCAGAATTTGCAAGCCCAATGGGGGGCGTTGGATATTCTGGTGAATGCGGCGGGTATAGAGATAGAGCAGACCATTGAAGAAACTTCTCTGGAAGACTGGAATCGAATTTTTGCCATTAATGTTACCGGCACTTTTCTGACTGCGAAATATGCAATGCCACTCATGAGAAAGTCGGATGGCGCAAGTATCATCAACTTCGGGTCTTATGATGGCTTTATTGCGGACCCAAGCTTGGCTGCTTACTGCGCTACCAAAGGAGCGGTGCATGCCCTAACGAAAGCCATGGCCTGTGATCATGGTCCCGAAGGTATTCGGGTCAATGCAGTGTGTCCTGGGTTTGTTGATACACCTATGTTACAGAGTTTTTTCGGCAGTTCGGGTGATATTGAATCTTTAAAACAGGCTGTGCGGGATGTTCATCCAACCCGAACCTATGGCAAACCGGTGGATATTGCGAATTTGGTGAATTGGCTTGCTTCGGATGAAGCCAGATATGCGTCTGGCCAATTGTGGGTAATGGACGGTGGGTTGACGGCCCAAGTTCAGCAAATGCGTTTATAGAGTAGTTATTTCTCGCCAACTGCCTATACACTTAGAGTTTAGAGTTTAGAGTTTAGAGTTTAGAGTTTAAATGCAACATTAAGTGCAACACGGGAAATACGATATGCAAAAGAGCGTTATTATCACTTGTGCCGCAACCGGTGGGATTCATACCCCAACGATGTCACCTTACCTCCCGATTACCCCTAAAGAAATCGCGGATGCAGCGCTAGGAGCTGCCCAGGCGGGTGCCGCGATTATTCACCTCCACGCAAGAGACCCGGAAACCGGACGTCCCGATTATCGGCCTGAAACTTTCATGGAGTTTCTTCCTGTCATCAAAGACGGATGTGACGCCGTAGTGAATGTGTCAACCGGAGGCGGGCTTGGAATGTCCATTGAAGAGAGGTTGGCTGCGTCGCTGTACGCAAGTCCTGAAATGTCTTCCCTAAATATGGGATCTATCAATTTTGGTATTTTTCCATTGGCGCAAAAACACGAGCAATGGAAGTTTGATTGGGAGAAACCATTCCTGGAGATGACCCGGGATTTCATTTTTCCGAATACCTTTAAAACAATTGAATACGCTTTGAAGGAATTGGGTGAGGGGCATGGAACCCGATTTGAATTCGAATGTTATGACCTTGGGCATTTGTACAATCTGGCTTATTTTGTGGATGCGGGCCTGATTAAGCCACCATTTTTCGTGCAGATGATTTACGGCATTCTCGGCGGTGCAGGTGCTGATCTCGATAATCTAATGCACATGCACACCATTGCCGACAAACTATTTGGCGATGACTATGAGTGGTCAGTGTTGGCTGCGGGCAAAAATCAGATGCCATTTGCCACTCAATCCACAATATTAGGTGGAAACCTCCGGGTTGGGTTGGAAGACAGTCTCTATATTTCAAGGGGTGAGTTGGCGAAATCCAATGCAGAACAGGTAATAAAAGTTCGGAAAATTATCGAAGAGCTCGGATATCAGGTGGCAACCCCCGAAGAGGCACGAAAAAGACTGGCATTAAAAGGCCCGGAGAATGTCAACTTCTAGTCTGGTTTTTCGAATACGAAAATGATGGGGTTTTGTTCACGATGCGACCTGTTCGGCAACCCCTGTTATTTACTTTCTGCTTAAAACCCGTAATGGTTACCACATATGATCAATTCTCAAATGACATTAAGAGGTAAGACTGCTCTGGTGACCGGAGGACGACAGGGTATCGGTCGAGCTATCGTTGATCGATATGTTGAAGAAGGGGCGAGGGTAATGACCTGTGGTAGAGGGCCGAAGCCAGACAACCTGCCAGACGAGGTGTTATGGGCGACTACAGATGTATCAAAACCGGATGAAGTTGCCGCGTTATGTCGACGTTGCCAGGAGGATTTGGGGCCATTGGCTGTATTGGTGAACAATGCGGGTGTTCAAATAGAAAAAAGTATCCTGGATACCACGGATGAGGATTGGGATTTGCTCATGGGAGTGAATGCTAGAGGCACATTTTTGATGTGCCGGGAAATGATTCCCCATATGATTGCGAGAGGATCCATCGTTAATATCGGCTCCATTTCCGGAAATACCGCGGACCCTGGGTTGGCGATTTATAATGCTTCAAAAGGATTTGTTCACAGTCTGACCCGCTCCATTGCGGTGGATCATGGGCCGCACATTCGTTGTAATGCCATTTCCCCTGGGTGGATTTTGACTGACATGGCAGAAGCCGCTTTTGCCGCAGCGAAAGATCCTATAATTGCCCAAAAGGATGCGTTATCCCGCCATCCTGCAGGCAGAATGGGAAAACCCGAGGATATCGCGAAGCTAGCGTTATGGTTGGCGTCCGATGAGTCTGATTTTGCCACGGGTCAATGTTATGTCATTGATGGTGGTCTCACTGCGGCATCACCACTTAACCCTGGTCTTTTTTAGAACGCTAGCTGCCTTCATTTTCCCCATAATAGCTGTTTTCCAGGGACTGGGCCGGTTAAAAACAACCATTTTCTCACATGGCTTGCAATTTGCCAAAAAGCGATATACAGCTTATTTGCTTCAGGTGTCCAGGATCTTGACTGGTTGTCAATGTCGCGAATGTACCGGTATCATTGCTGGGAATATGAGTGACGATTCTGTGCGCTATTATTTTCATTTCATTGAAGAATGAGAAAAATTGAGAATGAACCCATGGGTTTGATACTAAAAGAAAAGATGGTGGGTTTGGCCGCCTGGAGAGGCTCTGATTTGGTCAATGACAGTTCCTGGATCTATCATTTGTCCGATGATGCAGTGTCGATGATCGATCAGGCGTTGATTGCTCTAAAGGAGAAAGGTTTTACCTTTCCAGACTTTGTCAGAGACGATTTCCCCATTCATGGGTTGAGCCGTGAACTTCAGCGTTATAGTGATGAACTGGAGAACGGTAAGGGTTTCTTATTGTTGCGAGGGTTGCCCATTGGAGAATATGACGATGATGATATTAATATCATCAACTATGGACTAGGTCTGCATCTCGGTACTCCAGTGTACCAAAATCTTAAAGGAGACCTGTTGGGAATGGTCATGAATGTAGGGGACCCTGGCAAGAAGGAGACCCGGGTTTATGAAACCAATGCCTATCTTCCCTATCACACGGACTTATCCGATGTGTTTGGGCTCATGTGTGTTCGCAAGGCGAAGTCCGGGGGATTAACCAGTCTGGTTAGCTGTGGAGCGGTTTATAACGAAATTCTTGAAAAATACCCGGAGTATCTCGGTCTGTTTTATCGTCCAATGTACTATGCACATCTGGGCGAAGACTCTTCCAACAAAGCCCCAGTGTTCAGTTATCATGACGGTAAATTGAGCTGTCGTTATTTACGACAGTACATTGAGCTTGGTCACGAGCTTCAAAACCGCCCTCTCTCCAGAGTAGAAGTTGAAGCACTGGATCTCTTCGATAGCATCATTCATGACAGGAATATTCGTCTGGATATGATGCTTGAACCTGGAGAGATATTATTCGCGAACAACTACGCAGTGATGCATTCGCGTACGGCATTTGAAGATTATGAAGAGCGGGAACGTCGAAGGAAGCTAGTAAGATTGTGGGTGAAAATGCCCAATGCCCGGCAGCTTGCCCCGGATTTTCCAGGACAAAACGGATTTCCTCCACCTGCAACCCCTGTTGATCAGGATGTTAATTAGCGGGATGTTAATTAGGACATCCTTACTTCAGTCCGAACGTTGAAAAATATAATGGCCTTTACCATGATGTCTTAGTGTTTATGATTTATCGATTCAGATAAGAAAGACCCAAAATCAGGATATTCTATTGTGACCCAATCCGTTGACAACCCAGTTTCGCCTTCCCGATTTGACCAGGTGATTGACCGTAACGGTTTTAATGCGATGTCCCAGGTCGGATATCGGGACTACTTGTTCAAGGGAGAAGAGATTAATCTGACCCACCGTCAGGAAGATCTCATTATGATGTGGGTCGCGGACATGGCATTCCCAGCGCCCAGGGCTGCTACAGATGCAATGCTGAGGCGTATCGAACACGGTGTGTTTGGTTACACCGCCAACATGGACGATACCTACTACAATGCCTTCAATTCGTGGACCATGCGACGTCTTGGTTGGGGCTTCGAGCGCGAACAGCTATTTATTTCCTCTGGCGTCATCCCGGCGTTATTCAGCCTCGTTGAAATTGTTTGTGCCAGGGATGAAAAAGTGATGACCCTGACTCCCGCTTATGGTTTTTTTAAACATGCCGCAACCCGCCATCAAAGGGAATTGGTTACTTCGTCTCTGGTCATTTGTGACGGAAACTATCGAATTGATTTAGAAGATTTTCGCCAAAAAGCAGCAGACCCCAAACTGAAGCTGTTTTTCCTTTGCCATCCTCATAATCCAACGGGAAGAGTTTGGGATCGGGAAGAGTTATGTCAAATGGCGGAAATCTGTTTTGAGAATGATGTACTAATTGTTTCCGACGAAGTGCATTGTGATTTATTGCGAATGGGTAACACTCATCAGCCGTTGGCGGGTTTGTATCCTGACTCTCATTCGATTGTTACCTGTATGGCACCAAGTAAAACATTCAACCTTGCCGGGATGCAAATAGCGAATATCGTTATCCCGGATCCAGAGTTAGCTGAGCGCTGGAAGGAACGAAACCTACCGGTGGTGAACCCAATCAGTCTGGCAGCAGCGAGGGGTGTTTATGAAAACGGCGAAGAATGGCTGGACGAACTCCGTGTTTACCTTGACGGAAATTTCGCATTGGTGAAATCCTTTTTAAGTGAGCATCTCCCGGCAGCAAAATTTAATGTCCCTGAGGCCACGTATCTGGCATGGATTGATATCGGCTCTTATTTTCCTGAGACTATGAATTTAACGCGCTTTTTCGCAGAAAATGCCAGCGTCATTTTAGAGGGTGGAGAGATGTTTATCGCCAACGGTGAAAACCGGATTCGTCTGAATCTGGCCTGCCCAAGATCCGTGGTTCTCGAATGCCTCAAAAGAATGCGAGATTCAATTGCGGACACCCACAATTTGATTAGGCAGATCAATTAGTGGGTGTCCCCAAATGACCCAAAATGATGATTGGTTAGGCTACGCAAATCCAGGTTGTTGCGATGTATTTATTTCCCTGTTCTACGGTTTTTCCTCGATGGAGGTGGGTCCAGAATGGGGGAAAAGCAGCAACATACCCATGGCGGGCTTGATGCTTAGTTGTTGGAAATGGAATTCTGTTTCTCCTCCCAAGGGAGGGGCGTCATTTAGATACCAGATGGCAACCAGTTGACGTTTGCTGAAGTCGCCGGGGCCGCCGTCCACATGCCAGTGATAGAACTCTCCTGGGTCCGTTCTTTGCATGTTGTAGCCAATGTCGTTTAGTCGGTTAGCCTGGAAAAAGGGGTGTAATCCCGAAAGTAATCCTAGAGCCTGGCCCAGGGACTTTTGCAGTAGACCGTCGATATCTCGCCAGTCTTCCCGTCCGCTAATACGCAGGTCCGTGGAACGTTTTATGTCCCCCTGGGTGCGGCTATTTTGTCCGATTCTTCCCTGATATTGCTGATCGAGATTACATTCAAATCTTTCAATCATCGTTCTACACACTGCTTCATCCAGCGCGTTATCCAGAGCATAAACAAAAGAACCGGGCTTTAATTCCCGGAAATTGGAGCATGTTTTCACGAGATCAGTGCATTGTCAGTGTTATAAAACATGGTTTCATTGGTTTCTCCTTCGTCGTTAATGTTAACCGAAGCGACGCCAGGCAGACGACTCAAAATAAACCCCGCCATTAGATTCATGGATGCGGAGTTTTCGGTATGTAATGCGGTTAATAATCGATCTGCCGCGATTTGGCATCGTTGGAGTTTGTTGGGTGAGGGAACAAACTGTCTGCCAAGTTGCCAGCCTCTTGACATGTCATGATCCATCTTCTGAAAAATCGGTTCTGCGTCCATTAGTACGTCTTCACAGATGGATATTCGTTGTTCATCAATGCCCACCAAAATGGTGAGTTCATAATTTTGAAGTTTGTTCATTACCTGTTAAATGCCCTGCCCAACGGAATGTTTAATGGAGTGATCCTGCATGAGAACGATAGTATTTCGAGTTCTGGGTGTCCATTAGTAGCCCGTAAAACAGATATCATATGCGCGATGGAGTTTCCCTTATGAGGTTTCATAGGATGATAACCAATGAAGGTGCTAGAATCATTTTGTTTTTAAGAGTGTATTCGAAATAATTATGAATCAAATTTTAGTGGAACAGGATCCGTCTCCAATGAAACTCGAGGTGTTAAATGTTGAAGACTGGCCCCTCGTCAAAGAACCCGTGGGTCGCGTGGCGAGAAGCCATGATCATACTGAAACTAGTTATATTCTTGAGGGAGCCGGAAATATCATCGCTGCGGATGATGATCCGGTATATTTCCGCGCTGGCGATCTGGTTACTGTTATGCCGGAAACCCAGTGTGTCTGGAATATTACTGAAGAAATAGAGCGCCACTATGCCAAAGGGTAGTGTGCCCGCTAGGGTGAAACTGTTATCTTCCAAAACCCACAGACGAGCATCTATTGATGCCCCAGACTTTTGTTCTCGATCTTGCTTGCCAAAGAACGCTTTCCCGATGATTGTTTTTTGCTGGCTTATCGGGACTGGCGGTCTCCTAATTCAACAGCGATTTCTATATCTCCGATGACGAACATATACTACGAAACCATCACGCAGCTAGAGCAACAAAATACCAGCAAGAACTATGTCGCAGGATGGGTCAGCGGATTTCTCGGAAACCCGCAAATTGAAGAACAGCGCCTGACAGAGGACTGGGAAGCCGGGTATGAAGATGGAAAGGCTAGGCATACGGAGAATGCGGAGAAGTGGCAGAATAAGTAATCTTCAACTGATTAGCTCCTACTTTAGTATTATTAGTTACATTGGGTGGGTTAATTCTGGGGTGGGTTAATTCTGATGCCCTCCCAGGAAAGTACTAATGTTACCTCTTCAAAATCCGGAGCTTCTTCTGAGTCTGGTGAATGACTTATAAAAGACATCGTAGGCTTCTGGACCATCAATGTCCATTACCTGGTCAATGGCCCATTTGTTAGTTTGACTGGTTCCAAGAATCCCCTGTATACGGGCTCCAATCAAGCGGGTCATTTCAAATCCCGGTGTGTCATCGATAAAACGAAAATCAGATAAGGCGATCATGGTCTGATTAAGGTCTTCAATAAATATTTCCTGGCTAATGGATGCCCCGACGATTGCTGTTGAGTTTTCCCGATAATGGCGAAAACAGTCCTGACATAGTGCGGTGAGAAATTCCGTTCGTTGGGTTTCTTCCAGTCGGTCAAACATCAGGCGATCTGCGCAGTGAATGAAATAATATAGGTATTCACGAATGACCCCAATTCGCTGTTGGTCATTTTCGTACACGAAGTCTTTATCGTGTAAATTTTTCGCTGCATTCAACGAGATTCTCCAGATAATCGCTGATAGTGCGTTCGCAAATTCCGGGATGGAAATGTGGCGTTGTTTGTTTTTCCATCCTGTTCGAATTCTGGCTTTTTGCATAAGAGTCGGGTATCTACCGCTAAAAAAATAATAAAAGAGCCTATATATGACCCGGACATGTCTTGGGTTTGGCTACCAGGCAATATGATAACCTAGTGTTGGGTATGACAATGAATCTATAAAATACCGGGATCGGAATATCCCATTACCGGTTAGGATGAATGGGGTAAAACTCGTCGAATAGTTGTTGTTTGACAAATATCGTCTTCGGTTGTCTAGCCAAGTAGGAAATTTGGCAATTTTGATATCAGTTCTGGATACTCCCCGTTGACAACAATGAATGTTAACAGTGTAATGGTATCGTTGAACATACGCCTCTTAGGGAGGGTATGCACTCCACTCTCAGAACAGTTGATTCATCCACAGAGATTCAGTATCTATGCAGGAAATTATTGACGCGGTTCAGCGTAATTGTGATGTTGCAGATGCCCGCTATGCAGGAGATGACACTTTATGCATTTATCTAATGAAAATGCGGGATCTATTTCGCTGGGCAGTGGATGTACCACTGGGTCAGGTAGCGGATCGGAAAATACTGGGGAACTGGATTGTTGAAAAAGAAGCGCTTTGGGATGAACTGGAAGAGCAGGAGTTTGTTCCAATTATCATCAATGGGCAGGAGTTTGATCCGTTTGATAACGATGGAATCAATGATATTCTGACTGAAAAAGGATATGTTTATAGTGGTGGACTGGGCAGGAGGGCCAGGCCAATTTATTTTCTCGGCAAGCTAGTCGAAACAGAAGCCACCGAAAATGCCAAAATATGGGTGTCGGGCACAGAGCTGGCTCGATGTATCACCGCCCCGCCAGCGATGTCCCAGGGGAGATCAATCTACATTCGAAAGGATGCTCTGAAACGCTATCTTGGGTCAATGGTAGAAGAGTGGAGCTGGAAAAAGCGAGAAGGCGTAATGGGAGAGGCGGTCTCTCATTATGATTTTGACTCAGACTTTTACCGTGCGCTGGATGAGATGGTGGAGAATGAAAAAGAGAATCTCATTCTGCACGAAATTGGCGAGCAAATCGCCGGGGAACTTATTGGAGAGGGTTGGCAGGAAATGGTTGCCAGTCTTGAGGACCCCATTCAGGAAATGAAGGCGAGAGCGGTGCGGGACAATCTGGCGGACTGCGCCACTACCCTCCCGGCTTTTCTTACGCTCAAAGATCAGGCTTCGATTGATTTTTATTACGCGAATATGACCGCCCTTCGAAAGAAGCTTTTTCCCAGTTTTTGTAGTGCTTATGAAGATGCCCATGAACAGCGGGATCTAAAGGGAATGGTGAATGTGATTAATGGAGGAAGAAGGCATTGGTTGAGTGTTGGAAAGAAGCTAGTGGGTTCCTACGAAAGGGGAGAGATGGAAGCCATAGAACACTATCTTGAACACAGTGATTTCTGATGCTGATCAACCTTGAAAAGGTGCTGAATGCTGATCAGCTAAGGGTCGTAAATGAGTTGCTGGAAGGTGAAGAATTTATTGATGGCAAATTGTCTGCAGGGGTGCAGGCCAGTCGACAAAAACACAACCAGGAGTTATCCGGTAGCCTTCCGTCAGTTCAGGGGGTGACTAATCTGGTAATGGGGTCATTGATCAGGCACTCAGTTTATTTGAATGCCGGCTTACCTCGCCGAATTGCAGCTCCTTTTTATTGCCGGTATCAAAATGGCATGAAATATGGCAGCCACATTGATGATCCAATTATGGGGCAGGGCGAACCATATCGT